>CAZCMU010000082.1:0-10848 GCA_964499725.1 uncultured Opitutales bacterium
TAATTGCCACATCACCACGCGCACGGGCCTGCAGATTGACAATGTGACGGACGATGTGAAGGCCAGTGCGCAAGGGCCGGGTCTGAAAATTGAATCGGAAAATGGCATCCCCTTGGTTTGGCGCGCTGCGGTTGGTGCGCCGACGGGTGCGGAGATTTCCGGCGCAGTGGCGCCGGCGGCAGCTCCTGCACCGTAGTGAATTTACTTTGAGTTTATCGGTCAAACGATTACGTTTTAGGGTACGATGAACCCCATTCGTAACGTTAGACGGTTTCCCCTCGCGCTGTTCGTGTTGGCGGCGGCGTTTATCCCGGGCTTGGCGGCGGCGAAGCCGATGCTCGAAAGCAATATTGATCGCCCGCTGCGCTACACGCCCGAGGGCACGGATTTTGTTATCGTCAACAGCCCGGAGTATTTCAACCGGCCGCTTTACACGAACACGGCCTTCCGCGTGGATGGAGGCGACCAGCCGGAGTTTGCGCTGTACCTGCCGGGCCGCGGGGGCAACCTGCGGATTGGGTTTTACACTGCCACCGGCGGCAAATGGCTGAGTGAATGCGTGCGCGTCGAGGCCCGTTACCGGCCCGGCTCGCTGGTGTATGAAATTTCCGATCCGTTACTGGGGGAGGGAGGCAAATTGAATCTGACGGCGATGGTGCTGCCGGAAGGGCAGGGGTTGATTGTGAAGGCAGAAACCGTGAATGCGCCGCCGGTGACATTGGTGTGGGCGTATGGCGGGGCCAATGGCGAGCGGCCGAGCCGTGACGGTGATATTGGCACCGGTCCGGCGGTGAACACGCTTTTCCAGCTTTCGCCGGAGAATTGCCAGGGAGATGTCTTCAGCTTCAAGAACACGACCTTCACGATGCAATTCAGCACGGGCACCGGTCGCACGGCGGTGACCACGGCCATTTTCGGCACGGCTTCACCCAAGACGACTTTCACCATCGCGGATGCCAATCAATGGAACTCCCTGCTTGGCCTGCTCGCGACGAATGGGAAACCCGCCACGTTACCGGTCACAACCGGGCTGACATCCTTGACCTCCGGGCAGCCGGCCTATTTTGGGTTGCAGCGCGTGCCACAAGCGGGGGAAAGTTTGGTTCAGGAATTGCCGACTTACGTGGAGGCGGGTGGGGCTGCGCCGACGGACCCGGCGGCCAAGGCTACTCCCTCTGCAAGTCTCATGATCGGTGACGACCTGGCGAAAATATTTGCCGCGGCCGAAGCGCGCCGCGAAAGCATCGCCGGGAAAGTTTCGGTGGACACGCCGGACCCATACATCAACGCAGCTACCGCGGCTTTGTGTGTGGCGGCGGATGGCGTATGGGACGAACCCACCGGCACTTATCAACATGGCGGCGTAGCGTGGCGCTCGCGTTTGCTCGGCTGGCGCGGACCCTATTTGGGCGACGTGCTGGGTTGGTTTGACCGGGCGGACCGCCAATTTGCCTATTGGGCGGGCCGGCAGAATACCTCGTCGGTGGTTAGTCCGCCGTTACTCGACCCGACGGCGAATTACGCGCGCGATGAGCCGGCCTTGCACTCCAATGGCGACATGTCCAATTCCCACTACGACATGAACGTGGTGGCGATTGATGAAATGTTGCGGCATTTGTTGTGGACGGGAGATTTGGACTTTGCGCGGCGCGAATGGCCGGTTTTGCAGCGGCACCTGGCGTGGGAGCAGCGATTGTTTCGCCGGTCATTTGGGGGCGGCAATGCGCCGCTCTATGAGGCTTACGCGGCGATTTGGGCCAGCGACGACCTCGAATACGACGGCGGCGGGGTAACGCATGCGACGGCTTACAACTACTACGAAAACATGATGGCGGCGAGGGTAGCCGCGCTCATTGGCGAGGATCCTGTGCCCTACCAAAAGGAAGCGGAACTCATCCGCAAGGCGATGCGTTCCGAGCTTTGGCTGCCGAGTTTGGGATGGTATGCGGAGAACAAGGATTTGCTCGGCCTGCAGCTCACCCACAACAGTCCGGCAGTCTGGACTTTTTATCATGCGGTTGACGAAGAAGCCGCCACGCCGTTTGAAGCGTGGCAGATGTCCCGCTACATTGACACGCAGATTCCGCACCTACCGATTCGGGGCCCGGGCGTGCCAGAGGGTTATGCAACCGTCAGCACCACCGATTGGATGCCGTACACCTGGTCGCTTAACAATGTGGTGATGGCGGAGACGGCGCATACATCGCTGGCCTATTGGCAGAGCAACCGGCCGGAGGAAGCCTTTAAACTTTTCAAAGGCTGCCTGCTCGACAGCATGTTTCTTGGTTTGTGTCCGGGGAATGCGGGCATGTGCACCTATTACGATGTCAATCGCGGCGAAAGCCAGCGCGACTTTGCTGACGGCGCAGGGATGTCGTCGCGCGCGTTGGTGGAGGGCTTGTTTGGCGTTCACCCCGACGCGTTGGCGGGCCAACTGCTAATCCGGCCAGGATTTCCCGCGGCCTGGGACCACGCGAGCTTCCATCACCCCTTTCTGGATTATTCGTTGCGCACAGAAGGCGCGGTGAATATCGCGAGCACGACAGAAACCTCCGACGACACCGGCGGCGACCACGCCGCGGTCATCACTCGCAAGGAGACGGTGCTGACGCCGGGCTTTGCGGAAGATTATTCCGTCACCGAACGGTTTCCCAAGCCGCAGTCGTTGCGCATGCAAATTGCCGCCCGTCGCACGCAAGTTGCCGCACTCACGGTCAACGGCCAGCCGGCGGAATTCCGCCCGGTCGAGGATGCCGTCGAAACCCCGAGGATTGAGATCACCTGCCCGCCCGCAGAGCATTATGACATCCGCATCGTCTGGAAGGGCGACGCGCCGACGACACCGGTGGCTCCCGCCGTCGTGGCTTTGGGCAGCGAGATGCGCGCCTCGTTGAGCGCGGCGCAATTGCTCGCTTTCAATGATCCGCAAGGCGCGTTAAATAATGACGCGGCTACGCCCTCGTCATTAACAGCAAACGCCGTGGGCGCGCTGGGGAATCGGACGGTTTTTCTCAAGATTCAGCAAGGGCAGATGAGGTGGTGGGCACCGGTGACCTTTGAAATTCGCCGGGCATTTGAAATCATTCCGGCAGAGACGCAGGATGACGCCCACGTGCGCTTCACGGTGCGCAACAATACGGCCTCCTCCATAAACCAGGAAGCGGTTGTGGCGCTGGCTGGCCACGAGGAGAAAATCCATCTGGCGATTCCGGCATTGGGCGAGTCCTCCGAGGTGGCGCTCGAGGGCAAGGAACTCCCGCCGGGTTCAGTGCCGGTCAGCCTCGATTTGGGCAACGGGCAAACCGCCACCGCGCTGGTGACTTGCTGGAAGCGAGTGGCCGACCCGGCGAAATTCCATTTTGAACCGGTAAATCTGGCGGGAACATTGAACGACCAGGTAGGGCAGATTTTCAAACAACAATACCTGTCGCCGCGTTCGCCGTATACTTCGCTGGCCATTCCTTTGCAGGGCTATGGCAATTGGACAAACACGACGGCGACCTTCAACGTTGACGACAGCGGCCTGCGCGCGGCGGCCACGGATGGCCGCGGCGTTTATACGCTGCCACAGCAGGGCGTGCCCTTTGCCACGCCCGGCGACGCGGGTGCTAAAAACATCCTGTACACCTCGCAGTGGGATAATTACCCGCATGCGGCCGACATTGCGTTGGCCGGCAAAGCCTCGCATGTTTACCTGCTGATGGCCGGCTCGACGAACGCTATGCAGAGCCGGATAGACAATGGCGAAGTGGTGGTCACCTATGCGGACGGTTCATCGGCCAGGCTGGCGCTGGAGAACCCGACGACGTGGTGGCCGATTGACACGGATTATTTCATGGATGATTTTGCCTTCCGCCGGACCGCGCCCATTCCGCCGCGGGTGGATTTGGCCACGGGCCAGGAGCGTACGGAGGATTTAGCCGAGGCCAAAGGGCGTGGCGGGCGCTTGCGTGGCGGTGCGGCGACGGTGCTCGATTTGCCTCTCGATCCAGCGAAAGAATTAAAGACCCTCACGGTGCGCACATTGGCCAACGATGTTGTAATCGGCTTGATGGCGGCGACGCTGGTGCGGTGAAAGTTCAGGGATGGGCTGGTTTGGCTGGCAAACGGCGCGCGAGATCGAGCACGAAGAGATAGCCATCGTCGTAGAGACGGGTGCGCGTATGGGACAATTCCGCCAAGTCGTCCTGAAAGGCAAACGAGAGTGCGGCCTGGCGGTTCATCACGCTGCCGAGACTGGGGTCGAGGTAAACTTTATAAACCGAGCGGGGGAAGTTTGCCTGGGATTTATAGGAGTAGATGACGTAACGAATATCCTGCCCGAGCAAATAGGAGGCCACGGCTTCGCCGCCTTGATGGACGGGCAGCCCCGGGGGCGGGCTGGCCTCGCCGGGCCAGTCGGCGACAAAAATGGGATTGCCGGCGAAATCGAATAGAAAGGGCGCATCCGTATAGGTTAGGATTTTGGCATCAACCGGCACGGTTGATTGCGCTGTCTGGTAAAGGGCGGCGAGGCTGGTCCAGTAATGGGGCTTGGCGGTCATCGTGTTGGCAAGGTCGTGGGGTACGATTTGGCCGTAGCCATTTTCCAGTTCGGCCCGTTGCCCGAGCAGGAGAGCGGCCAGCAAGAGCGGGCCAATATACTTCGCCCAGCGCCTGCCGGGTTGTGCGCCCAAGAGCAGCCCGGCCTGCCATGCGAACGCCAGAGCCATGGTCAATGCGGCCATCCGCGCCGCCAGGAGGTAGCGCATTACGCCATTGTATTCGGTCGAAATGGCGATGAGGGGCCAGGCAACGGCCCACCCGGCCACCATGGCCAGGGCCACACAAGCGGTGGGGCGGTCCATCGTCGCGCGCAGGGCGGGCACGGCCCAGGCGAGGAGCAAACAGACCAGCAGGGCGATGGGCAGCACGAGGCCAATTTGCAAAGCCTGCACCGCATCGCCATGAAAGGGAACTGATACCGAGGGGAAAAATACTTCCACGTGGAAACCCCGGCCCAGCAGGGGATAAAGCGGGGTGCCGGACGAGTGGAACTGCCACCACAACCAAGGTGTCATCACGATTAATCCGGCGATTCCGGCCAGCAGGCCAAGGCCCAGTGGTCGCCAGTTTTTTTGGTCTAGCGCCGCCAAAGCCGCAGCCCCCGCGACTAATACGCCCGCCGTGGGAATGGTTGTGCTCTTGAGCGAGCAGGCCGCCGCCAACAGCAGGCCGGAGGTCAGCAGCCATCGTCGCAGGTTTCCGGTTTGGCTGAATAACTGAATGATGGCCGAGCCGAGCGCGATGAGGACGGCGACGCTGGTGGTGGTGCTGCTTATGTTAATAAACCAGGGACGGGAAATCAGCGGCACGATCATCAGCAGTGTTGCCCCGGCACGCCCGAGCCGCAGGCGTACGCCCAGCCCGGCGGCGGCGAGGCAGGCCGCCGCCAGCCCCACGCCGCCTTCGATGACATGCACGAAGTCCGGGGCAAATGGGGCCAGCATCATGGCATTGAGAAAGTGTTGCGCGCCCAGGCCCGACATCATTTGCCGGGAATTGAATGGATCCAGACCGAGCGAACCCGTCTGCAGCATCCGCTCCGGTGAAACGAGGTAGGATAACGCATCATCCTGCGGATTAAGGAAGCTATGTTCGGCCCAAACAGCATATGGAAAAAAGGTGTTGATCATCACGCTGGCAACCGCGCGCAACACAAGGGCGGACAGGGGCACCGCGAGCAACGCCAGCCATTTCCAGTCCGCGAGGCGACGTGTTTGAGCGGACTTCGCCAGATTCTTCAAAGGCGCGATGAGGGAGAAGGCGCAGAGCGCACAGCCGGCCAGAATAAAAACGACCACGCCGACCCGCGTGGCCAGTCCTGCTAAATTCATCAGACTGCCGATGAGGCTGCTCATCGCGATGCCCCAGGCTGGGGCCTCCAGCCAATTGGCGGCCTCATCAGCAACCTGGGTTCTGCAGCTCAGCAGACGTCCCCAGCCCGTCAATGCGGCCAAAATCGCCAGACCCCAAAACAGCACCGGGAAGAGAGTAGCCATGCGTGAGAAAGGAGAAGGAACGGACGACTTTGCCGCTCAATCCGCGCGTCGGCAATCTTACAATATGAAATCAACAATCCACCGGCTGAATTCGTATTATGGTGATGGCGGCAGGTTCCCCGCGTCATGGGCCAAGACAAGCAACCGAAGAATCGACAATCTTCAGGGATGGGTTGATTTTGGCGGTTGCCGATGAGCAAGGTCGAGCACGTAGAAATAGCCGTCGTCAAAGAGGTGGGCGCGCGTCTGCCCCAGTTCGGTAAGGTCGTCTTGAAAAGCGAAGGCCAGGCCCGCTTGCCGGTTCATCACGCGACCGACGCTGGGGTCGAGGTTAAATTGAAAAAACGCGCGTGAGTAATTCGCCTTGTTTTTGTACGAGTAAATGAGGTAACGAATATCCTGCCCGAGCAAAAAAGCGGCCACGGCTTCGCCGCCTTGATGGACGGGCATCCCGGGCGGCGGGCTGGCTTCGCCTGGCCAGTCGGCGACAAAAATGGGATTACTGTTGAAATCGAATAAAAACGGAGTGTCGGTGTAAGCAAGAATTTTGGCATCGGCTGGCACCGCTGCCTGGGCGCGATGGACGTGCGGAGTCAGGGTGGTTAAGAAATAGGGGCGGTCAACGATGCTGTTGGCGAGGTCGTGGGGCGCGATTTGGCCATAGCCAATGTAGAGCTCCGTTCGGTAGCCGAGTAAAAGTGCGACCAGCAGCAGCGGGCCGGTAAAGCGCGCCCAGCGCCAGCCGGGCTGTCGGCCAAGCTGGAGGCCGGCTTGCCCGGCGCCGGCCAGCACGACGGTCAGTGCGGTGATTTGCGCCGCCAACAAATAGCGGGCGATGACGTTGTACTCGGTCGAAATCGCAAGCAGCGGCCAGGTGACGGCCCAAGCGGCCACGATGGCAACAGTCACGCAAGCGGTGGATTGGTCCACGGTTGCTCGCACTGCGGGCATGGTCCAAGCGAGTAAAAGGCCGATGAGCAGGGCGATGGGCAGGATGAGACCGATTTCCAATTCATGAACGGCGTCGCCATGAAAGGGCGCTGACACCGAGGGAAAATAGACTTCAATGTGAAAGCCGCGGCCCAGCAAGGGATAGAGCAGGGTGCCGGAAGAATGGAGTTGCCACCACATCCAAGGCAGCATCGTGGCCAGACCCATCAAGCCGACGAGCAGACCAAGGCCAAGGGGCCGCCAACTTTTTTGGTTCAGTGTAGAAAGAGCCGAGGCGGCGGCCACCAAAATAACAGCGGTGGGAACGGTCGTGCTCTTGAGCGAGCAGGCCGCGCCCAACAGCAAACCGGATGTGAGCAGCCAACGTTTTTGCGACTTCTCCGTGCTGAATAACTGCACCAGCGCCGAGCAAAGGGCGATGAGGACTGCCACGGTGGTGGTGAGGCTGCTGATATTTATATACCAAGGACGGAAAAGTAGCGGCACGAACGTGAGCAAGGTGGCCCCAGTGCGCCCGAGTTGCAGGCGCGCGCCCAAACCGGCGGCCGCCAGGCAAGCTGCGGCGAGCGCCACGCCGCCTTCGATGACATGTACGTTTTCCGGCGGGAAAATAGCCAGCGCCATTGCGTTGAGAAAATGCTGGGCGCCCAGGGCCGACATCATTTGCCGCGAATTAAACGGGTCGTGGCCCAACGAGCCGGTCTGCAACATTCGCTCGGGCGAAACTAGGTAGGACAAGGCATCGTCTTGCGGGTTGAAGTAGATGTGTTCCGTTCCCGCAGCATAGGGGAGGTAAGTGTTGATGAGCACGCTGCTGCCAAAGCGCAGTGCAAGGGCACTGAGCGGCAACGCCAGCACCACGAGCCATTTCCAATCGCGGGAGGGGCGACGCCAGCTGGAGGGCTTCGCGATGTTTTTCAACAGCGGAACGAGTGAAAGGCCCGTCAAAGCACAGCCAGCCAGAATGAATAGCGCCACCCCCGCCCGGGTAGCCAGCCCGGCTAAATTCATCAGGCTGCCGATGAAGCTGCTGATGGCAATACCCCGGGCCGGCGCCTCCAGCCAGTCCGCAGCGTTGTTTGTTCCATCAGGGCATGAACGAGCCAGCAAACGTCCCCAGCCCGTCAGCGCAGCCAAAATGGCCAGTCCCCAAAACAGCACCGGGAGAAAAGTGTCCATGCGTGAGAAAGGAGAAGGACGGGACAGCTCTGTCAACGCAAGCCTCCGGTCGGCGCGCTGGCAATGTTTATTTACGAATGCCCAGACAAGGCTCGGATGAAATCGGAAACATTCAGGGAGCTTTCGGTTTTGACGGCAGACGGCTGGCGAGGTCGAGCACGAAGATGCTGCCATCGTCGTAAAGGCGGACGCGCGTGTGCGACAAATCAGCGAGGTCGTCTTGAAACGCGAAGGAGAGGGCCGCGATGCGGTTCACCAGAGTGCCATAGGATGGGTCGAGTAAAAATCCAAAAGTCGCGCGCGGGCTGCCCGCCTGGGTTTTATAGGAGTAGATGACGTAACGAATGTTGTGGCCCAGCAAATAGGACGCCACGGCTTCCCCGCTTTGGCGGACGGGCATTCCCGGGGGCAAGCTGGCTTCGCCGGGACAGTCCACGACAAAAATAGGATTGCTCGTGAAATTGAATAAGAAAGGCGTATCGGTGTAGGCGAGGATTTTGGCGCCCACGGGCACCGCGGTTTGCGCGGCACGGGCAACGTCGGCCTCGCTATTCCAGTCATAGGGCCGGCCGGATATACTGTTGGCGAGGTCATCGGGGGTGATTTGACCGTAGGCTATTTGCAATTCCGTCCAGTGGCCCAACAAGAGCGCCGCGAATAGCGCAGGGCCGCACCAGCGCGCCCAGTGGCGACCCGGCAGTGCCCCGATTTGCAGACCGGCGTGCCAGGTGCAAGCCAGCACCATAATTAGTGACGTAATGCACGCGGCCAGCAAATAGCGGGACACACCGTCGTACTCGGTGGAAATTGCAATCAGCGGCCACGCAATCGCCCACCCAATGACGATGGCAAGACTCACGCAAGCGGCGGGGCGGTGAAGCACCTTGCGCACGGCTGGCACGGCCCAGGCGAGCAGCAGTCCGGCCACGACCGTGACTGGCAGGATCAGGCCAATTTTTAATTCATGGACGACCGTCCCGTGAAAGGGCACGCGTGCCGATGGAAAAAACACTTCCACATGGAAGCCCCGGCCCAACATTGGATAAAGCGGAGTGCCGGAGGAATGGTATTGCCACCACATCCAGGGTGACATTGCGGCCAAGCCCCCTAAACCGACGAGGAAGCCGAGGCCAAGCGGACGCCAGCTTTTTTGGGCCAGCGCGGAAAGTCCCGCAGCGACCAGCACCAAAATGACAGCGCTGGGAATGGTTGTGCTCTTGAGCGAACTGGCTGCGCCCAGCAACAACCCGGAAGTGAGCAGTATTCGTCCACGATTACCAGTCGGGCCAAACAACTGGAGGAGCGCTGAACAAAGCGCGATGAGCACCGCGGCGGTCGTGGTCGTGCTACTGATATTAATATACCACGGGCGAAATATCAGCGGCACCAGCATAAGCAAGGTGGCCCCAGTGCGCCCGAGTTGCATCCGCACACCCAAGCCAGCGGCCGCGAGGCAGGCCGCCGCCAGCCCCACGCCACCCTCGATGATATGCACATTATCCGGCGCCAAAACGGCCAACGCCATCGCGTTCAAAAAGTGTTGTGCGCCGAGGCCCGACATCATCTGCCGGCAATTGAACGGATCCTCGCCGATTGAACCGGTCTGCAGCATTTGTTCCGGTGAAACGAGATAAGATTTTAAATCGTCGCCCGGATTGAGGTAAACATAGTCGGCCTGGGCCAGATTCGGGTAAAAAGTTTTGATCATGACGCTGCCGCCAAAACGCAACGCGAGTGCGCCGAGCGGCAGCGCCAACAGCGCCAGCCACTTCCAATCCACGCGAAGACGACGAGAGTTGGCCCGTTTTGCCAAGATTTTAAACGGTGAGATGAACGAAAGCCCGCTCAGTACGCAACCAACCAGGATGAAGACAAGCACGCCTGCTCGATTTGCCAAGCCGAGCAAATTCAGGAGACTGCCGACAAAGCTGCTGACGGCGATGCCCCAGGCCGGGGCCTCCAGCCAGTCTGCAGCATCGCAGCCTTGGCGAACCAGCAAGATTCCCCAGCCTGTCAGGGCAAATAAAACGGTCAGCCCCCAAAACAGCACCAGAAGAAAAGTGTCCATGCGCGACAATGGGAAGCATGTCCCTCCGACTTCACCAACGCAAGCCACCGGTCGGCGGCCTGCAGCGTCAAATTAAATCTGCTGAAGCAATCTGGTGATTACAGCGGGCCAGGGCCAGGGTCGCCGGAGCCGACTGGCGCACCCGGGGCAGCGGCCGGTGCACCTGGGGCAGCAGCGCCGCGACCACCACGGCCACCACGCCCGCCGCGTGCACCGCCACCGCCAGTGGGGAAAACCTTGCTCAAATCAAGCGAGGCGGCGGTATCGGGATGGGCGGGGTCGAAGTCCTTGAAGTCATCCACAATGTGATTGGCCAGATCGAGCTTGTTTTGCCTGATGCCCGTGATGATGCACTTGGCGAATTCATAACCGCCGTAAGCAGTTGAGTGGGTGCCATCGGCCAAGATGCTGCCAGCGTCGGCTCCGGCGGATTGGTAGAACGTCATGCTGTCGGCGTAGAGATCAATAAAGGCGACATTTTCCTCCTTGGCGAGTTCGCGCACTGCATCCGTATAGCCACCGTGAGCGTGACTGGGTGCGCCGGTGCCGCGGGCGCCACGATCCATCGCCGTGACGAGCACGGGAATCGCGCCGCGCAGGCGGGCTTCG
>CAZCMU010000083.1:0-10821 GCA_964499725.1 uncultured Opitutales bacterium
CGGGGCTGGCGTTTGGTATAGGTCTGACCTGTGCCCGCACCTGCCTTTAACCCTGCCGGACCGTGCTTGTTCCTGGACGCCAGCGGCTTGACCGCGCGCGTGGGGGTGTGGACCAATGCACGCTGGCTGGCCTGGCGGGAGAGCGAGGCAGGCGCACTGGAGGCCATCTATGCCGGGGTGAGCGCAGTGCTGGCGGAGGCAAAGACGACTTGGGAGAAACTAGCTGGGTACATCTATGTCGAAGGGCCGGGGTCAGTACTGGGTCTGCGGCTGGCGGCGATGGCGATTCGAACGTGGCAGGTGGACGATGCCCAGCGCAAGAGTGGGCCGGTGCGCCCGGTGTGGGCCTGCGGGAGTTTGCACCTGGCGGCGGCCACAGCCCTGGCTGGCGGCGCAGTTGTTCCGTTTTCTATTTTTACCGATGCCCGACAGGGACACTGGAATTTGCTGATGGTGGCTAGCCCAGACCAAGCAGTATTGGCCGCCAGCTCCGTCCTGGAAATCGGCGAAAACGACCTGCCCCAGGGAACGCGGTACCATGTGCCCGCGCGCAAGGCGCCGGCCCGCGCGCCCCAATACGCCGAACGCTTGCGCGTATCCTTGCGCGAACACCCGGAAGTATTACTTATTCCGGGCCTGTTGCGCCCCGTGGAAACCGCCGTGCCTTATGGCCGCGCGCCGGAATACAAGAAATGGGCCGGGGCGGAAAAATAGTTGGGGCGCAGCGTCTTTCCGCTCGCCGAGTTCAGCCTGCAGAATTTATAATGCACGACTTTCATGTCCACCCTGCCCCATCGCTGCTGGGCCGAGATTGACCTTGCGGCGCTCGAGCGCAACCTCGGCAAAATTCGCGCAGCCCTGCCGCCCCGCGTGCGCTACGTGGCAGTCGTGAAGGCCGACGCATACGGGCATGGGCTGGCGCAAACGGTGGCGCGGTTGATGCAATGCGGGGCGGATTGCTTTGCAGTGGCCAACGCCAAGGAAGGCGCGGACGTGCGCGAAATCGGCTCGGGATGGCCGGTGCTGGTGCTGGGCACGGTGCTGCCGGGTGAGGAATCGGCGCTGGTGGAATATGATTTAATGGCGACCGTTTCCGCACCGGAAGAAATAGGCCGCCTCAACGCCGCCGCAGCCGCTGCGGGACGCACCCTCAATGTCCACCTGAAAATTGACACTGGCATGGGCCGCATCGGCGTGTGGCACAGCGAAGCGGTGGCGCTGGCGAACGAACTGGCGGCCGCGCCCAACCTGGCCTGGCGCGGCGTGTACACGCATTTTTCCTGTGCCGATTCTGACCCGGCGTTCACCGCCCGGCAGCGGCAATTGTTCCTCGATACCCTCAGTAAATTGCCCGCGCCCGCCGACCCGAAGGGGTTTTTGATTCACGCGGACAACAGCGCCGGACTGGAAAGTTTTGCCGCGGATAGCCCGATCAACGCCGTGCGCGTCGGCCTGCTGCAATTCGGACTGCTGCCTTACCCCGATTCCCTGTTGTCGCGCCTGCGACCTGACCCGGTGTTGTCATTTCACACGCGCGTCGGCCTCGTCAAGACGCTGCCGGCGGGCACCAGCGTCGGCTACGGTCGCACCCGCACGCTCGAACGTGATACGCGCGTGGCGATCTTGACTGCCGGGTATGGCGACGGCCTGCCGACAGCGGCCAGCAACCGCGCTGAAATCCTGATCCGCGGCCGGCGTTGCCCGGTGCTGGGCCGCGTGTCCATGGATTCAACCATTGTGGACGCCTCCACCTTGGCGGACGTAGCCGTGGGCGACATTGCGACGTTCATTGGTGAACAGGAAGGCCAGCACATCGGCGTGGCGGAATTCAGCCGCTGGTGCGACTGCATTCCCTGGGAGACCTTCTGCTCCATCACGCAGCGGGTGCCGAGAATTTACAAAACGACGCGGCGATAAATGCGGGGTAAGCACCCCAGTAGCGGAAATTTTAATCCATTTTTAGCGAACCAGGCTTTGCATTCTGGGTGTTTATTCCATATATTCATAAGCGTTAGGCCGAAACCTTATACAGGTGGCCACGGTTTCTATAACTAGTCCGCGCCCCATGTCCCTCGACCCCGCCAATTTTACGCCGTTGCAGGCGTGGTCCCCGCTGAAGCCGGAGGACTGGAATCGAGATGCCGCAAGGCACCTGCTGCACCGCATCGGCTTTTCCGCGACGCCCGACCGGGTGGAGCAAACATTCAAACAAGGCCTGCAAAAGACCCTGGAAGACGCCTTTGGTTATGTGCGCCCGTTTACGCCGCCGGAAAGCCTGGCCGCCTATACGCAAAAGCGAAGTGAGCTGGTGGCGGCGCAGCGTTCCGGCGCGCCAGTCAGCGTGCCCAGTTTGCCTGGCCGCCGCGGTGGCCAGGGGGCCGGGGCCGCCATCCCACCCCAGCGCCAGTTGGCCATGGAGTTGAATCAGCTCCAGCAACAAGCGTTTCACGAATTTGTGCAAGCCTGGCTGGCGTTTGCCGCCAAGCCGGAAAATTCCCCACAGGAAAACCTGACGATGTTCCTGGCCAACGTGCTGGTGGTCGCCAACAGCAAAGTCAAAGACCCGGAGCGCATCCACAACCATATCAACCTGCTGCGCACGTCCTTTCTGCAGCCCTACCCCCAGATCATCAAGGTCGTGACCTATTCGCCGGCGATGATTCAATACCTGGACTTGGACACCAGCGTGGCGGGGGTGCCGAATGAAAATTTTGCGCGCGAGGTGATGGAGCTGTTCACGCTTGGCGAGGGCCACTACAGCGAAGGCGACATCAAGGAGGCCGCCCGCGCGCTGACCGGCATCGTCGTTCTCAACGAACAAGGCGCGTTTGTGCGCCGGCGCTGGGATGCGACGGTGAAAACCATTTTTGGCAAAAGCGGCAATTTTGGCGCGGCAGACGTGGCGGACCTGATTTTCCAGGAACCCGCGGCGCGCACGCACCTGCCGAAGCGCTTCCTCGCCTACTTCCTGTCGCCGGACCCGCTGCCCACACCGTACCTCACGGAACTGGGCACCCAATGGTCGCGCAGCGATTTTCGCGTGGATCAACTCGCGCGCACGGTCTTTTCCTCGCAACTGTTTTTCCGGCCGGAATTCCGCGCGGCGATGGTCAAGACGCCCACCCAATATTATCTCGGGTTGTGCCAGGACTTGAATCTCGACGTCTCGCCCTTCGAAAACCAGGTTTACCAAAATCTGCGCTCGATGGGCCAGGAGCCGTTCAACCCGCCCAACGTGCGCGGGTGGCTCGGCGGAAAAAACTGGATTAACTCCTCGACCTTTGCCGCCCGGCGCCAGTTGGTGCAGCAAATGTTCAACCCCATCAACGAGCGCAACCTGACCGCGGACTTGCAGGCGAAGCTGCAGGCCGCCCGGCAGGCGGGCCAGGGCGCGATAACCATGGACAATGCCCGCCTGCAAAACCTCGCCGCCAAAAGCGACGAGGAAATCGCCGCGCAGTTGCTCAATTACTTCCTCGCCGGCACCGCGAACGACGCCTACCACGCCGACATTCTCGACTACATGCAAAACGACCAGGGCCAGCGCGTCGAGCTGGTGCGCGACGTGGCGGTCGCGCTCTTCCAATCGCCGGCCTACCATTTGTGCTAAACCCCAAGACGCCATGAGCAACAACCACACCCCGCGTCTGCCCACGACCCGCCGCGAATTTTTGCGGATGACGGGCTCGGGCCTCGGCCTGCTCGCCTTCAGCGCCTATGCCCCGCGGTTTCTGACCGACGCCGCCGCAGCCAATGTGCCCGCGCCGGAAAAGGACAAACGCATCCTCGTGCTGGTGCAACTGGCCGGCGGCAATGACGGCTTGAACACGGTGGTGCCCTACACCGACGACCTTTATTACAAGCTGCGCCCGCGCCTGGCGCTGCAAGACCCCAACGCCTTGCACAAGCTGAATGACTCAGTCGCGTTCGCCCCGCCGTGCGGAGCGCTGGCCGATTTGGCGAAGGAGGGCAAATTCGCCGTGCTGCAAAACGTCGGCTACCCAAATCCCAACCGCAGCCACTTCCGCTCGAGTGAAATCTGGGAAACCGCCAGCGACGCGGACACCTTCCTCAGCGACGGCTGGGTGGGCCGCTACCTCGACAACTGTTGTGAAGGCGCGCCCGCCGATGCGCACGCGAATGACCCCGTCGGTGTGCACTCGACCCTGACCCTGCCGCAGACGTTTTTTGCCAAGGACCCGAAGGACTATTTCGGCATCAGCGGCAATTTTCGCGGCAACCAGCGCCAGCGCCAGCGCAAAGACCGCACCGCCTTTAAACCACTGCTGGATGAATTTGCCCAAGCGCCGGCCACCGGTGACATGGGCAATTTCCTGAGCCATACCTTGATGGACGCGCTCGTCACCGAGAAACGCGTGCAGCAAATTCTCGACGCCTACCAGACCACGGCGGCGTACCCGACCGGGCCGTTGGGCCAATCGTTGAAACGGGTGGCCTCGCTCATTGCCGCCGGGCTGGAAACGCGCGTGTATTTCTGCCAGCAGACGGGCTACGACAACCACGCGAACCAACTCAACACCCACCAGCGACTGCTCGGCGATTTGTCGGACTCACTCGCGGCGTTTCAAGCGGACCTCGTGGCGCACGGGCTCGACAAGCAAGTGCTAACGATGACTTTTTCGGAATTTGGCCGGCGGCCCTATGAAAACGATGCTCAGGGGACCGATCACGGCACCGCCGCGCCGCTGTTTGTCATGAGCGGGGCGCTGAAACAAGGCGGCGTCATCGGCGATGCCCCGGACTTGAACATTCCCACCAAAGGCGACCTCACTTACAAAATAGATTTTCGGCAGGTGTACGCCACGGTGTTGGACAAGTGGCTGGAGACCCCGCCCGAAACTGTGTTGGGGCAGAAGTTTACGGAGCTGCCGTTTTTGGGGTAAGGGAGAGAAAATCGGATTGTTCAAAAGGGTGGTATGAGATAGCTGTGGGTACCCCCGCTGCCCCATGAATCCTATTACCCCAAAATTCACGCGCTTTCACTCACTCTCATTATTATTGCTTTTGCTGGCCATGCTGGTCGCGTTGCCTGGCTGCGCTACTTTGGAATCCTTGGGTGGCAGCTGGCAGCCCGACCCGGGGTTCGAAAGTTTGTTCAACGGCCACGACCTCACCGGCTGGCAATACAAAGGCGGGGACAAATTTGATGGCAAAACCGCCAGTACTGATAACCGCTTCACGGTGGCTGATGGCATCATGACCGTCCACGACCGCGACCGCACCAAGGAGCCCATCCGGCAGTTGTGGACGGTGCGCGAGTTTCCCACCGACTTCATCCTCAAGCTGGAATTTCGCGCCGGGGTCAACGCCGACAGCGGCATCTTTGTCCGCTCCACCCAATTGCAGTGCCGCGATTACCTCAAGGCGGGGCCGTACTATAACCTAAAGCTCTACAAGCCGCAGGACTGGAACCAAATTGAAATCGTTGTTCACGGCCAAACCGCGCACTGCACCAGCAACGGCGAGCTGTTGGAAGAAGCCATGAAAATTGCAGCCAACGGCGGCATCGGACTGGAAGCCGACCGCGGCCCCACCATGGAATACCGGCATATTGAGATTAAGGAGCTGACAGCTTCACACTAATTTACCAGTTTACCCCGCCGCCACGTTTTCATCAATCTCCGCATTGATAAAAACGTTCTTCACGTCGTCAATGGCTTCGAGTTGCTCGACCAAAGTCAGGATTTTTTTGGCGGAGTCGGCGTCCTTGACCGGCACCGTGATAATGGGCAGGTAGGCGATTTCCGAGGAATCCGCGGAAATTTTGGCCTTGGCGAGGGCGTCGGACACGTGGTCGTAGGCGGAAATCGGGCACACGACCTCGAAATGGTCGCCGTGGGACTTGATGTCCTCGGCGCCGGCGTCGAGGACGATTTCCATCAACTTGTCCTCGGTGGTTTTCTCGGCGGAGATGAGGAACTGGCCGCGGTGCTGGAAGTTGAAGGCGTGCGCGCCGGAAGTGGCCAAGTGGCCGGCTTGCTTGGTCAAAACAGCCCGTACCTCGGCCACGGCGCGCTGCTTGTTGTCCGTGGTGACTTGGACAATGACGCCGATGCCGCCGTGGGCAAACGCCTCATAGGTGATTTCCTCGTAGATGACGCCGGGGATTTCGCCGGTGCCTTTTTTGATGGCCCGGTCCACGTTGTCATTGGGCATGTTGGCGGCCTTGGCCTTTTCAATCAACGTCCGCAGGCGGGAGTTGGAGACCGGGTCGCCGCCGCTGGCCTTGGCGGCGAGCGTGATGTCCTTGCTCAGCGCGCTGAAAATCTTGCCGCGCTTGGAATCAATGACGGCTTTGTGGCGCTTGGTGGTGGCCCATTTGCTGTGTCCAGACATGGCGGGGAAAGGTTAGCGGCGTTTGGCCTTGGGGCGGTCGGAAACAGCGGCGGCAGGGGTGGCGTCCGCGGGGTCGTTGTCCTTCTGACGCTTATTCAACCATTGCTGCAGGATGGTGAAAAGGTTGTTGCAAGTCCAATACAGAATCATGCCGGAAGGCATGGTGTAAAAGAAGCCCAGCATCATCAAGGGCATCACCTGCATCATCATGCGCTGGCTGCTGTCCGTCGTGGGTGAGGGCATGATGCGCATCTGCAGCATGGTGGTGGCGGACATCATCAACGGCAGGGGGTTGATGGGGAAGCTGGCGAGGTGCGCAATGGTGTCAGGCGCCGCCATGTCATGAATCCAAAAGAAGCCCGCGAAGCGCATCTCGGCGGCGGTGCGCAACACGGAATTGAAGGCGATGAAAATCGGAAAGGTGATGAGCAGGGGCAGGCAGCCGGCCGCGGGGTTGATCTTGTGCTCGCGGTAAAGCTCGATGACCTCGGTCTGGTATTTTTGCGGGTTGTCCTTGTATTTTTCCTTGAGCGCCTTCATCGGCGCCTGGAGTTTGGCCATGCGCCGGCCCGAGCGGACCTGGATGGCCGTCAGCGGCCAGGTCACGCCCTTGATGATGATGGAAAAAA
The DNA here is from genome assembly GCA_964499725.1 of uncultured Opitutales bacterium. Taxonomy (GTDB): domain Bacteria; phylum Verrucomicrobiota; class Verrucomicrobiia; order Opitutales; family JABDGR01; genus JABDGR01. Next base: position 6,987 of record CAZCMU010000083.1, read on the forward strand.
CAATGATGGTCCAACCCCAGGCCCAGGTGGGTGACACCGGCGCGATAAATTTGTGGATGGCGATGAGCGCGAGAAGGAGGATTTTGCTGAAACTGCTCAGCCAGCTGATAAACTGCATGTTCAAGTCCTGCTGCTCGCCCAGGCGGTCCAACCGCACATAGTCCTTCGGGCCGGCGTAGTAGGAAAGCTCCAGCTTCTTTTCCTTCCCGGGGGCCAGAATGCCCAGGCTGACTTCCAAATCGCCGGTCACGGTGGTCTGGTCGGTATTATCCACCTTGATCGGAACTCCCTGCACATAAAAGCCCCGGCCGGAAATGCCCTCCGGCATCAGCACCGTGGTGAAAAAGAAATCTTTGACGGACACCCAGCGCAGGTCCGCGTTGTCGTGCGTGCCGTAAACATAGTCTTTTTCCTTCGGGTGCCCGGGAAACAAACCCAACAATCTCGCCGGGTGATCCATGAACTCGGAGACCGTCACGAAATTGGCGGCAGTCCCATCATAGTAACCAAAATTCAAATAAGTTTGGGCCAGCGAACTGGCATCGGGCGCGGGGGCGGGCGCCATGCCGGCGTTGACAAACAGGCGCTGGAGCGAAACCGGCTTCGGGCCGTGGTTCGCGATGGTCGTGGTGTGGTGGATGAGGTACGCATCGTCACTGCCGGAACCGAGCGTATAAGTGCGCACCAGTTCGAGACCGTCGGACGTCACGCCGCGAAAAGTGACGCTCGTCGGGGAGGTGGCCGATTTATCCAGCGTGAAGCGCCCGAGCAAGGGCACCGGGGGCAACCCGGGATTACCGATGACCGATGACGCGGCCCGGCCGGACCACGACCAATAGGTATCGGCCGTATAGCCGGGCTTGACGGGCACGGGTACGGACAACGACAAGGCGGAGCGCGGCGCACCGGCGTCAAACATCACATGGTCGGTACTGTTCATTTTCGCAGCATACTTTTTCAGCTCAATGGATTGAATGGCGCCGCCATCTTCAGTCAGTGTGACCTTGACGTCGTCATTTTCCAGATAGGCAAGGGCCGCGGGTGTGGAGGGAACGGACGGAGCCGAAGCGGCGGCGGCCACGACTGGGCTGGCGGCCATATCACCAGCGGGGGCAGTCGCCGACGCAGCCGTGGTGTTCTCGGTTGTTCCGACCGTCGAATTACCGGTTGTCGTGTTACCCGCCGTGCCATTGGCCGCGGCATACAGCTCCGGATGTTCCTGCTGGTATTGCTCCAGCTTCTGCTGATCGCGATACGACTGGATGAATAAACCCAGAGCGAGGGCGATGCAGAGAACGCCAAAAATGGTGTATTTTTTATCCATGAACCGGAAACGCGGAAAGTGAATGGGTCAAGGGTGCAGCTTAATTTTCCACCTGCGGACGCCACATGCGCCCGGGAACAAAACGGCCCGGCGGCACGGGGTCGAGCCCGCCGGCATGAAAAGGATGGCAGCGCCCCAGTCGCCGCGCCGCGAGCCAGCTACCGCGCAGCAATCCGTGGGTCAGCAACGCCTGCCGGGTATATTCCGAGCAGCCGGGAGAAAAGCGGCAGCCGGCACCAGGCCCAAAAACGTGTTGCAGCGGCGACAGAAAAATCTGGTAGCCGCGCACCAGCCCGGCCGCGAGGTAGGCGGGAAGAGACGGGCGTTGTTCGGTAGGGGCGGACACGGAAAAGAAAATTACTTGGATGTGCGACCGGTTTGCTTCAGCGCGTGGAGGTAGCGCGTGCGGATTTCCGCAAAGGGAAATTCCAGGAAATTAGGCCGGACTATCACGACGACATCGCAGGAGGGTGGCAGGGCGTCCTGATTCCGGCGGAATAGCTCGCGCAGGGTGCGTTTGGCCCGGTTGCGGGTGATGGACGGCCCGGCCTTGCGCGAGGCGATAATCCCCAGGCGGCGCGGGCCTTCGGTCCGCAGACGCAGGCGGAGCGTAAACGGCCCGGCTTCGGCCCGGCGGCCCGTGCGGCGGACTTCGTCGAAGTCGGCGGCGCCCCGCAGGTGCTGGGCACGGGCCAGGCGCTCGCGTCGAGGCGAATCGAGTGGCTCGCTTGGGGAAGCACCCTCGGCGGCGGTGGCCGGCGCGGAAGACATGACGGGCAAGAAAAGGCGCGAAACGGGCGTGGTCTTACATAGCCAGGCGCTTGCGGCCATGGCGGCGACGGTTGGCGAGGACTTTGCGGCCTCCCCGGGTCTTGTTGCGCGCGCGAAAGCCGCAGCGGCGGGCGCGAGCCAGTTTGGACGGGCGATAGGTCGGTTCCATAGAAGTAGTAGTCTAAGGCCGGGAATCAGCCCCGGCCAAAGGGGACATAACACCCGAGCCCCCGGGGGGTGTCAAGAACAGGCCGACTATAAGAAAGGGGGTTGTTTGGAATGGGGGGGCGGGCCCGTAAGCGTTGACCTCCCGCCGCCAACCCGCCAATCTCCCCCCTTTTCATCTATGGCGACGAGTATTGCAGAGTACGACTTTGGGCGCGTGGAGGCGCGCTGGCAGGAGTATTGGCGCACGCATGGCACGTTTGCCGCGCGGGAGGACGCCACGGGCCGCGCGCGGCCGAAATACTACGTGCTCGACATGTTCCCCTACCCGTCCGGCGAGGGCCTGCACATCGGCCACCCGGTCGGTTATTTCGCGACGGACATCCTCGCCCACTTCAAGCGCGCCCAGGGCCACAACGTGCTCCACCCCATCGGCTGGGACGCCTTTGGCCTGCCGACCGAGCAATTTGCCATCAAGACCGGCACGCACCCGGCGGAAACCACGCGCAAAAACGTGGCGCGCTTTCGCGAGCAGTTGCAGCGCCTGGGCTTTGTGTACGACCGGGAACGCGAGGTGAACACCACCGACCCGGGTTACTTCAAGTGGACGCAGTGGATTTTCCTGCAACTCTTCAAAAACGGGCTGGCGTATGTGGACGAAAAGCCGGTGTGGTATTGTCCGCAACTGGGCACCGTGCTGGCCAACGAGGAGATTTTGAATACCGACGAAGGCCCGCGCTCGGAACGCGGGAGTTTCCCGGTCGAGCGGCGCAACCTGCGCCAGTGGGTGCTACGCATCACCGCGTATGCGGATAAATTGCTCGCGGGCCTCGAGAAACTCGACTGGCCGGAATCCACTAAAAAATTGCAGTCGAACTGGATTGGGCGCTCCGAAGGCGCGGAGGTGCGCTTTGCGCTGCGCGATTTTCCCGGCGAAGAACTGGTCGTGTTCACCACGCGGCCCGACACGCTCTTTGGCGCGACCTATATGGTCGTGGCGCCGGAGCATCCGTTGCTCGCAAAAATTACCACGGCGGAACAACGCGCGGAGGTCGCCGCCTATCAGGAAAAAACGCGGGCGAAAAGCGACATGGACCGCACGGACTTGGCCAAGAGCAAGACGGGCGTCTTCACCGGCGCGTATGCGATTAATCCGGTCAACGGGCGCGAGATTCCGATTTGGGTGGCGGACTATGTTTTGATGACTTATGGCACCGGCGCGATTATGGCGGTGCCCGCGCATGACGAACGCGACTTTGAATTTGCGAAGCAGTTTGGGTTGGAAATCGTCCCGGTCATCGCACCGCCGAAAGGCAAAGAAGACGCGCCCTTGCCGTTTACGGAAATGGGCACGATGAGCAATTCGGGCGCGTACAATGGCTTCGATTCATTGGAAGGCAAACGGCGCATTACTGCCGACTTGGCGAAAAAAGGCCAAGCTCGCGCCACGGTGAATTTCAAACTGCGCGACTGGCTGTTTTCACGCCAGCGGTATTGGGGCGAGCCGTTCCCGATTGTGTGGGTGCGCGCAGCAGATTACGCGAAGTTGGAAAATTTTCCAAACAGCCCTTTGCG
>CAZCMU010000084.1:0-10772 GCA_964499725.1 uncultured Opitutales bacterium
GACTGTAAATCAGCTGGGCTCTGCCCTTCGGGGGTTCGACTCCCTCCCTCACCACCACTTTGCTGGTCAAGGACTTAACTGCGATTAGCTGATTAAGGTTTTGGCATCTGCCCCCCACGCGGATTCAACCGCCCAAATAACCCGTCTTCTTCATTGTTCGGTCCCGCCGTGAAGTATAGCGCGCCGGCGTCACCCAGACTGACTCCGTTGCCAAAGGTGATTCCCCAGAGGCCATCAATGGCAATGATCTTGGTGTCGGGGTCGCGCAGGTAGCCAAGGAAATCCCCGGAGGCGACATCGAAGGCCGAGATGGTGCCGTCGCCAAAATTGGCCACGAGCAGGTCATTCGCAAACGTCCCAAAACTCGCGGGCGCAATCGCCATGCCCCAGGGAGCATTGAGCACGCCATGAGTGTGGAAATCCTTTACCAGCGTGCCGTCTTCATTGTATTCGACGACGTGGCCCAAACCCGCGCCAAGTATTTGCTCCTGGCCTTCATCGCTTTCGGGGTCGAACGCCGCATAGGCCACGAATAGATGACCGCCCAAATCCACAATGTTGAACGGGTGCAGGCTGCCGACGCTTTCCGGCGTCTGAAAATGAAAATTGCCGGTCACATCCTTCCATTTATTGTCAAAGACCCGAATGACGTTGTTGCGGATGTCGGCGGCAAAGAGGTGATTGCCGCCCGCTTTCATGTAAGCGTCCGTGTTGAAGGCATTGTTCGTCAGCGCCACTCCGGTAAAGACGCAATTGACCCGGCTGGGCAAAGACGGCGCGGTCTTGGAATAATTGATGACGAGGGGCGCGGTGCTCATGGCGACCGCCGTGTTCGCGCTCCAGGCGTTGATGCAGCCGTCTTCCGTCACAAACACGAATTTTGCCGGGCCGGTATATCCGCCGGGGATGGGCTCCATCGGCGCGGTCTTGTGATTGTCGGCTGGACCGGCGACATGGAACTCCTCTGGCTGTCCGGGAAAATCGCTTGCGGAATTATAGGCCTGCCCGGTCACGAAGGCGTAGCCGTGGTCGGTGAAGCCCGGTTGCTCCAGCCCGACCAGTTTTAATCCGTCTTGATGCAGCGGATTGCCCGGCACATCGCCAATATACTCGGAGGAAGTGCCGGTCCGGGCATTGGAGATCCAGATATGGCCGCCCGCACCCGGTGGGCGCAGTGCGATGCCCCAGGCATTGACGATGTTTTCGTCAATGATTTGCGGATGGTATTCCGCTTTGTTGGCAACGAGGTTGGTTTGGACGTATCCGCTATCCTTGTTCCGTGCAAAAATGATGTTTGGAATCATTAGGGCGCCGACAAAAAATAAGTGCAATTTAGGCATGCTTGCTCGCTCCAAACAACCAGGCGGGGCCACCCCATAAGGATGGTCCCGCCGGAATTTTCGAAACCGGTTGATTACGGGGTGGAAGTGGCGACAACGGAGAGCGTGTCAGAAATGCCACCGGATGACGGAGGGGTGTATTGCAGCGTGACGGTGGTCGAAGCGCCGGCGGCCAGTTGCGAGTTGGTGACCAACACATAGGGGCTGCCCGGGGAATTGTTGGCAGTAAAGCCAACCTTGTTGCTCACGGCGGTGTTGGTGGACAGGTTTTTTGCGATAAGATAGATGGGGCCGGTAATCGGCACGCTCAAGAGATTAGTCACGGTGACCGTCTGCGTAATCGTGTTGGTGCGGCGATTGAGGACGTATCCACCCGGAGTGATGGACATGGTCGGAATGGTCGTCGGGATAACGTTGGCTTGGAATAGGTCCGACAAGTCAAAGGCGGTGCCCGTTCCGAATCCAACGCCGGTTGAGCTGCCTGAGCTGTTGGAGGCGTTCGCCGCATCGTTGAGAAACCCGGTGGGGGTGTGCCCGGTCACTTGGAAAATTTTTTGCAGCGTGTTCAAATCCGAAGAGTGCGTGTAGTTTAGATTGCTGGCGTAAGCATTGCCTTTGGCCAGCGGCGAGATGACGATTTCCATCAAGGTGTGATTGAAGTCGTTCTGGTTCGTGCCCTCGGTCTCATCCGTCCAGATGACGATCACACCGTTGTTCTGGTAAGCTTGCGAGGCCATGATTAGCGGGACCACAATGGAGAGAAAGTTGTCGCCCTGGGCGACCTGGGCGAGGTCGCTCGTAAAATGCGTGCCATGGTAGGTGAAGCCGGCCGAAAGCGCGGTATGCATGTCGTTGAACTGGTCCGGCGTGATGACGTTAAACTGCGCGCAGGTGTTGTCCGCCAGATCGGTGGCCAACTGCGCCAGCGGTGCGTAATTTTGCGACAAGGGATTCGAGGTTGCGAGGTTGGCCGTGGTATTAGTGCTGCCATTGGTGGCCGGGAAGAACAGAGACCCGCAGTGCTTGACCGCAAAATTCCATTGGGTGCTTGCGTTGTAGGGATTGAGGTAGGACGCATTGCTGCCACTGAAGCTGACCAAGGGAACGGTCCAGTTCGATTGTGCCTCCGGGGTCGCCGTCAAGTGACTGCCGCTGATGGCCGCGTTGGAATTGGCGCCGGTGGCCGTAACGAGATCGGTCCCTTCCTCGTAGGCTTTCCAGGTGATGCCGGCGGCCTGCAGCAAGCCGCAAAGATTTTGGCCGGAGACGGTCGGATTGGCGATCAGGTAGTTGGAAATTTGCAGGACGCTGTTGGTTGAGCCGTACGGGTCGTTGTCATCCAGCTTGCTCAAATTCGAGCCGCACTCAAACCAGACATAGTTGGGTTCGGACGGGTGGATGGAAAGTACACCAGTGGCCCCGCCCGGCAAGGCCAGAACATTGTGATAGGCCGTGCAATAGGACACCTGCGCGGCAGTGGAATTGCCTGGAGTAATGAGGCCGTTGATATAGGGCGCGGCGGCGTTGCCAACGAGCTGGGATCCGCCGGTGGCGTCGGAGCCTTCGGTGAAGTTGCGGTTTTCCGTCAGAATATAGAAGATGGTTCCAACTTGCTGCCCGGCCTGAGCGGCAGTCAGCATCAGGCCGTAGGCACAGACGCACACCGCAGCGAATTTCTGGAGGAACCCCTTGGGAGGGATGGAGGAGGAGATGTTCATAAGGAAATTATTTATGGAATTATTTGTCGGTTGGATAAATTTTGGGTGGTGGCTTTTATCGGTGAGGATAAGAATGAGGAAAATCGGCAAGCCGCGCTAGGCAACCTGAGGGGCCAGTTGCGGTTTGCGGAAACGGCGGGCGCAGAAGGCGAATGGCAGCACGGCGCAGCCCACAATTGCGGCGGTTGTGGAGGGTTCAGGGACAGCGATCGCAGACGAGACGCCACTTATTAAAGTGTTACCGTCAGCCGATGAGACACTCGAGAAGGCGCCGATGTTGGCGAGGGTATTGGAAGGACTGAGGTTGAGCACCACCATGCTTGCCTGATCCGGCGCGTTGGTATAAAGCTGCGCCGGCGAGCCAAGGGAGTTGTCCATGATGGCGATGGTAAAGCTGGTCGGAGTCGCCCCCGAACCGGCCTCTGTAATATTCGCCTGGAAGTTGATGTTGGTGGTGCCGGGCGAGAATTGCTGGTAAAGCTCGTTCAATTGACTGGAAGAACTGGCTGTGAGCGAGAGTGAGTTGTTCAAGCTGCCCGAGGCGGTACCGCTTGTCGTGGCGGTGCCTAATGCGCTCCCCCCCGTAAAAAGAAAGGCATAGGCATTTACGGTGTTGGAGGGTTCCGGGGTGCTGCCGTAATTCAATTGAAAGTCCAGGTAAAACGGCGCATTGGCGCTGTCTTGGGCAGCCAAGGCTGCGGTATTAAGATTAACGTCGAAGGCCAGTACCTGCGCCCGTGCTTCGGGCGCGCTGAGCAGCGCGATCGCCATGGCGAGGAGCGCGAGATTGTTTTTAAGTATGTTGTTCATGTTGTCTTTGCCTCGCAAGGATGTGTGGTTCTTAGAGTCTATGGCGGTCCAGTCCCCAATTGAATGCAGGGCCAAGATGCACTGCCCGCATGTCAACCACACGACGCTAACGTCACGTTTTGGCTAATTTTAAAATGGCGGACGACTATTCGGGCCAGCTATTGGCTAGTTCGGATCTCCGCTTCCAATTTTTCAACCACAGTCGGCTGAGCAGATATTTTCTGTACGTTTTTCCAAGGCAGGACGACTTTGGCCAACTTTCCCCCGAGCTTACCTTTTCGACAAAATAGGATTTCGCGAAGGCGCGGCCATCCGAATGTTGAACCCGTGAATTTTCTTTAACCGTCTAACCTCAGGCTGAAGCCTTGGTGGTCGTCGCGGGCAACGCCTTGGCTTTGTATTGCTTAATCAAGTCGGACATTTTTGCGACAATGTCCGCGTACTTCGGGTCATGGGCCAAATTTTTTAACTGATGGGGATCTTTTTCCATGTCGAGGAGCATCGCTCCGCCCAAATCAAATTCCGCATAGCGCCAGCCTTCGATGCGCACGCCGATGCCTGTTAGCGTCGGGTTGGGCGGCGGGTTGCCGGAAGTGCCATTCTCGCTCCACACGGTGTAGGCGGGGTAATCCCATTTGGCCCGGGGGTTGTCGAGCAGGGCGGTCATGCTGCGACCTTCCTGCCCGGCGGGCATGGGCAGCCCGCATAATTCGACGAGCGTGGGATAAAAATTCAGCGTTTCAACGATGCGTTTGCAGACCTGGCCGTTGCCCTTGGCGTTGGGCGCGGCGATGAACATCGGGATGCGCGCGCCTTCCTCCCACAGCGAACCGGCCTTGGACCATTTGCCTTTTTCGCCGAGCTGGTAGCCGTGGTCGGCGCTGAAACAGATAATGGTGTTTTCGCGCAGGCCCAGGCGGTCGAGTTCGGCCACCACGCGGCCGATGTTAAAGTCCACCCACGAAATCGAAGCCAGGTAGGCGCGGGTCATTTCCTTGGCTTCCTCCACTGAAGCGTCGCGGCCAATAAACAAGTCCGCGTTCCGCGGGCGCAGGCAGCCTTCGGGAAAGCCTTCCGGCAATTTGCGACTCGCGGAAAAATCCACCGGGAGCTGGATTTTATCCAAGGGAATCGCATCGTAGAATTTCTGCGGCGCGGTGGGCGGGCTGTGGGGCTTGACGGCGCCGTAGGCGATGAAAAACGGCTGGTCGCCGTATTGACCTTGGTAGTCGCGCAAAAACTGGATGGCGCGGTCGGCGGCATGGTAGTCCCCTTGGTTTTCGCCATTGCCTTGCACCACAATGAAGCGGTCCGAGGTGCTGGCTTTGCCCGTCTGCGCCCCGTCCACCGGCCCCGTGGCCGCCTGCCCAAAAATTCCCGCGTTCGCCGCGGGCCGGGGAATGTCAATTTCTGCGGCATCGTCTGTGCCGGCGAGGAAACGGGCCTCGCCGCCGACCGTCCATGCGGCGGTGTCGTCAATCCCCCCGTGAAAAATTTTACCTGCGTGCATGGTAATATAACCGTTTTGCTTGAAATATTTGGGCAGGCTGACGAGTTCCGGCCGGGTGTCCCCAAACCAGGTGCGGTTGCCGTAAACTCCCGTGTTAAGGACATGCCGTCCGGTCAGCATGGAGGAACGCGAGGGGCAGCAAAGGGGAAACTGGCAGTAGCCGCGGTCGAATCTCACCCCCGCCTGGGCCAGCGCAGAAAGATTGGGCGCATGCACCAGCGCGTTGCCGTAGCAATCAAGTTCCGGGCGCATGTCGTCGGACATCATGAACAAAACATTGTATCGCTTGGCGCCGGGCTTCGCCTGAGCGGAGTCGGCCGCCGACAGCCGGGGCAGGCGGGACAGGGCGGCGGCCATCCCGAGCGTGGCGGCGCCTTTGAGGATTTCCCGGCGATGGGTTTGTGGGAGACGGGCAGGCATGGGGCAAGCCTTGGTTTACGGGGTGGGCAAGGGGAAACTATAGCACAATATTCAGCGACCCGGACAAAATTTTTACTTTAAGAAAACCAGTTTTTGCCGCGCGGGTAGATTTGGCCAGAAAAAAAGAGGCATGGCCGCTTGGGCCATGCCTCTTTGCTATTCCCGAAGGGAAGAATTACTTGCAGGAGAACTGCTGCGAACCGAGGAAGCACTTGTTGCCGCTGTTCTGGTCGGTGTAATACACGTCGCAGCGGTAGGTATGCGTGCCCTTGGCGGGCGTGAAGTTGCAAGTGTACTGGTCGCTGTTGTTGATCTGGCAGGTGGTGGCGCTGCTATTGCCATACCAGTTGTTCCAGCCCCAGCCTGAGTTGCAGGTGTAGGTCGTCGGCGTGCCGCACTTGCCGGTGGCAAAGACTTCGTACACGTCCACCTCGACAGAATTATCGTTGCTGACTTCCTTGCCGCTCTTGTAATCCCAGTTGTTATTCAGGCACTGCCTGTCGCTCTGGACATTGCCAAAGAGGCAGTTGGTGTACCCGGAAGAACCCCAGGAGGAACGGGCGGTCTTGTCGCAGCCATAGTAGTCATCGCCGCTCTTGCTGAAGTAGCTGTTCCAGTAATTCGCGCAATTCGAACCCGTGTATTGAACTTGGAAGCAGAGGGGGAGGCTGCTGCCGCCCTTTTGCGTGGTGCTGCACGACCAGGACTGCTGCCAGTTCACATTGCAGGGCGGCGGGTTGCAGGTGTATTGGGTCACGTTGTAGCAGCCGCCCGAGCCATAGCCGCCCCAGCCCCAACCCGAATTACCGCTGTCCCAGCCGCCGTAGCCGCCTTGGTTGCTGCCGCCGTTGTTGCCACAGTTGGCGTTGACGGTGAAGGTGGTGGTGGCCGTGGCGCTCGAGGTGCCGCTGGTGGTCGTGGCCACGAGCGTATAGGTGCCGGCGGAGGTAATTGGGAGGTTAACCGTGCCGTTGGCGGAAACGGTGCCGATGCCTTTCAGCGTGGTTAGCGTGACCGCTTTGCCATTGAGGGTCAGAGTCAACGTGCTCAACGTCGTGCCGGCAGAGGTATTGGCGGTCAGGTTAACGGGAACATACAGCGGACACTTCGGCGTACCGAGGTTAAAGGTGGCATTGTTGCAGGGCTTGGTGATCGCGACATGCAGGTTCGCGGGCTGGGACGGAGCCGTGACCGTGATGGTTTCCTGGGTCGTGGCGACGCCGTTCTGATCCGTCGCGGTAACCGCGATTGTGTAGGTGCCCGCTTGTGAAATCACCAGGGTGCCATTGGCGGTGACCGTCGGCTGACCAAAGGCCGTCGGCGTCACCGTGGATGCATTGCCATTGAGCGTGACGCTCAAGGAGGTCACGCCGCTCGGCGCCGTGCTCTTGGCTGTGAAGGCGTCCGGAATCGAAACATTCCCACCCACCGTGGTAATCGCGTAGGTCGAATTCGGCGAGGGCTTGTTGATTGCCACCGTCAGGTTCGACGGCTGGACATTGACGGAGAAATGCGAGATGGCCGAGGCGACGCCACCATCATTGGTGGCCGTGACCGCGAGCACATGGTTGCCGGTGGTCGTAAAGGTCAGGTTGGTTGAGCCTGTCGCCGACTGGGTGTTTAGGCCTGAGGTCGTGAAGGTGACGGTGTTGCCGTCCAGGCTGGCCGTCAGGTTTGTGATGGGGTCACCCGTGGTTGTGCCAGTGAAGGTGAAGGGAACCGTCAGCGTGCTGCCCTGAACCACCGACAAGGCGGTGCCGTCCGTCGGGGTGTTGATTACCACCGTCGGGGGGATGAAGTTGGTCTGGGCCACGACGGTGAGGATTTCCGCGGCGGTCGAGCTGCCGTAGTCATTGCTCGCGGTGACCACCAATTCGTGGTCGCCGGCGCTTGTGAAGGCGATGGTGCCATTGCCGACGGCCACCAGATTGCCCAGACCGTTCGAAGTAATGGTGATGGGCGTGCCGTCGAGTGTGGCCGTCAATTGGACTATGCCGCTGTAGAGGCTCGTGCCCGTAAACGTGAAGGGCACGTCCACTTCGTTGCCGGTCAGAGTGTAAGTCGTGTTAGGGGCCGGCGTGTTGATGGCCACCGCGGGCGGATCGCCTAACACGGTTACCGCGATGGTCGCGGTCGTGGTCGCGACGCCATTGATGTCCGCGTCCGCCGCAGACAAAGTGTATTGGCCGGGGGCGGAAAGGGAGAGATTACCCGTTGCCAGGGCGTTGGGGGTGCCGATCCCCGTCGGCGTAATGCCGAGGCTGCTGCCGTTGAAACTGGCCGTCATGCTGGTCAGGTTCGAACCATCCACCGTCGAGCCAACAATCGTGTAGGGAATCATCAGCGCGCCATTCGCGGGATTCCAGAAATAATTCGTTTGGTTAACTGGTTGGGTGATTTGAATCACCGGCAGGGTCGGGGCGGTTTGCGGCGCGGTGGCCGTGACGTTGATGAACGCGCCGGGATCAGCAATGCCCAGGAGAGGATCCCAACCACCAGTCAGAATTTCGTAGCTATAAGCGCCAGCGTTGCCGGTCGGAACATTCAGATTCACCGTAACGGCAATCGTCTGCAAGGGGGCGGTGAAGGTCAGTGTCTGCGGAATCAGGGAAAGGTAGCTGAGCGCCTGCGCGTTGGTTACGCCGGCCGGGGCGGAAACCACTGAAGGCGTCAGAGTGATGGTTACTGGGGTAAGCGGAGTCGCCAAAATTGTCGCCGGTGCGGTGACCAGCAAAGTATAGCCATAATTAAGTGGTACCACGCCCTGCGCAATTTGCAGCGGGATGTTATACGCCACCACGCCGCTGCCGTTGCCGCTGGCTGCTTTGGCGGTGGGGCTGGTCAGCAGGGCTGCCACGCCAAGTGCTGCTGCGGTCAGCGAGCGAACGAAAGAAAAAAGACCAGAATGAGAGCGGATTTGCATGTTAACGGAGCGCAGAAGTTTGGGACTGAAATAGGTTTTAATTGGCAGGGAGAGGGTACAGGGTTCCCCTGAATGACCTAAATATAAATCTATCGTAATCTGGGGGCAAGCCCTTAGTGCTATTATGAGGTAAATAATTCGTAAAATCGGACAGTCTTTTTTCACATTTTCTTAAAAAACAGGCCCTGGGGACGCTCGTCCTTTCCCTCTACGACGCAGCTAAAATGGTAAATTTATTGTAAATAACGCCCAATAAAATAGGTCAACGAATGCCTTTGAGTTTACCCTGGTCGGTCTTTCGAAACCTTGGCTGTCTTTTGCCAACCAAACAAGGCAGGCAGCTAATCTTGCTATTTAACTGCGGTAGCCCGGGCCTTGCGCCGGCGCCATTCACGCACCAAGGCCAATGTAGCCAGGCCAGCCCCTGCGGCCACCGTGCCCGGCTCTGGCGCAGGCAGGAAGGGCACCACCTCGCCACTGGCGAGGATTACCGCATTATAATCACCGGTGTAGGAGACGCCATTCCACTCGGGATTCACAAAGATGATGTCACCCAGCTGCCCGGTGAAAGAAGTTCCGCCAAGGCCGGTTTGCGAAGAGAAGGAGATCTGGTCCTGGCCTGCGCCGCCATTGTTCCCATCACTGCCCGTGATATTGGTGGAAAAGGTGCCGTTCCAACCATTAATATAGAGAGCTGCTCCCGGCGTCCAAGTGTTGCCGTTGCTCGCCAGAAAGGTGATATTGTTGCTGTTCGCGCCGAGATCGATGTTCGAACTCATGGACAAGGTCAGCGTGCCGAGCGCCTCAGTCCAGGTGGCGCCGTTGGAGCCATTAGTTACCCATGTGCCACCATTGAGGTTCATATTGGTGCCAAGGCTGATTTGATCGGCCGTGTCGCTCAACAGCGTGCCACCCTGGTTGATGGTGATGGTCCCGCCGTTGATGACGTTGTTCAGTCCGGCGGTGCGGTTTAGCACCAGGGTCGCATTGGCATTGATATTGGTGTTGCCGGTGTAGGAGTTGCCCAGCGTGCCGGTCATTTGGACCGTGTTGGTGGCGCTGCCCGGGCCGCCGGTGACATTTAAGGTGACTGCCCCGTTGACTTCGCCGCTGATCGTCGTGGTGGTGTTGTTGCCGACGAGGGTCAGGGTCGGCGTGCTGCTGGCACTGGTGATGTTGCCCGCGATAGTCAAGCTGCCGCCACTGGTGTTGATCGTGGCATTTTGAGCCCCCACCGTAATGCTGCCGTTCCAGACGTTGCTGCCGGAGGCATTGTTCAGGGCGCCGTTGTTGTTGGTGCCGTTGCCGTTGAGGGTCAGCGTTTCGCCAGTGATGGTGATGCCGTTTTGCAATTGTAATTGCCCGCCGTTGTCTACGATGGTCCCGTTGGCGGCGGCATTGTTGTTGCTTTCACCCAAAGGAGAATTGGTCGAGGTGATGTTGGAACCGGCGTTGATGGCCAGCGTGCCCGCCGCAATCTCCGTGGTGCCGCTATAGCTGTTGTTGCTGTTCGTCAGCGTCATGGTGCCGCTGCCGGTCTTGAGCAGGGAGCCGCCGGAAATCAGGGCGTTGACCGTCAAGTCGCTGGTCGTGCTGCCGCCATTTACATTAAACACGTTGGTCGCGTTACCCACCGAGTTGCTCATGACCAGGTTGCCGTCAATGATAGCCGTCGAGGTCCCGTTGCCGTTGATGGTGGTCGTGCCCAGCACTTGCAACTGCGCGGAGTAGCCGATGCCCGAGGAGTCGTGGGTATTAATATAACCCCCGTTGTTCATCGTGAGGTTGGTGATTTCCTGCGAAGCGCCGTGGCTCAAAAATAATTGACCGTCGGAATTGATCGTCACATTGGTCGTGCTGGCCAGGGCAAAAGTCGGGGTGTCGTTCAGGCCAATTTGCACAATGGAAGTATTGGCGGCATTGATGCCGTCGCCAATCTGTAGCGGACCATTGATGGCGGTCAGGTTGCCATTGCTCGGGGTTAGCGGCACGCCGTTAACCTGCGTGTCAATGATGAGTGTGCCGTTGGCCACTTCTGTCGTGCCCGTGTA
>CAZCMU010000085.1:0-10751 GCA_964499725.1 uncultured Opitutales bacterium
GGTGCAGGCGCTGAAAGCGATCCAGGGCAAAGATCCCATTCTGGATGAAACCGGCACCAAGGCGGTTTACCAACTTGATTCAAAAGGTTTCCGAGATGAAATCACCTTCTTTCAGAAGGACGGACTTTGGTATTTGTACTAGGGAGGTTTAGTCGCACAACTTTTTTGTCAGGTATTTTGGTCGGCGGGTGCTATAAGGTAAAGCATTCCCATGATACCCGATAACGAATTGCTGCGGCAGTATGCCGAACACCACGACGACGCGGCTTTTGCAGAACTAGTCCGGCGGCATATTGACCTCGTTTACTCCGTGGCGCTCCGGCAGGCCAATGGCGACACGCACTTGGCCGAGGATGCCACCCAGGCCGTCTTTACGGATTTGGCGCGGAAGGCCCGGCATTTATCCGGGCGGGCCACTTTGGCCGGATGGTTACATACTAGCGCGCGCTTTGCCGCGGGCAACGCCGTCCGCGGCGAGGCCCGCCGCCGCGCCCGCGAACACGAGGCTGTTACCATGCATGAAACATCTTCCACTCCGGATGTGAATTGGGAACACTTGCGCCCATTGCTCGACGAAAGCGTGGGCCAGCTCAAGGATACCGACCGCGACGCCATCGTGCTGCGGTTTTTTGAGGGCAAGAGCCACGAGGAAATTGGAAAAATTTTGGGCCTGAGCGAAAACTCGGCCAACAAACGCGTGGAACGCGCCCTCGAAAAACTGCGCGAGCATTTTGCCCGGCGAGGCGTGACGGCCTCGTCCGCGCTACTGGCGACTGCCATCGCGGAAAATTCCGTGCAGGCCGCGCCGGTGGAGCTGGCGGTGCGGGTGGTCACCGTTTCTCTGGCTGGTGCCGGCGCGACAACCCTTGGGGCCGGCTTGCTCACCTCCTTTTTCTTTATGAGTACCAAAATGAAAATCATTCTCGCCTCGGTCGTCGTCTTGGCGGTTGTGACCACGGTCGCCATCCACGACCAAGCTTCGGCGGATGCGCCGACTTCCGCCGCTTCTGCGGCGACCACTTCGTCCGCTAAGTTGGCCTTGGCCGCCACCGATTTGCCCAGGGCTTCCGCGTCCGGTGCCCAAGTCGCTCTACCGGTGGCCCCAACCCAACCCGCACCCAAAGTTTCACCGGCGGCGTTCGCGCCACCGCCCATTCCGGCCGCCACCGCGTCGGGCAATGCCGGGCCGTTCACTGCTGGGCCCAAAACGGATTTGAATGCCGCCATCGCGACCGCCATCCATTTCATCGAGAGCAAGGATACGTTCAGCTTTCTGCAAACGATGATGCCACCGGACGCACTGGCCGAAGAAAACAAGGGGCAAACTTTGGCGGAGTTTGTGGACCATGTGAATAACGACGCGGACACCGTCAAAAAACTGGACACGTTGCTGGGGGCGCTCCACGTCATCACCGACAACAACCTCACGCCGGGCCTGAATGACGAGGGGACCCGCGCCACTTACCATCTCGACCCGCCAGTCGGTGGCCACAAGGCGATTATCTTCAACAAAGTAAATGGTTTTTGGTATTTGGACGGCATGTAAAGACTGGTTAAGTAATCTTAAAAGTGATAGGAGGGCAGTAGCAGGATCACCTTATGCACTACACCCGACTTGCCATTGTGGCCGTTGTTTTAGTCGCTCTGGTTTTTTGGCTGCACCAGTGCAGTGCGCCGGATGCGACCAACGACATGCAGGGAACGCTGGACAAATTGCGCAATCAAACTGAAACGCAGACTCAAGGCACAACCAATGGAACTCCTCCGGCCGTGACCACGCAAACGCAAAAGCCAGCCTCGGGCAACTAACTTTATCGGGATAAAGGAATTAAATTGCATTGATAATCAATAAGTTAAAAAATAGACCTCGACGGATAAACTTATTTATGGTTTGTTTGGCAACGAACCTAAGATAAGTCGTGGCTGCCAAACCCAAACCCCAAAAAACGAAATCCAAAGCGCCGGAGAATATTCATCCGCACTTTGCAAGCATGCTGCCGCGTGCCGACAAGGAAAAGTTTTTGGGCCAGCGCGGGGCGGTCTGCTGGCTCTTTGGTTTGTCCGGTTCCGGCAAAAGCACGCTGGCTTTGGGCTTGGAGCGCCAGCTTTTCGCTGAAGGCCGCCACGTCCAGGTTTTGGATGGCGACAACATCCGCAGCGGCCTGAACCGCGACCTGGGCTTTGGCGACCTCGCCCGGCGCGAAAACATCCGCCGCGTGGCCGAAGTGGCCAAGCTGTTCGCCCAATCGGGCGTCATCGTCGTGGCCTCGTTCATCACGCCCCGCGAAAATTTCCGCGCACTGGCCCGGGAAATCATCGGCGAGAAGGATTTTTTTAGTGTTTATGTGAAAGCCTCCGTGGCGGCCTGCACCGCGCGCGACCCCAAGGGCCTGTATAAAAAAGCGCAGGCGGGCGAAGTGAAGCAATTCACCGGCGTCGAGCAGGTCTTCGAAGAGCCCAATGTCTTGCGCGCGGATTTGGTCGTGGACACCGAGGCGAATGACTACACCGCCAGCCTGAAAATGATCCACGCGGCCCTGGCCAAAAAGATCAGAATTAAGCGTTAAGCCTTCAGAAATAAAATCCGCCACTGGATTTTTGGTTGGGTTTCTTAATTCAGCCTGCAGAATCCAGCACTCAATTCTTCCCCATGCCTTCCTATCTCGTCAACCATCTCGCCCAACTTGAGGCCGAGGCGATTTACGTCCTGCGCGAAACGGCGGCGCAATTCCAGCGCCCAATCCTGCTTTTTTCCGGCGGCAAGGACTCCATTGTGATGACCTGGCTTGCGCGCAAGGCTTTCTGGCCGGCCCGGCTGCCGTTTCCGCTCGTGCACATTGATACCGGCCATAATTTCATTGAGACCATCGAATTCCGCGACCAGTTCATCAAACTCATGGAGGCTGATTTAAAGGTCGGCCTCGTCGAGGACAGCATCCGGCAGGGCCGCGCCATCGAGGAGACCGGGCCCAACGCCAGCCGCAACAAATTGCAGACGGTCACGCTGCTCGACACGCTCGCATTGTTGCAGGCCGACGCTGCGCTGGGCGGCGGCCGGCGCGACGAGGAAAAAGCCCGCGCCAAGGAGCGCTTCTTTTCGCATCGCAATGCCTTTGGCGAATGGGACCCCAAAAACCAGCGGCCCGAGCTATGGAACATTTTCAATGGCCGCAAAAACCACGGCGAACACTTCCGCGTTTTCCCGCTGTCCAATTGGACGGAGATGGACGTCTGGCAATATATCAAGCAGCAGAACATTCCGCTGCCCACATTGTATTTCGCGCACCGGCGTCCTACCATTATTCGCGGTGGCACGCTGCTGGGCCTGACCGATTTTATCAAACTGCAACCCGGCGAAAAAGCCGAGGAGCGCCTCGTGCGCTTCCGCACCGTCGGCGACGCCACCTGCACCGGCGCGGTCGAGTCCTCCGCCTCCACGCTCGACCATATCATTGACGAAGTCGCCGCCGCCCGCGTGACTGAGCGTGGTGGCCGGGCCGACGACCGGCGCTCGGAAACCGCCATGGAAGACCGCAAAAAAGAGGGGTATTTTTAAACACTAGAACACTTATGTCATCAGGCTACCTAGACATGGATCTGTTAAGGTTCACGACCGCCGGCAGCGTGGACGACGGCAAGAGCACGCTCATCGGGCGCTTGCTGTACGACAGCAAAAATATTTTCGAGGACCAGCTCGAAGCCGTCGAGCGCGCCTCCAAGCAACGCGGCACGGACTATGTGGACCTCGCGCTGCTGACGGACGGCCTGCGCGCCGAGCGCGAGCAGGGCATCACCATTGACGTCGCCTACCGCTATTTCGCCACGCCGCGGCGCAAATTCATCATCGCCGACACCCCGGGCCACATTCAGTACACGCGCAACATGGTCACCGGCGCGTCCACGGCCAACCTCGCCATCATTCTCATTGACGCGCGCAAGGGCGTCATCGAGCAGACCTGCCGCCACGCTTTCATCGCCAACCTGCTGCGCATCCAGCACGTCGTCATCGCGATTAACAAAATGGATTTGGTGGAGTACAAGGAATCCGTCTTCAACGAAATCGCCGCTGCCTTCAAGCAATTCGCCTCGCGCCTCGACAATTTGGTCGAGATGACCTTCATCCCCATCTCCGCGCTCAAGGGCGACAACGTGGTGGACAAATCTGCGCACATGCCCTGGTACCAGGGCCCGACGCTGCTTTACCATTTGGAAACCGTTTATGTCCGACCCGACGCCAACCACGTCGAGGCACGCTTTCCGGTGCAGTATGTCATCCGCCCGCATTTGGCCAAATACCACGACTTTCGCGGCTACGCCGGGCGCGTGGCCGGCGGAGTCTTCAAAACCGGCGACGAAGTTGTCGCGCTCCCTTCGGGTTTCAAGACGCGCGTTACTGGCGTCCACACGATGGACGGCGAATTGCCCGAGGCCTTCGCGCCGCTCTCGGTGGCTATCACGCTCGCTGACGAAATAGACATCGGCCGCGGCGACATGCTGGTCAAGGAAAACAACCCGCCGCAAGTCGGCCAGGCCATCGAGGCGATGGTCTGCTGGTTTTCCGAGGTCAAGCTGCGCCCGCAGGGCCGCTACGTCCTGCGCCACACCACGCGCGAGCTGAAGGCCGTCGTCCGCGAAGTGCGCTACAAGGTGGACATCAACACCCTCCACAAAATCGAGGACGACCTTTCCATGGGCCTCAACGACATCGGCCGCCTCAGCATCCACACCTCCGGCCCGCTCTTTTACGACAGCTACCAAAAGAACCGCGCCACCGGCAGCTTCATCTTAATTGACGAGCAGACGAACGCCACCGTCGCCGCGGGGATGATTATTTAGCGGCGAGATTTAAAGCCGGTCCTGCAGCGTGCCTTCGCCGGCGGGGGTGGGGTGGGCAAAACGCTCCAAAATTTCGCCGAGGAGGTAAATTGAACCGGTGGCGACAATGGTGTCGTCGCGCTCGCCCAACACGCATTTGCCGGGGGCGGGAAAAACTTTCGCCACCTGCCCGCGGCTCACGCGGCCGGTAAAATTCGCCGGGACCAGTTTTTCTAAAACTTCAAACGAGGTGGCCCGCGGCTGGTTGGGTTGGAGCAAGATGATTTCACGCGCATGGCGCGCGGCGACATCCAGCAGCGCCTTCGCGCGGTGCTCGCCCAGCGCGCCGACGATAATAATCGGCGCGCGGCCCGTTTCGTGGCGCAGCGCGGCGAGGTTTTCCTCGAGCGTCTGCGCGCCTTCGAGATTGTGCGAGGCATCGAGAATCAGGGTGCGCCCGCGCGACAGCGAAAATTTTTGCCAGCGCGCCGGCCAATCCACCTCGGCCAGCGCGGCGGCGCGGGCGTCATTCGTCACGGGCAGCATGCTTTCGAGGACGCGGGTGGCGAGTGTCGCGGTCGCGGCATTGATGCGCTGGAACGAGCCGGCCAGGCGCGTGTGCGGATAATCATCCATGTTTTCGCCAAAAACTTCGTGCACGCTGTGCACCGGCGCGAAGCGCTCGGCGGCGATGGCGCGGATGGGCGCCTCCGCCTCGGGCGGCAGGCGGCCGAGGACGACCGGCACGCCGGGCTTGATGATGCCGGCCTTTTCCACCGCAATTTTTGCCAGTGTGTCGCCCAGATAATCCATATGGTCGAAACCGATGGACGTGATGATGCACAGTTCCGGCTGCACGACGTTCGTGGCGTCGAGCCGCCCGCCCAGGCCGACTTCGATGAGCGCGACATCCACCTGCTCCTCCTGGAATCGCAAAAACGCCGCCGCCGTCATGAATTCAAAATAGGAGGGAATATTGACCGGGTCTTCCTTGGCCATCGTTTCCGCGTGCGGGCGCACCATTTCGACATAGCGGCAAAGTTCGTCCGGCGTCAGCGGCTGGCGGTTGACCTGCACGCGCTCGCCGAGAAACACCAGGTGGGGCGACGTGTACAGGCCCACCGTGCGGCCCATCTGCCGGTGCATGGCTTCGAGCATTGCGCACACCGAGCCCTTGCCGTTGGTGCCCGCGACATGGATGACCGGGTACGCGCGCTCCGGGTGGCCCAGCCGCGCCGCCAGCACGCGCATATGGTCAATGCCATATTTGGCCCCGGGGGATTGGAGGCCCAGCAGATATTCTTTGGTCGCGGCGTAGTCCATCGAAAAAATGGAAGATGAAAAAAGGAAGGAAACAGAAAGTAGAAGGAACGAGGCCGGAGGGGAAGGGGGAAGTTGTTGGGCGCTGTTTGCCAAAAAATCACTTAGCCCCATTTCCAATGGAATTGACTGCGTTAGGACTGCAGGTGTAATACTTGGCGAACCCCGCTAGCTGCTGGCAGGATTTCTGCGTCCTACCGGGCTTTTATCACTTGGCACCCCATGACTTTGCCCAGAGCTATCGGTCGTTTTTTTGCTTCGCTACCTTTAGGGTTGGCCGTGGCCGTGGTTAGTCTTTCGTCCGCCCGTGGGCAAAATTTCACTTTCTACGGAAGTAGCACCACGGTGGGCAGCTCAAGCCTGACCATCAGCGTTAACGGTGGCTTCAGCGGCAACACCGGTTTTGGCTCCGGCAACTTCATTCAGGGCAGCGGAAATTTAATTTTGGAAGCTGGCGGCCCCTCGGGCAACCCGAGCGGTGGGGATTTGATTTTGCATGGAGTTAATGGCTCCACGGGGAATTTGGTGGTGCTCAATGGCAATCTGAATGGGATTCAAGTCGGCTCCGGTAATCTTTCGTTTAGCAGCGTCACGTTTAACCTGACCAACTCCACATTGATGATTGGAAATGTAAACTTTAATGGCTCGAATAACATTACCAGTCTCACCGTGGGCGACGGCAGCGTTTTTAATCTCACTTCCAACACCGTGGTTAATGGAGCCCTCAACATCACCAACAATGGCACGCTGGCCGGATCGGGGAATCTTACGGGCAATGCTACCGTCAATGGCACGCTGCTTCCCGGCGGCTCGGGCAGTATCGGGTTGTTGTCGTTTAGCTCCAACGTCACGCTCGGCGCCAATGCCACCACCAGTCTTCAACTCAGCGGCAACACGCGAGGCACGCAATACAGCGCGCTGAATGTGGGCGGCAACCTCTCGCTTGGCGGCACGCTGGCGGTAAGTCTCTTGAACAATTTCACCCCCGCGCTCGGCGCGACTTTTGAACTCATCCAAGCCGGCAGTATCGCGGGGGACTTTGCCAATGTCGTGCTGCCGTCGCTCAATGGCAATCTCACTTGGGATACCTCGCAACTGAGTGTAACCGGAGATCTTTCGGCTAATTCCATAAATTTCACCCAATGGACCAGCGAAGCGGGCCTTTCCGGGAACAACGCCCTGCCCTCCGCCAGACCTTTCACCGGGGGTCCGCCCAATCTCATCCGCTATACGATGAATCTCGGTACCGCCATCACGCCTGCCAACATTCCGCAACCCACGCTCACTACCATCAGCAACACCCCTTGCGTGACGCTTCAATACCGCGTGCGCAAAAACATGACCGACTACACGCTTGTCCCGCAGTATTCCACCGACTTGGTGAATTGGTCGAACATCACTGCGGGCAACATTACCCAATTAATCGACGACGACGCCTACACGGCACGCTATCAAGCCGCAGCCCCGGTGCCCGCTGGTGGCACCATTTTCTTGCGCGTGGTGGCGCAATAGTCGCCGCATGAGTTAATAGCCACCGGATTTTTCGCCTCGCCGTTTGGCCGGGTCTGCGTTTTATAGTGGAGGTTTATGCCGGATTCCGAGTCAGACCAACCACCACCGGGCGTACCGCCGTCGGAAGGCGCCATTGTCCCCAGCCCGACCAATCCGCCGAAGGAAACCATGGTGGAGCGCGGGCTATTCCCGGGTCTGCTCGGCGGGGGTGACGATGAGGGCAGCCCTCCGCCTCCACCCGAGGGTCACTCCCACAAAAAACTACGTTCCGAAATGGGCTTCCTCGACCACCTCGAGGAACTGCGCATGACCATCGTCAAGTCCCTGTTCGCGATATTCATCGGCATGGGCATTGTCGGAATCTTCTTTGTCAAAATTTTTGATTTTCTGCGCTGGCCATTGGTGCGTGCGCTGGGGCCTGACCTGGCGAAGCAAACCCTCATCAGTCCCCTGGAGCCGATGGGCGCCATTACGATGATTATGTCGGTTTCCATTTATGGCGGGGCCGTTTTGGCCCTTCCACTCGTCGGCTATTTTGTAATCCAATTTGTGGCCCCAGGGCTGACGTTGCGCGAAAAGGGCATGTTGCGCCCGGCCTTGTGGTCGGCCTTGGTGCTGTTTTTTGGCGGGGTGTTGAGTTGCTTTTTTATTATGATGCCCGCCGGGCTCTGGTTTTCCTACCACATGTCGCAAGTGCTCGGCTTCAATACCTTGTGGAGCGCCAGCAGTTATTATTCGCTCGTGGTTTGGGCCACTCTGGCCACGGGGCTGGTCTTTGAATTTCCCCTCGTCATGGTCATTCTGCAGGTCTTGGGTATCATTGAGACCGACACTTTGCGCCGCAGCCGGCGCTACGCGGTCATCGTCATTGCGATCGTCGGCGGGTTGCTGGCGCCGTCGCCCGATCCCGGCTCCATGATCACGATGATGATACCCATGCTAATCTTGTATGAAGGCGCCATTCTGGTCGGTGCCTCTCTGCGCAAGCGCCGTCTCGCCGCCCAGGCCCGGGCTGCTGCCCAGGATGCCGGTTAAGGCCCACTGGCGTTGCGGTGTATTTTGGCCGTGACGCCGCGTGGGCCACCCGGCACAATAACCTTTTTTCCATGACCTTTCCTCTCAAAGTCGCGCAGCTGACTCTCTGCTTTGGGGCAGTGATGCTGGCGGGGTGCGGACAGTCGGGCGGTTCAGGTGCGGCGGACTGGCATTCGAGCGGAAGTGAAGCCAAGCAAATTGCGTTGCAAATCCATCGCCCGCTTTTCGTTGCTTTCATGGGGTCGGACTGGAGCGAGCCTTGCCAGGCCTTCCGGAAGGATATCCTCGACACCCAGGCTTTTAAGGATTTTGCCGCCGCCAACCTGGTGTTGGTCATGGCGGATTTTCCACGCGGTGCGCTGATCTCACCCGAGCAAGCCAGGCAAAATACGGAAATGGCCAAGGGCGGCCAGATTGACCGGTTGCCCATTTTTATGCTGGTAGATCCACGCAACGGCACGGCCTTTAGCCGTATAGCCAACTTTAGCGGCGGCCCCGATTTGTTCATTGCCCAACTCCAAGCCGCGCTGGACCAATATCAACAGATCTTGCAAAACAGCGCCCAGACTGTGAGTGCCACCCCCGCCCCGGCACTGCCACCGTCTGTCGGCCCGTCATTTTCCCAGCCGGCCCCGGCCGTGCCATCCACCGCACCCACCTTGCCGGCTTTTCCAAGTTCGCTGCCATCACCGGAGGAATTGTTTCATCGGCAGCAGCAAACTCCGCCAGGCCCGCAATAGGGCGTGCGGGTGGGGTGAATGCGTTTTAATCAAAAACGACCACCGGGTTGGCCTCTGGTCGGCCATTCACCCGTGAACACTCTGTCCGGCGTTAGGTCGCGGGCCGCGGACTCTTTTTGTCGAAATGTATGGAACATTTATTCAGCGCTGCGGTCGGGGAGGCTTGCTACGCCGTAAACCCGAGTGTGCCCCGTGCCTGCTCGCCCAGCCCATGAGGATACCCCCGCTGTTTTCAGTTTGGCCTTCACGCCTTGGCTTGCGGGTCGGTGGCCGCCTCATTCCACCCCATGCCCTTTGGGTCTCTGCAGCCTCATGGTTGTAACCGATTTTACAGTTGCCTCAACCAACCTCCATGAATAATCTTCTACCTCTGCGACGGGAAGGGTTTCCGCCGTCTTTGAACATGAATACTTGTCGTACATGGTTATATTTCGGACTGGCTGCCTTGGTGGGTGCCTGGCCCGCCGTATCCCTCGCGGCTGATGCGGCCGCCAAGCCGGTGGACAGCAAAGCCAAGGGGCAGGCCGACACCGTCAATCCCGGCTCTACTTATCAGACCAATAATTATGTTTTACGCCCCACCGACGTCATCGGCGTCAGGGTCATTGATGATGACCGGGCGAGCAGCGATTTCACCATCAGCGCTGACGGCACCGTCGGCCTGACCTATCTTGATCCTGACCATCCGCTGAAGGTTGAAGGCTTGACGGTGGCCGAGGCGGTGAAGTTGATTTCAAGTGAATACGTCAGGCAGAAAATTTTCATCAAACCCACCATTACCGTGACGGTGAAGACCTACGCGGAACGGCGCATCAATGTGCTCGGCGATGTTGGCGCACCGGGCTGGGTCGTCATTCCGCCCGAGCAGAACCTGTCCTTGGTCTCGGCCATTGCCCAGGCGCATGGGCCATCACCGCGGGCTTACCATATTGTGACCATCACCCGCAAAAATGCTGACGGGTCAACCAAGACCTATACTGCGGATTTGCGTGCGGCGATGAAAGGAACCGGTCCTGATTTCCCACTCGAAGAGGGCGACACTATCAACGTGACCGAGTCTCTGATTGGTAACGATTTCCAATAGTCGAATAATTCGCGGTGTTTTCACTCACTTTGTATTCGCGCTCATGAAGCCATCCAAGCCACCGTCCAATCAACCGCCGCAGAATCAACCGCCCAACCAGCCGCCTCCCCCGGGGAAAAATGACGGTAAAGGGTCGGGCTATTCCGGCTACGGCACCTATGGCGATTATGGCGCCTATGGCTATGGCAATTACGGCGGCTATGGCGGATATGGCGGGGCGGGTGGTTATGGCGGCTATGGCGCTC
>CAZCMU010000086.1:0-10691 GCA_964499725.1 uncultured Opitutales bacterium
TGGTCGCCATGGTCGGCGACGGCGTGAACGACGCCCCCAGCCTCGCTGCGGCAGACGTCTCCGTCGGCATGGGCGCGCGCGGGGCCGACGCCGCGCTCGAGCAGGCCGAAGTCATCCTCATGGGCGACCGCATCGAATTATTTTTAGACGCCTACCACCTCAGCCAGCGCACCCGCCGCGTGATCAAGCAAAACCTCGCCGTCTCCCTCGGCACCATCTGCGTCATGGTCGCCGCTTCGCTCTTCGGCATCGTCCCCATCACCCTCGGCGTCGTCGCCCACGAAGGCTCAACGGTGATTGTGTGCTTGAATAGTTTAAGGTTGTTGTGGGCGGGGGACAAAAAAACGTAATATGAAAGACGAGCCACATAAGCAGATTTTAAATCGTGAGATGGTTGAGAGTGAAATTGGTAAATATTTTTCCGAATCGCTTGGCTTGATTGAAGACTTGGTTAACTATAGAACAAATTTAATTCCAAGATGTTTTGGCAGTAGCGAGACAGAGTTGCATGACGTTGTAATCAACATAAGCCTTTTAAAGCAGATCCAGTGCCCGCTGATGCTCCACCATCAGTTCCCACACGGTCAGGCTCAGCGAATGTTCCATTAGCGACATATCTACGCCCGCCTCCTCCGCCGCGCGCCAGGCCTCGCCGGGTTGGGCCGGTTTTTCGCAGGTTGTTCTTCACTCGAGTGTGGCATCGGAACTGGAGATTATCACAAGAATCGGACGCAACCATGGCCAGCCAATCCGCTCGCTGGCCTGCCTTCGGTTAATAGCTGGCTAACGTGGCCAGCCCAAGGTAAATTTCACCATGCACCGGCCCAAACGCGTCGCTCACCGCCTCCACCCCCTGAAGCACGCCTGGTCGGTAATCAGCTCGGTGATCGAAAAGTGGAGCGCCCACAATCCCGCCGGTCGGGCGGCGGCCTTGTCCTTTTATACGGTAATGGCGATGCCTCCCTTATTCGTGATGCTCATTTTTATTGCGGGCTTTGTGGTGAATCAAGACACGGTCCGCAGTCAAGTGCTGGCGCAAATCGACCTCCTTGTCGGAACCAATGGCGGCAACGCGATGGCCACTGCGCTTGCCGCCGGCCAGGAGCCAAGCAAGGGCGGCGTGGCGAGCATCCTGGCCGGGGCCACGCTGTTAATTACCAGCATTGGGTTGTTTCTCGAATTGCAGAATACCCTCAATGTCATTTGGGATATCCAGCCCGGGAAAAAATCCGGAGTGTGGAACTTCCTTCACTACCGGCTCTTGTCGCTGGCGTTGCTCGTGGGGGTGGGCTTTTTATTGATCGTCTCGCTGTTGGTCAGCACCGTCTTGGCGGCCTTGGGCAGCTACCTCAGCAATTTCCAGCCAGCCTGGCATGTATTTTGGATGGTGGTTAATGGGATCGTTTCCTTTGGCATCATCACGATTCTTTTTGCGATGATTTATAAAATCCTGCCCGACACTAAAATTCGGTGGAATGATGTTTGGGTAGGCGGCGCCCTGACGGCTTTTCTATTTACCGTGGGCAAGTTTTTCATCGGCACCTATCTCGGGCATAGCAGCATTGTCTCGGCTTATGGCGCAGCGGGTTCCGTCGTGCTCATCCTGCTGTGGATTTATTATTCCGCGCAAATTTTTATTTTTGGCGCGGAATTAACCCGCTTATATGCGGATCGCTATGGCTCCCGTAACCGCTCCTGAATTATCCACGCCCGCCGCCTCCGCCGCGCGCCACGTCTCTCCGGGCTGGTATGGTGGTCCACCTGGTCGGATTTGATTTAATTGTGGCATCGTGACTGGATATTATCACAAAAAAAGGTCGTTACCGTGGTAAGCCAATCCGCTAGGTCGGTCAAGGATGCCCGACCCTACCTCCAAGGCCTACCGATTTCGCGCCAGCGGGTAGGGCCGGGCATCCCTGACCGGCCTAGCCATGTTTAAGCCGCCGCACCCCTTATCACTCCTCCGGCAACGCATCCTTATGCCGGCTCACCGCGCTGCCGTCGTCGCTTTTCAATTCGTGGAAAACCAAGGACGACACAATCGTCCATGCTCCCAGGCACATAAACGCCTCATGAATCCCGTGAATCATTTCCGCCGGGCTGGTGTGGAAGCGATCCGGCACAAACAACGCCGTGGTCAGGGACGCCGCCGCCACGCCGAAGCTCACGGACATTTGCTGCATCGTGCTCGAGATGGTGCTCGCCTTGCTCGTCTCCTCCTCCGTGGCATCCGCATACACCAGTGTGTTCATGCTCGTGTATTGCAGCGACGTGAAGAATCCATAGCAAAACACCTCGATTACGATGAGCCACACCGGTGAGCCCGCGTTAATCGTCCCAAACAGCATGATGAGCAGCCCGAGCATTACCGTGTTCGAAATCAGCACCGTCCGGTAGCCAAAGCGTCGCAAGATGCCCGGCATCGTCAGCTTCAGGCTCATCGCGGCAATCGCCTGCGGCATCATCATCATCCCCGATTGAATCGGCGTAAAGCCCAGGCCCACCTGATACAGCAGCGGAAATAAAAACGGAATGCCCCCGATGCCGATGCGCGTGATAAAACTGCCGCTGACCGCCGCGCGAAACGTCCGCAGCTTAAACAGCGTCAGCCGCAACAATGGGTATTTGATGTTGGACGAGTTGATGTCGTAGCCCGCCAGCAGCAGCGCCGAAATCCCCAGCAGGCTTAGCATTTCCAGCCCGCTGAGCGTGTGCTCGCCGAACACTTCCAGCACATACGACAGCAGCGCAATGCCCGAGCCGAAAAGAATCATCCCGACAATGTCGAGCGGCGGCGTATGCTCTTCGCGATAGTCCGGCAAATGCCGGTACACCAGATACAAGCCCACCAATCCAATCGGAATGTTGACGAAGAAGATGAGGCTCCAGTGAAAATACGCGACAATCAACCCGCCGGTAATCGGCCCGAGCATCGGGCCAATCAGCCCGGGGATGGCCACAAAGCTCATTGCGCGGATGAGTTCCGATTTCGCAAACGTCTGCACCATGGTCAGCCGGCCCACCGGCAGCATCATCGCCCCGCCGCACCCCTGCAATATCCGGCACGCCACCAGCAAATGAATGTTGCGTGATATGCCGCAGAGAAACGACCCGAGCGTAAACAGCGCAATTGCGGACGAGAACACCCGCCGCGTGCCGAACCGGTCCGCCATCCACCCGCTGATGGGGATGAACACCGCGAGGCTCAAGGTGTAGCTCGACAAGACCGCCTTCATGCTCAGTGGCGCCACGTTCAGCGCGTGGGCAATCGTCGGCACCCCCGTGTTCAGAATTGTCGTGTCCAGCGCCTCCATGAAGAACGCCACCGCCACCAGCCACGGCACCAGCCGTTTGCCATAAGGACTCAATGAAATTGCCGACGAGGAAATCGCCATGGGGTTAAGCGCCACATCTTGGCCTGCAACCGCCCCGCAAGTCGAGGGCAACCGATGGAAATTGGGCGTCATTCGGGACAATTTTACTGGTTGCCAGCAACTGGGATTTTACGTTAGGAAAAGTCCGGATTCCGGTTGATTGATAGCCTCGGCGTTTTTGAATCGAGCCCCTCTGCATGATCTCCTTTGCCATATGGCGGCGTCCAGGAACACTTTTTCGCAGCATGGCCTTGCTATCCATGGTCGCCGGCAGCGTTCCCTGCGCGGCCACAGGCGCGGTCTGGACTACCAACTACAATGCGGCCGTTGCCCAGGCCAAGCGCGAGCACAAAAAAATCCTGCTTAATTTCACCGGTTCCGACTGGTGCGGCTGGTGCCAAAAACTCGATGAGGAAGTGTACAGCACGCCTCAGTTTGCCAAGTACGCTGACGCCAACCTCGTGTTGGTGACCCTCGACTTTCCCCACAACACCCAGTTGGGCGAAGAGCTGCAAAAGCAAAATGATGCATTAGAACAGAAGTATCAGATCCATGGCTTCCCCACCACCGAATTGTTGGACGAAAACGAGCACACCCTTTTAGAAATAGTAGGCTACATCGAGGGTGGCCCGCAGGTTTTCATTGCCAAACTTAATGGGGGGCCAATCAATGATTGGGAAGAGACCATCAAAGCCAAATTCAGCCAGCAGGATTTCAACGGTGTAATTACCCTGTGCAACCAGGCCCTTGAGCATAATCCCCAAAACGCCGCGGCCTTACTCTGGCGCGGTATCGCCAACGAGGCCAAGCATAGCAACCTTGCAGCCTTGGCTGATTTCGAACGGGCCGTCCAGTTTGAACCAAAAAATGTCGACGCCAACAATGCCCTCGCTTGGCTCATGGCTGTCAGCCCAAACCATGACATCCGGAATGGCCGTAAAGCGGTGGGGTATGCCACAGCAGCGTGCGAGCTTTCCGGGTGGAATGATCCCAACCCGATCGACACCCTTGCGGCGGCTTGTGCCGAAGCCGGTCAGTTTGCCGACGCTATCAAATGGGAAACTAAATATTTGGGCTTCAAACTCCAGACTTCGGCCGCGAATGACGCGCGGCAGCGCCTGGCGCTCTACGAAAAAAATCTACCCTACCGCGAGCCAGCGAAGTAGGTTTCACTCCAGTCGCCCTGTGCCTGCTGCCAGCCTGCTACTCCAACTTCACTTCAACCGCATCCCCATGATACGCTGTCACGTTGGTCGGAGTTGGACCGAACGAAAAACCGGTCGCATGGCCCGGCGAAACGAGGACAAAGTTGAACGTCCGGTCCTTTTGCATCGAGGGAAATGAGCCTTGGCGCAGGCCAATCGAAAGCGTGTGGGTCGCATCGCTCCATTGCAGGGGAATCTCGGAAAACCCGCCTTTTTCGTAGGCATAGGTCAGGCCGTCGTCCTCGTAGAGATTGAATTGCCCGTCCGCTCCGGCGTAAACATACACGGTAAGCGGCGCATCTGGTTTTTCGCCAACATATTCGATCTCCGGCCCGGTGGGGATGATGGAGCCGGCGCGGACATACAGCGGCAATTGGTCATACGGCGCGGCAGCTTCGATGGTTTGGCCGCCGTTCTCGGGCCGGCCCGTCCAGAAGTCATACCACAGCGTTCCTGCGGGCAAGTACACCGGGCGGCTGCGTGCTTGGTAGGCCGTAACGGGGTTCACGAGCAACGCTGGGCCAAACATGTACTGGTCGGCGATATTGCGCGCCGACAGATCGTCGCGGAAATCCATCACCAGCGGGCGCATGATGGTATAACCATCCTGGGTCACCGCGCCGGCGAGCGAGTAAATGTACGGGAACAGCGCGTAACGCAGTTTGTCGAATTTCAATTCGCTTTGGAAAATCGGCGTCGCCGCATCGCCGAGGTTGTATATTTCCCGCAACTGTTGCTGCCCGTGCACGCGCAACACCGGGCAGAAGGTGCTGAACTGGAACCAGCGGTCGTTGAGTTCGCGCCATTCGTCGAGGTCCGGGCCGTTGCGGGCGTTGGCAAAGCGATATTCCATCATGTAACCGCCCGTGTCCGTTGTCCAATACGGCAGGCCGGAGATGGAAAACCCGAGCCCCGCGGTAATTTGTTTGCGCAGGGCCGACCACGTCGAGGTGACGTCGCCAGACCAGGTCAGCGAGGCGTAGCGCTGCTCGCCGGCGAAACCGGAACGCGTGAGGATGAAGACGCGCTGGTCGGGCGCCGCGGAACGCTGGCCTTCGTAAATGCCTTTGCTATTCATCAATGCGTACGCGTTTTGCACCCGTGCGCCGGTGCCCTTCCCGGTCGGGTTCATGTGTTTGACGTAGTTGTCCGGGTTTGGGGGCGAGACAATTTCCGGCTCCGTGGCATCCATCCACCACGCGTCAATGCCCTTGCTGAACAATGCGGTGTTGAGTTGGTCCCAGAACAGTTTGCGCGCGCCATCCTGGAACGGGTCGTAATAGGCGTAACGCTTGTTGTCGCGCAGGATTTTTTCGTCGAGCGTGCCTTGGTAGAGGTACCCTGCTTTGTTCAGCGCATCGAAGTTCGCCGTGCCTTCATAGAACTTGCCCCAGGCGGAGATCATGATGTGCGCGTGCTCATCGTGAATCGTTTTGATCATGCCCGCCGGGTCGGGAAATTTGGTCGGGTCAAACTGGTGCGAGCCCCAGTCGTTTTGATTCGGCCGCACGTTCCAGTACTGCCAGTCCTGGACGATGTTGTCCAAGGGGATGTGGAGTTGGCGAAATTGCGCGAGCGCGCCGAGGATTTCATTTTGGTTGAGGTAGTGATCGCGCGATTGCCACAACCCAAAGGCCCACTGCGGCAGCATCGTCGCCTGGCCGGTCAGGCGGCGGAATCCGCCGATGACTTTGTCCAAATCCGGGCCATAAACAAAATAGTAGTCAATGCCGTCGCCCACGTTGGACCACAGCGACGTGTCGGCCTTGGGCGCGGGTGTTTTCCAGGTGAGACTCATCACCGCGCGGTCGGCCTGCCCGCTGTCGCCTCCCCACACGATCTTGATCGGATAATGCTGGCCGGCATCGAGATGAATTTTGACCAGTTCATACGCGGGCAGCCAATATTGCCGCCAGTGGTTAATGACCAGCCGGCCGTTGATGGTGACCGCAATGCGCGCATTCGCGTAAGTCTGAAACTGATAATCCCCGGTCGTCGGCGCGATGATTTCGCCCTGCCAGACATGTGTCGGAATCGTCATGACCGCCGTTGAACTCAGCGCGATGGCAGAAATCGTGTCCGGTGTCAGCGGCTGGCCATCCACAAAGGTCATGTTGCCGACGGCGACGATGGCCGTTCGCGCCAAATTTTGGATTTGGTCGCTGCCTGGAGTAATCAAACCGGTGCTCAGGCCGCCGGGTTTCCCATTCATATCCACCAGGTTCGCGGCGGGAATTGCTTCGAAAGAGCGCAGGTCGCCAAAGCGCAGGCGCGAGGTATTGTCCCACAGAATGCCGTAACCGCGGCTCGAAACGAGAAAGGGAACGACGACGTTGGTGTTATACTGCCAGAGGTCGAGGTCGTAACCCTTGATATCCATCAGCCCCTGCTGGTGCTGGCCGAGACCGTAAAGCGATTCATCCGCATTGGCCTGCCAGGTTTGTTGGACATGGTTGGTTTTTTCGCCCATTACCTCCGCAGCCTCGAGTTGATGGCCGCCGGGGGTTTCCGCCAAAATCGTCTTGCCCGACAGATCTTTAAAACTTATCGCCCCATCCGCGAGATTCACGCTAACGATGAGTTTCGCGGTGGTGAGAACGGTTGTGCCGCCGCCCAGTTGTCCCGAGCTGGCGGTGGCTGTCTCCATGTCCCACTTGGGGGCGGGGCTTTGGCTGGGCACCACAACCATGTCGTCACCCTTGAAATTCGGGTCCGGGGAAAAGGTGACCCGGATAATATCGTCCGCCTGGACCTGGACTTTGAGCAACCCACTATTTAGGGGCAGGGCAACGCCATTGGGCAACTTCTGGGGGGTGGGTAGTCCGACCGGTTGCGCCGATGCGGGAAGGATACCAGCCACGCTGGCCAGCAGAAGACAAAGGAAGGGGCATTTCATGGGGGTAATCCTGGCCCGCCGAGGTCAGCGCAGCCAGGATGGCGAAAGCCCAGCAGCGTACTTAATCCCCCTGCGCTAGCCAAGTCTGCTTATATTGGGGTGCGGGGTTATTTTTCCCTCTTGCCTTCTTTTGTTCGAGTGTTACTTTAGCTCCTTTTCCTCCCTTTCCAACCGGGGGTTCGCGCATCTTTGCGCCTGCCCCCGCGCCCGCCATGAAACTCTTAAAACTGCCCGTTTACCCCCGCACCAAGACCGGTCGCGGCCCCGCCCGCCGTCTGCGCTCCTCGAGCGAGATTCCCGCCGTCATTTACGGCAAGTCCGGCGTCCGCCACCTGACGGTCAAGGATCCCGAATTCCGCCTCCTCATGCGTGCCGTGGCCGGTACCGCCGCCCTCGTCGAAATTTCCGACCAATCCGGTGTGGCCACCCTTTCCCTTTTGCAGGAAATCCAACGCGACGCCCGCACCGACCGCTTTGTCCACATTGACCTCAAGGAAGTCTCGGCCAACGAGCCCATGCGCGCCATCGTCCCCGTCCGCATTGTGGGCGAGTCCATCGGCGTCAAACTGGAGAGCGGCATCATCGAGCTCACCCGCCACGAGCTGCACGTCAAGTGCCTGCCCAAAGATTTGCCCGACATCATCTCGATTGATGTCACCGAGTTGCATGCCAATGACTCCATCCACGTGCGCGACATGAAGCCGATTCCCGGCGTTACTTTTACTGATCGCGCTGACGAAGTCGTCGTGGCCTGCGTCATCCCCAAGGTCGAGGAAGAACCCGTCGCCGCCGAGGCTGTGGCTGTCGAGGGCGAAGCCGCTGCCGCCGGGGCCGAAGGCGCTGCTCCCGCCGAAGGCGCTGCTGCCGATGGCAAAGCTCCCGCCGCCGGCGCCAAAGGCGCTGCTCCCGCCGCTGGCGCCAAGGGCGCGGCTCCCGCTGCCGGTGCCAAGGGTGCCGCACCCGCCGCTGGCGCCAAGGGTGCTGCCCCCGCCGCCAAGGGCGCTGCTCCGGCCAAACCAGCCAAAAAATAAACCTTTTCCGCGTCCGTCTTGGGTTGGACACCCTTGGCGATTCCGGCGCGCAACGTTCTTTGAGACATGTCCATCGCCGTCATCGCCGGTCTGGGAAATCCGGGCGCCGAATACGCCCGCACCCGCCACAACCTGGGGTTTTGGCTGGTGGATGCCCTTGCCCGCGAAACTCGCGCGGAATTCCATACCGAGTCCCGCTTTCAGGCGGAGGTGGCCCGTGCCGACCTCGCAGGCCGCACGATTTGGCTGCTTAAGCCGCTGACGTTCATGAACGCCTGCGGTGAATCGGTCGGACCGTTCCTGCATTTTCACAAGCTGCCCTCCAGCGCCCTGGCCGTCGTTCACGACGACATCACGCTGCCTCTGGGTCGGTTGAAAATCACTGTTCGCGGCAGCGCCGGTGGCCACAACGGCATCGCGAGCCTCCTGCAGCATGTTGGCGAAGACTTCGCCCGCGTTAAGCTAGGCATCGGCGGCAAAGCCCATCCCGAAATGGACCTTGCCGACCACGTTTTGAGTCGCCTGACTCCCGACGAAGAAGCCGCCCTCGCCGCCCGCCAGCCCGATTTTCTCCGCGGCCTGCATCTCCTCGCCCAAGAAGGCCCCGCCGCTGCGATGAACGCCCTCAATGGCGCCAAATAACCCCACCACTTTCCCTGCACTTTTTATCCTCCCATTCACCATCCTTTAACTTGCAAAACGCAACCACACTTCCCATGCCCAAGCCCGACAACAAACGCGCCTACACCGCCACCTTCCTCCTCGACACCCGGAACTACACCGAACCGGTGGACAACCTCGTGGCCAAACTCCGCGACACCATTATCGCCGTCCAGGGCGACATCTCCAAGGTCGAGAACCACGGCCTGAAGGAATTTGCCCGGCCGCCAACCCGCGCCTACCCGAACGGCATTTACGTCACCTTCAGCTTCACCGGCCCGCTCACTGCGCCCGCCGCCCTGCGCGAAAAAGTGCGCCTCGACCAGCACGTCAACCGCGTCATCGTCCAGTCCGCCTAAATGGCCTCCTTCAACAAAGTCATCGTGATGGGCAACCTCACGCGCGATCCCGAGATGCGCGTCACCCCCGCTGGCTTGGCCATTTGCAAGTTCACCGTCGCCGTCAACCGCAAGTTCAAGATGCAGAGCGGAGAGGAACGCGAGGAAGTGACCTTCATTGACGTGGATGCCTTCGGCAAGCAGGCCGAGGTCATCGCCAAATTTTTCTCCAAGGGCAAGGCCATCCTCGTCGAAGGCCGCCTGAAGCTCGACAAGTGGGAAGACAAGACCACCAAGGAAAAGCGCAGCAAGCTCGGCGTGGTTCTGGAAGGTTTTTCGTTCGCCGACAGCGGTCGCGGCCAGGGTGGCGGCGGCGAAGAAGGCGGCGCTCCCTCCGGCGCAAATTACGATGATGCCGCGCCCCCGGCCCGGCCCGCGCGCCCCGCCGCCCCGGCCAAAAATCCCCCGCCCCCCGGCGACCAGATTGACGAAGACGTACCTTTTTGAACCCTCCGCTAACTCTTTACTACCATGTCCCACTCTGAAGTTCTTCTCCTAAAACCCATTGACGGCCTCGGCGGCGAGGGCGACCTCGTCAAAGTCCGCGCCGGCTACGCGCGCAATTATTTGCTGCCGCTGCACTTTGCCGTGCCGGTCAACCAGGCCAACCGCCGCCACATCGAGTCGCTCAAGTCCAAGCGCGTCGAGCGCGAAGCCAAGGACCTCGAAGGCGCGCGCGACATTGCCTCGCGCTTGAAGAACGTCACCCTCGCGTTCGCCGTCAAGACCGGCGACGGTGGCAAGATGTTCGGCTCCGTCACCCAGGGCGACGTCCATGCCAAGCTCGCCGAGCAGGGTTACCCAATTGAGAAGAAGCGCGTGCACATCGCCGGCGGGCACGTCAAGACCCTCGGCAAGCACGAGGCGACCATCAAGCTCCATCCCGAAATCAGCGTGGAAATTTCCTTTGAAGTGGTGTCCGAGAACCCGATTGTCGAGGCCGCCAAACCCGCCGAAGCCCCCCTGGGCCGCGACGGCAAGCCCCGCAAGCCCCGCCGCGAAGAAAGCGGCGACACCGGCCACGCCCCCGTGGAACGCAAGAGCGCCGTCGAAATGCTCCTCGACTCCCTGGGCGAAGCCCCCGCCGCCGCCAAGCCCGCCGCCGCGGGCGACGACAAGGCCAACAA
>CAZCMU010000087.1:0-10640 GCA_964499725.1 uncultured Opitutales bacterium
TAATGGAGAAGGCTACAATTTCGAAGTACTTCATCAGGGGCGTTGTGGCCATATCATTTATACAGAAGATGAGAAAATTCTAAAAATATATTGGGAATTACCTGGGGTTAAAGAATTGGACCTGCTCATTTGGCCAGATTTTAAAAAATGGGAAACTCCAGTTTTAGAAGCAATTCCTTACGAAAAACAGAGAGAAATCCTAACTCGATTGCGCAATTGGCTTACTAAAGAAGGCTTGAAAACTGATATCGACTGGCCGCTAACAATCGAGAACGAAGACCAGCCATGCATTTGGTCGGGATGTGGAAATAAGAGAGTAAAAGGTTATGCCTATTGCTTGGAGCACATTGATTATACAACATTAAATAGGTAATCTGACAAGCAACCGCTTCACGCCGATTCCAGAATAATATTCGCGTAGGGGTTGGTGTCGGCGGTGCGGATGAGGCCAATGCAGGCGGGAACGCGCTTTTTGAAGTCCAGGTGTTTTTCGTAGGTCAATGAGATGCCGTGGGTGCGGAGGAGTTTTTCAGCGGCGGAGACGGTGGCGGCGGGGTTGTGGGATTTGAATTCCTTGGCGCGGAAGGCGGCGCCGACCTGGCAGGCGGGGAGGATGGCCAGCAGGACTTGCTCGACGGTGGGGATGTTGTCCGTGAGGCTGAGGTCAATGGTCGGGACGGACGGCCAGGAGGGAAAGCCGCGGTCGGCGATGACAATGGTGTTAGTGTGGCGGAAGCGCCCGAGGAGTTCGAGGAGCGCGGGGTTGAGGATGCCGTGTTTGAGCATATTTTTTTATTTTTTACCGCAAAGGTGCGAAGGGGGAGATAAGAAAAAGAGAGTTCTTGGCGCGAGTTTTATTCCGGGTTTTTAAGTGGGTAAAATGAGGGCCGTCGCGAGCGACGCCCCTACAAGGTGATTTTAGTTTTGCGCGGTTTTGGGGGAAGAGGCGGTTAGGTTGAAGCCGGAGATTTTGAAGGTGTAGAAGGGCTCGGTGGCGTGGTCAGCAGGGAGGGTGATTTCGAGGCCTTGGTCGGTTTGGGTGCTGGGGAGCGCGCCGTCGTGGCCGAGGAGTTCGACTTTGATGGGGCTGGATGAAGTCGCCGCGCCGGTGGAGAGCGAGGTGAGGACGGCTTTGCCGTCGGAGGGCCAGTTGTTGGCGATGGCGTAGAGGGCGTCACCCTTGGTGGTGAAGTGGACATTGAGCGCGCCGCGACCGGTGTTGCCTTCCATGAATTTAATCCACGGGCGGGAGGCGTAAATGGCCTCGCCGTTCATGTCCAGCCAGGCGCCGATGCCGAGCAAGGTGTCCTGCTGGGCCTGGGGCAAAGTGCCGTCGGCCATGGGGGAGAGATTGAGCAGGTACACGCCGCCTTTGCTGACGGTGTCAATCAGCTTGGTGAGGACGGCGGCGGGGCTGGAGATGGTCTCGCTGGTGCTGTAGCCCCAGGTGCTGCCAATGGGGTCGTCCACCATCCACGGGCCGGGGCGGATGGTGGTGGGGCCGCGGGGCGGGCCGGATTTTTCGAAATCCAGAATGGAGCCGATTTGCTTGGTGTCGTCGTTGCTCGGGGCGTAGGCGTTGTACTTGGTGGAGAGCGTGACGTCCTTGCCCCATTGCTTCGCGCGGTTGTAATAGTAGGCGGCGACGTGGAGCTTCAACGGGTCGAGCACGCGGAGGTTGACGCCGTTGTCAAACCACAGGATGTCGGGCTGGTATTTGTCAATGAGTTCGAGGTTGCGGTTGACCCAGTCGGTGAGGAAGCGCGTCATGGCGGCGTCGCTGCGGTCGGCGACGTTGTAAAAGGGCGCCCAGGCGGGGTCGTAGAGGTCGGCCTTGGCGGCTTTCAACTGGTCGTTCAACGCATTGGTCGGATTGACGAAGGTGAAGTTTTCCATGCCGTGGTTGGAGACGCCGAACTTGAGGCCCTGCTTGCGCACGGCGGCAGCGAGGTCGCCAATCAAATCGCGCATGGGGCCCATGCGCTTGGCATTGAAGGGCGTGACCTGGCTGTCCCAGTTGGCAAAATTATCGTGGTGCTCGGCGGTGGGGACGACGAATTTCGCGCCGGATTTTTTGAAGAGCACGGCCCAGGCGTCGGGGTCCCACTTGGCGGCGGTGAAGAGCGGAATCAGATTTTTGTAGCCGACGGTGACAATGGGGCCGAAGTTTTGCTCATGCCAGGCGATGTCGGCGGGGTTGCCATACATGTGCTTTTCGTACCACTCGGCGGCGCTGGCGCCGTGGGCGGCGACGGAATAAATGCCCCAATGCATGAAGATGCCGAACTTGGCATCCACGAGCCACGCGGGCGTCTCATAATTTTTTTGCAACGAATCCCAATTTGGCGCGACGGGGCCGGGGGCCATCGGCTTGGTGACGGCCTGGTCGGCGGCGGCGACAATGGCGGGCGTGGCGGGCGGGCCCATGACGCCGTAGTCATACGGATTGCCACGACCCGTGGGCACGCCGGCGGGGTCGGGTTTGGGCAGCTCGACATCCACGGCGGCAAAGGCGGGAGGAGTGGCGAGCAGCAACGCCAACAGAAGAATACGAGAAAGCGAGGCGAGATGTTTCATGAGATAGATTAGTCGGTAAAATTTTTGTGGTAAAACATCCGAGCTATAAGAAAGAGATTTCTCGCGCCAAGACGCCAAGGCGCAAAGAAGAGATAATTACTTGAGTTTCAAGCCGGTGATTTTGAGGGCGTAAGCGAAGTCGCAGGGTTTGTCGGCAGGGAATTTGACTTTGAGGCCATCGGCATCCTGGGTAAAGTCGAGATTGCCGGGGTGGCCGAGCAATTCGACCTTGGCGATTTTGCCCGCCGGGGCCGCGCCGGTCGCGAGCGAAGTGACGACCACCGAGCCGTCGGCGGGCCACGCCATGACGATGGCGTAGAGCGTGTCGCCCTTGGTGGTGAAGCGGATTTCCTTGGGCGTGTATTTGGACATGACCATGTCGCCCTCGCCGGCTTTGGACCAGGCGCGCGTGCCGTAGATGGCGTCGCCATTGACGTCGAGCCATTTACCCATGCCGGTGAGGAGGGCGATTTCCTGATCGGGAATCGTGCCATCGGGCTTGGGCCCGATGTTGAGGAGGAAATTGCCGTTGCGACAGACGGCTTCAATCAAGTGGCCGAGGCCCCAGTCGAGGCCGGCGTAAGTGTCGTCCGTCAAGTAGCACCAGCGATGGCCGGGCGAATCGTGCACTTCAAACTCCGCGGGTTGAATATCTTTGGGCATGCGCGACTGCCGCTCATAATCCTCGACATGGCCGCCGAGGGAGGCGTCGCCTTTGGTGAGCATCTGCACTTCCTTGCCCCAGGCGGTGGCGCGATTGTAGAAATACGCGATGACTTTGAGTTTCAGCGGGTCGAAAATGCGGCCGTTCACGCCGTTGTCCCACCACAGCGCGTCGAGTTTGTATTGGTCAATGAGTTCATCGTTCTGCTTGACCCAGTTGGTGAGGAATTTCTGGCAGGCGGCGTCGCTGCGGTCGGCGACGCTGTAGAAATCGGCCCAGGCGGGGTCGTAGAGGTCGAGCTTTTTGGCCTGGAGGTCGGCGAGGACCTCGGCGGGAATGGCGGTGGGGTTGACGAAGGTGAAGTGCTCCATGCTGTGGTTGGTGACGCCGAACTTGAGGCCGACTTTGTGGACGGCGGCGGCGAGGTCGCCGATGAGGTCGCGCTTGGGCCCCATGGCCTTGGCGTTGTATTTATTCACCGTGCTGTCCCAGAGGGCGAAACCGTCGTGGTGTTCGGCGGAGGGCATGACGTATTTTGCGCCGGATTTTTTGAAGAGCGCGGCCCAGGCATCGGGGTCCCATTTGGCGGCAGTGAACAGCGGGATGAAGTCCTTGTAGCCGAATTTGTCGAGGGTGCCAAAATTTTGCACGTGCCAGGCATAGGTGCCTTTGTCGCCGACCATGTTCTTGTCGTACCATTCGCTGCCATGAGCGGGCACGGAATAGATGCCCCAGTGCATGGAGATGCCGAATTTGCCATCCTGATACCAATCGGGAATCGGGTGCTTCGAGACGGAATCCCAAGTTGTTTCATAAGGGCCGGCCGGCAGGGCCGGGGTGTCGGCCAGGGCGGCGGCCACGACTTCAGGAGTGGTGCGGGGGCCGGATTGCGCGTGGGCGGGCGACGTGAAAATGATGGCCGCAGCCAAGGCCAGGAACGCGGCAAAAACAGAATGGGTGAGGCGGAGTGTTTTCATG
Organism: uncultured Opitutales bacterium; assembly: GCA_964499725.1. Classification (GTDB taxonomy): domain Bacteria; phylum Verrucomicrobiota; class Verrucomicrobiia; order Opitutales; family JABDGR01; genus JABDGR01. The sequence continues at coordinate 4,220 of CAZCMU010000087.1, forward strand.
GGGATAAATCTAAGTTGCAGGAGCGGGCGCTGGTGGCACAACCGGGCCGCGACCGCGCGGGGCGGCGGGGGCGGGCGGGGTGGCGGTTTCACCGGGATGACCGGCGACGGGGACGGGGCCCTTGGGCAGGCCCTCCGCGCAGGCCGGGTCAAATTGCGGATCCAGCGGCAGCTTGAAGGCGTCAATGGAGTCGGGATGTTTGGGGTCAAAAGTTTTCCAGTCGTCCACAACATACTGGGCAAAGGGCAGCTTGGCATCAATGCAGGCCTGAACGACGCATTTGGCGAGTTCGTAGCTGCCGAAGTCGCTATGGTGGGTGGTGTCGTGGGTGACGGGTTGGGCAGGAAGGGCGGGCTGGTCGCCATGGGCAGGTTGGGCGGGGACAGCGGGGCGGGTGGGTGTAAACAATTCCGGCAAGCGGTCCTGGCCAAAGGCCTCGAAGAGCGACGTGCTCAGGACGTTGAGGTCAACATAAGCGGTTTTTTGCTCTGTCGCCACCTGCCACATGGTGTAGGGATAATTGCCGAGAGTCTGCTGGCCCTTACCGTCGGGACCCCAGAAACCGCTGCGAAGATTTTGCGAGGTGATGAGCACGGGAATGGCACCCTTGGCGCGAAGGTCGGTGACGAATTGCTCAATGGTCTGTTTGAAGCGGTCAATGGGTGTTGCGCGGTCATTGATGCCGAATTGAATGAGCACATAATCGCCGGCGTGGATTTCGCTGAGGAGTTTCGGCCAGCGGCGTTCGCTGATGAAACTGACGGCGGATTCGCCCGATTCGGCGTAATTGGCGATGACGACCGGCGGCTTGAACCAGCGCGGGAACTGCATGCCCCATGCGCCCCAGGGCTCCATCATCTGGTCGGTCATGGTGGAGTCGCCCACGAGATAAACGGTGAAGGGTTTGTCCTCGTTGGTGATTTCGACGGTGCATAACGCGGGATGGGCGTCGGAAAATTCCAAGGTTAGTTTTTCATCCCAATCGAGTTCCATAAAGGTCTGGGGCTTTTTCGGTTCCCAATAGAGGAAGACGGTGCCCAGGTTTTTTTCGCGCGGTTTGAGCGCGACGGTTTGGCCACCGGGGATTTGCGGCACGCGCAGGTGAGTGAGGAAGGTTTTGGTGGTGATTTCGCCGGCGGGAGTATGGACGGCTTCGAGCATGAGGCGGCGGGTTTCCGCTTTGACGGTGGTGGTGGATTCCTGTTGCGCGTCGCCGAGGGTGACCGTCACGCGGTAAACGCCAGGCACCAATTTGGCCGAAAAGAAAAACGGCTGGCTGTTCGCACCGGTGGTAAACCCAGCCTTGAGCGGGTCAGTGCCACCGCGGTCAACCAAAGAGACGGATGAGCCAAGGTCGAAGCCGTAGCCGCGGTCTATTGTATAATTGTCCGCGGGTTTTACCGGAACATAGCCCGGCACGGGTTGCGGACCGAAGGAGTATTTTAGGTCAACGGTGGCCGGCTCGGAGGCAGGGAATGGTGAGGTTTGCGCTCGAACCGGGGCGGCCAACAGGAGGAACAACAGCCAGGCGAGCACGGCAAAGCCACGGGCAAGACGAAACGGGAAATTCATGGGGGCGCAAAGTTGGGGGTTAACTCAACGACAACTTACGGGCTGGGCCCAAGAGTCTTGGCTCGGGCGGCGGCCAAGTCGAGAATGAAGACGCGGGCGCGTCCTTCCCACACCGCGACTGCAGATGACCATTTAAAGCCGGTAGGCTTCGACGGCGGTTTCCCCAAGGATGCGTTTTTGTTCGGGGGCGGAAAGTTGTTTAATCCAGCCGCGGACGAGATTCACCCAGCGGGGATAGGCACAGGCCAGGAGGCACACGGGCCAGTCGCTGCCGAGCATGAGACGCTTTGGAGCAAAGGCCTCGAGCACGGTGTCAAAGTAAGGCTGCAATTGGGCTTCGGTCCACTGGGTGTAGTCGGCCTCAGTGACCAGGCCGGAAATTTTGCAATAGACGTTGGGTCGCTTCGCCAGTTCGAGGATATTTTTCCGCCACGGTTCCAGTTGATTTTCCTTGATGCGCGGTTTGGCGACATGGTCGAGGACAAACACCTGCTGAGGGTGGCGATCCACGAACTCAATGGTTTGAGGCAGGTGCCGTTCGAAAATGAGGATATCGTAAGCGAGATGATGGTCGCGCAGGGCGGCGATGCCGCGGTTGAAGTCGTCGCGCAGCATGTAGCGCTCGTCGGGTTCGCCTTGCAACACATGGCGCAGGGAGCGAAGTTTTAGGTTTGCGGCGAGTTCGCCGATGATTTTCGCCGAGTCAGGTGCGATGAGGGGCGCCCAGCCGACGACGCCGCGAATAAAGGTGTTTTGCGCCGCCAGCTCGAGCAACCAGCGTGTTTCGACCAAACTTTGGCGGGCCTGGACCGAAACCACGCCGTCAACACCGGCCGCATGGATTTCTTTTTCCAAATCCATCGGCAGAAAATCGCGGCGGATGACACGCATGGCGTCGTTAATCCAGCCATAGTCCTGCGGATTGTAGCGCCAGAAGTGATGGTGGGAGTCAATGACCGGCATAACATTCAGTCCACTTCGACGTGGATTTTGGTGATTATGCCGGGGTTTTCGGACCAGGCTTGCAGGGCCGCGCCGGATTCAGCAAAGGACACGGTGCGCGTGATGGTTTCCTCGACGGGGTAGCGTCCCGCTTCCAGCATGGTGATGACCGCGCGGAAGTCCTCGGTGGTCGAATTGCGCGAGCCGAGGATGTCGAGTTCCTTCAGAATGAAATATTTGGTTTCGTAGGAAACGGGGGCTTTGGCGTAGCCGATATAAACCACGCGGCCCGTGAAGCACACGAGTTCGACGGCAGCCTGGAAAGTGGCGGGGGTGCCGACGGCCTCGATAACGACGTGGGGGCCGTCGCCATGGGTGAGGGCCTGCACGCGTTCGGCCAGCGATTCGCTTTTGGAATTAATCACATGGCGCGCGCCGGCTTTTTTGGCGAGGGCGAGCTTGCCGTCCTCGATATCCACGGCGATGACGTTCGCGCCACGATGGAGGCCGGCGGCGGCGATGGCGCCAAGACCAATCATGCCGCAGCCGAAGACGAGAACGGTGTCGTCTTTGGTCACCCGCCCGCGGGCAGCGGCGTGAAAACCGACGGCCAACGGCTCGACCAAGGCCAGCTCGCGCAGGCCCAATTTGGCGGTGACGACTTTTTGCCAGGGAACGGCGATGTAGTCGGTGAAGGCGCCTTCCTGTTGCACGCCGAGGGTTTGATTATTGCGGCAGGCGTTGACGCGGCCGGCTTGGCAGGAAGTGCATTTTCCGCAGGCGGTGTAAGGCATGACGGTGACTTCGAGGCCGGGCGCCAAACTGGCCGGCACGCCCGGGGTCACGGCTTCGATAACGGCGGCGATTTCGTGGCCGGGAACGCGCGGGTAGGTGACGAGCGGGTTGGCGCCGCGAAAGGTGCTGAGGTCGGTGCCGCAAAAGCCGAGGCGCTGGACGCGCAGCAGCACTTCGCCGTTGCGGGGCACGGGTTGGGTTTTTGTGCCGTAGGAAAATTTTCCCGGCACAGCAATGACGAGGGTTTTCACGGTTTAATTGTTCTCCTTCCGGCCGGAAGGCCAGGTAAGGTTGTGCACGGGGGCGAGAATTTTTTGCACGTCGGCGAGCAGGGCGGGGTCGAGAGGCTCGGCGATATCGCGGATGTTTTGCAGGACGCGATTCGGGTCGGCGGTGCCCACAATGTTGGTGTGAATGGCGGGATTCGCGAGCGAGAATTGCAGGGCGAGTTTGCCGAGGTCCGACCCGCGGGATTGGCAGAGGGCGGCGGCTTCGGCGCATTGGGCGCGCAACACGGCCGGGGCGGGGTGCCAGGCGGGCGGGCCTTCGTTGCTGAGCAGGCGCATGGCGAGGGGCGCGGAATTGAAAATGGCGACACCTTTACTTTGGAGGTAGGGCAGCAAGTCCGCCAGCGCAGTGTCGTTGAGGCAGTAGTGGCAATAGGACTGGATTTGGTCAACTGGCACGCGGTCGAGCACGTAACGGAACAGACGCATGGGCAGGCAGGAAATGCCGACGAAGCGCGTTTTGCCGGCGGCTTTTAATTTGTACAAGGCGGGAATCGTCTCGTTAATAATCTGCTCCAGGTTGCCGAACTCCATATCGTGCACCTGGATGAAATCCACGTAATCAACGCCGAGGCGCGCGAGACTTTCATTCAGGCTGGCCGTGACGCGTTTTTCGGAAAAATCAAAATCCTTTTCCACGGGCCCATAGCGGGCGACCTTGGTGGCGAGGTAGTATTTATCGCGTGGAATGCCGCGCAGGGCTTTGCCGAGGACGGTTTCGGCGGTGGTCGCGCCATAGTAGGGGGCGGTGTCAATGAGGTTGATGCCGTGGTCAATCGCGACATGCACGGCGCGGATGCCGTCGGCCTCATTGATGGCACGAAAGGCCGAGCCGAGGGACGAGCCGCCGAAGGCCAGGGCGGAAACTTGCAGGCCGGTGTGGCCAAGGGTCCGATATTGCATGGAGCGAAACGCGGAGTTTTGCGCGCACGAGGCGGCGGGGGCAATCTTTTTATCCGGCGGAAATCCTCCTTGGCGGGTCACACTTGACACGGTAAAAGTAATGAGAGAGGGTGGCGGCCAGGTTGAGATAGCGAGGGCGACGATATGGCGGAATCCTTTCCCTACAGCAGTGAAGTTGAAAGTCTGCGCAATCGTTTGAAAAACGACGAGCAGCTGAGCCGGGCGTTTCCCGCGGAACGGCATTCGATCTACCAAGTTCCGCTGCCGGAGGGCGGCGCCGGCCTGCGTTATGACAACCGGAAAGAGACCTGGCGCGTCGCCCCGGGCGAGCGGCTCTATGTGATTGATTCCGACCCGCTGGGAATGTTCAAGAAGCCGACGGCGGTTGCCGCTTTTGGGTCAAATTCTGGTGAGCCGTTATTTTTCGCGGTTGGCCACTGGAACCTTTTTGTGAATGAGCTGGCCTTTCCTTTTTTTGATCCCGCCGTGCTCCGGCAGTGGGCCGTTCACCACCCCGAACCGCTCATCCTGGCCGATGAAGAGGGAAAGATCATCATCAAAGGCAAAAAGGACAAAGAAAAAGAAACGAAGAAGGCCGAGGACGTGCTGACGGGGCCGATCCACGGGCCCTTTCCCCCCAAGGACCCGCCGGAGCCTGCGCCGAATGACCCCGATCCCTATCCGCCCGATCCGCCGCTGACCAAGCCCGACCCGACGGCGTGCGTCCCCCGGCTGCTTTTTTACGGCATTTGCTGCGAGCATGATATTTTGACGCTGATGGGCCAGGGCTTTATCTGGAACGAGACGCAGGAAGTGACCAAGGCGTTCAAGGCGCGCGGCTATGACACCTCCGAGGGTTTGGCGGGCCGCTACGCGCCCGATGGGAGCACCCCGGCAAAAACGCTGGACCAAATGATGAACGGCCTGGAGAAGGCCATCGCCCGGGACGCCGACGCGAAGGCGAACAAGTTTTGCCAATGCCCGGAGGACCAGTTGGTCATTTGGATTGCGGCCCATGGGGTGAAGGGTTACTTTCAATGGAAGCCTTATAATGTTGACGAGGAATTGCTCCCCTACACGCAGCTCTTTGAGCGGCTGGCGCAAATTCCCGAAATCAAAAAAAATCCCAAGAAGGTCTATCTGCTCTTTTTAGGGTGCCAATCGGGCACATTGTGGGACGACGGCGTCATTCCGCCGGGCCTGGAGGGGATGCACCTCATCTCCAGCGCACCGGACTCAAAGACGAATTCGTACGGGGGCACGTTTACCAAATGGGTCGTGGAAGCGGTGCAGAAAGCCAAGAACTGGGCCCACTTTGTCGCCATCCTGAAACATCTTCACCGGCAGGCGAAAACCAACAAATCGCGGCCGCGCGCGGGCGATGTGGTGGGCTGTTTTGCCACCCTCAAACTCGTGGATATCACGTTCAAAGGCGATGATATCGGGTTTATGGACGGCTACATGATGAGGGTGGACGGCAAGGAGATCCAGGGCCAGGGCCATTTGTTCCACGGGCACTCGTTGCAACCGGGCCTCAAAATTTTCGAGGGATTTTTTGGGCCCTGCGGCAAAGGTAAATCGGTGGAGGTCACCGCGGCGCCGTACGTCCGGACCTCCGCCACGGGGGCTTTTCAGAATCAATTTACGGCGACCATCACGTTTGATTGCGACAACCAAACCCACCAGGGGAAGGTGGTGGCTGATTTGACGGTGGTGAAAGATAAAATAACCTACGCCGCCACGATTACCTTCACGGTGGAGATTAAGACGACGTGCTGAAGGAATGGGGGGCAGCCAAGCAGCCATGGGGGCGAATTTTGCATACTATTTTTGCGGTGCAGTCGAATCTGTACCGCCGTTGGCGGGAGTTAAGGCATCCAGTTCCTTGTGTGCCGGGACGAAATCGGGGTGCTGGCGCAAGA
>CAZCMU010000088.1:0-10550 GCA_964499725.1 uncultured Opitutales bacterium
TGCAACTGGCTGGCCAGCCAGGTATTGTCTGCCTGGGTGTGTTGCTTGAGATACAAGGCCACCGCAACTTTCCAAGGAGCAGATTTGCGATCCCGTTTGGCGTCGGCGATGGATTTACCCAAAGCATTCAGGCATTTTGTGAGTGCCGCGACCCAGTGCAATTGCCGAATTTCCCGCTTGCCACCGGCCTCCCACGCCCGACTCGTCGGCACTGGGGCATGCTGCTTGAGCAATTCCTCCCTAAATCCCTGGCTGCCCAACACCCACCCCCGGCTCATGGAGACATAGGCCTCGTTCTTTCCCACGGGTCCCTGCGTGGACTGCCAAGGGCCAAAAAGGGGTCAGGTTGCCACTTGTTCCCTCAGTTGAGTGAGTTCCTTGGGTTGAAGTTCAGCATGTCGGGCCTTCCAGACTAAACGACTAATGTATTTGGGGCGAACGGCACCAAACCGTTCGACCAGCCAGGTATTGGAGGCTTGCGTCCTCTCCTTCATAAACAGCATGAGGGCAATCTTCCACGGTTGGGCGGCAGGACCGCAAAGCAATTCGGATGATTTGCGCCCCAGCCTTTGGCAACCCAGGGTGAACACCTTGCTCCACTGCGCTTGTTGCATCTCCTGTTTGCCCCCCGTTTCCCACGCCCGGCTGGTCGCCGACGGGTCATGCTCTTTGAGCAAATCCTCCTTAAACCCCCTGCTCCCCAACGCCCAGCCCCGGCTCAGGGACACATAGGCCTCGTTGCGCCCAACCGGACCGTGCGCCGCCTGCCAGGCCAAAAACTTCGCGTAAGCCCGGCGCCCCGCCGGCGTGTCGGCCAAGCCGCCGGCCTGCCGCAGGGCGGTTTGCCGCACCAGGCACGGCGGACATTCCGTCCGGTGCCACAGATGCCAGTAACTCGAATTCTGGAAATCCTTCAGCTTGCCCACCGTCACCACCCTGGCCCGCACCGGATTCAAATGGATATAGTGGCACAACTGCCCCAAGGCGGCGCCGGGTTCGACGAGCAAAGCCTTATAGCGCCCCTGGAACAAATGCCCCCGTTCGCCCCGGAGGCGATTAAACCGGTTGGCAAACGTCGCCTGCAACCACTGCATCCCCGCCACCAGGTTGCCCTTGGGCGTCTCCAGCGCCAAATGATAATGATTGCGCATCAGCACATAGGCATGCAGCCGCCAGCCGGACTTTTTGCACACCTCCCACAGGCAATTCATAAAAGCCGCGCGCGCCCCCGCCGTCGCAAAGATATCATTCCGGTAGTTGCCCCGGTTGATCACGTGATAAATCGCCCCAGGGTATTCCAAGCGCAGTTTCCGCGGCATAGCCCAAACATAGGCCGGCCGCGGGTTTAGTCAAGGGAATAAGGGGCAACCTGACCCCTTTTGGGGAAGGTCTGCTTAACGCGTGGCGTCCGCGGGCTGGGACGGCAGGGAGGCGGCGGGAGCCGCCGTGGCCGTGGCCGTCGCGGAATTGGCGGCATCCGTCGCGACTTTGCCCGGAGCGGAGGCCGCATTCTGGCCGGGGGGGAGATTGAGCCAGTCAGTCATGATGCGGAGGCTTTCGCGCAACTGGATTTTGTGCAACTGGAGGTCAAAGTTCGCGGGGGAAGTGGCGGAGTCGGGGTCGTCGGGGGCCGAGCCATCATCGGAGGGCGGCGGCAGCGCGGCCTTTTTGGCGGCCTTGGCGTCGGCGGCTTGATCCTTGGCGGCATCGAGCAAGATGTCGGTGGACTTGTAATCCGTTTTTTCGAGCGCATCTATGCGCTTGTTCAGGTCGTCGCGAAAGACGATATCCTTGCGCTGGTCAGCCAGACGCTGGTCCAGATTCAGCGAAAATTCCTTTTGTTCCTGGTGGGATTTTTCCCAAGCGACACCCTGTTTGACCAGCGTAAGCTCGTCGAGGGTGTTTTGGCGGGCTTCGCTGTCCTGGCGCAGCTTGTCCACCACGGGCTGGTTTAAGAGATAGGTGCGCCATGGGCCGTCGCCGTCGAGGGCCAGGGGGACGGATTTGACGCTGTCCCAGGGGAGGGCGTTCTTTTGGTCGGCCTCGCCAATGGGCAGGTAGTCAATATCGGAGGGCAAGGCGATGTCCGCGATAACTCCGCGGGACTGGATGGAATCGCCATCGGGCCGGTACCATTTTTCAATGGTCACTTTGGCGGCGCCCTTTTCGGTCGGGTCAAAGGTGCTGAAATAATACATCTGCTGCACGGTGCCCTTGCCATGGGTGGTGCGGTCGCCCACGACCAGCGCGCGACGATAGTCCTGGAGCGCGCCGGTGAGGATTTCCGTGGCGGAAGCGCTGTTTTTGTTGACCAACAGCATGAGGGGACCGTCCCACAGGGGCTTCGAGTCGGTGTTATCCATTTTTTTGATGAAGCCCATGGCGTCGCGCACCTGGAGCACGGGGCTGGGGGGGATGAAGAGGCCGGTCATGTCAATGGCTTCATTGAGGAAGCCGCCGCCATTGTCGCGCAGATCGAGCACAATGCCCTGGACCTTGGCGGCCTTGAGCTTGAGCAGCAATTCGCGCACGTCCTCGGTGGTGCTAAATTTGTCGCCATCGCCGCCTTTGCCGTAAAACGCCGGCAGATTAATGACGCCGATGGGCACCGTGTGGTCGCCCACGGGCACTTCAATGATTTGGGCTTTGGCCAGTGCGGTCGTGAGTTTGATTTGCTCGCGCTTGAGGTTGACAATTTTGGCGTCGGCATCGCTCGTCATACCCGCGGGAATGACTTTAAGCCGGACTTGCGAGCCTTCCGGCCCGCGGATAAGGTCAACCGTCTTGCGCAACTTGGCGCCGACCACATCGGCAAATTCGGCATCCCCCTGGGCCACGGCGATGATTTTGTCGCCGGGATTCAATTGGCCGGACTTTTGGGCGGGTCCGCCCGGCACCAGTTCACTGACGAGGCAGAATCCGTCCTTGTCCTGCAAAATGCAGCCGATGCCGATGAGGGAGTTGCGCATCGTGATATCAAACTCCTCGACGCCGTTTTCGGTGAAAAAGTTGCTGTGCGGGTCGTATTGGCCCGCGAGGGTGTTGAGGAACACATCCTGCAGCTCGATGGCGTCCGTATCATCCAAAATTTTGGCGGAGCTGGCATAACGCTTTTTGACTGCATCCTTGGCGTCCTTGAGCTTTTCGGCGAAAGTTTTGGGAGCGGCGGGTTTGTCAGCAATCGCAGGCTTGGCCGGGGCGGCAGATTTATCGGCCGTCGCGGACTGGGCATCGGGCGCCGGGGTGCTGGCGGCGGGCGCGGCAGACTTGTCGTCACTTGCGTTTTTATTCGCCGCTTCAATCTCGCGCGTCTCGGCGGCAACCAATTCGTTGATAACCTCAAAACGAATTTGCTGGCCCCAGAGTTTATCCTGTTCATCGGCGCTGGCCGGCCAGGCGGAATCGGTGCGGTCGGGCCGGTAGGTGTCGCTGGCTTGGAGATTCAGGTCGCTGTCGAGGTACTTGTTGATCCAATCCACGCGGTTGTGGACGTTGTCCTGAAATTTTTTGAAAATTGTGTAGGCGTAATCCAGGCTGCCCAGCTTCTGCACATTGGTTTCCAGCACGTCCTTGTTGTACTGTTGCTCAAAGCCGTCCACGTCACTTTGCAGAAGGAATAAGTGCTTGGTGTCCAAATTGGAGATGTAGGCCTTGATCAAGGCGTGGGGGTCGAGGTCGGACAAGTGCTCGTTGTTATAATGAAAATCCTCGAGGAAGACCACGGTGCTGCGGGTCTCCTTGGCCATTTCCACAGTGTCAACCAAGGGGGTGGGCGTGGCGGATAAAAGGGGGAACAGCGCCGGGGCGAGCGCAAATACTGAAACGGCCAATAAACAACGGAATCGGGTCAGGGCTTTCATAGGCATAAAAGAGGTAAAACAAAGCATTATCATACATACTTTGACCCATTGGTGGAAGGTTCAATTTCACTAAAAACCCTTCCAAAAAATTCTTTTACAAATGCGGCGCCCTGGAAAAAACCAATTTCATCCTTCATCCCGACGCCTTCATCCTTTATATTCCACCCTCCATGCGCACTGTCTGGCGAGTTTCCAAGTACTTTATCCAATACCGGGGGCTGTTCCTGGTCACGATGCTGCTGGCCATGCTGGGCACGCTGGCGTCCATCGCAGTTCCGCAGGTGGTGCAGCATATTTTACAGGGCGTGGCGGCCCACACCACCGCGGGAAAATTGGCGGAAGGCGTCGCCTTGATTGTCGTGCTTTACGGGCTGAGCGAATTCTGCAAGTCGCTGCGCATCCGCACGAACAACACGCTGGAACAAAAGGTGCTGCTCGACCTGCGCCGCGATGTGCATAAACGACTGCTGGAGCTGCCGATGGCGTTCTACGACCAGCGCAAGTCCGGCGAAATATCCTCCCGGGTGATTGACGACGTGACCAATGTCGAACGCGTGCTGCTGGATGGCAGTGAGACGGGGCTGAGCGCCATCATCATGCTGGTGGGCATTGGCACGGTATTGTTTGTGAAAAATCCCATCCTGGCCGTCTGCGCGCTCCTGCCGCTGCCGTTTTTATTCTACTGGGGCATCCAGCATGCGCGGCGCTCGCAGAAGCTATGGAAGAAAATGCGCGAGACTTCCGCCGACCTCAACGCCCTGCTGGTGGAGGACATCCAGGGCAACCGGCTCATCCAAACCTTCAGCCTGCAGGAACACGAAAGCCGCCGTTTTCTGGAAAAGGCGCAAGCCATGAGCACCGCGACGCTCAAGGCGATGTTCAACTGGTCCATTTACGGTCCGGGCACGTCATTTGTAACCAACCTCGGGATGGCCGCGGTCATTGGGGTCGGGGGCTGGGAGATGCTCAAGACTCCGTCCGTCCTGACCTTTCCGGAGTTAGTGGCCTTCCTGATGTATGTGAACATGGTCTATGAGCCCATCGGCCAGTTGCATCAAATCAACCAATGGGTGAGCCAGGCGCGTGCCTCGGGCGACCGCGTCTTTGAAATCCTCGACTACCCGGTCGAGATTTGCAGCCCGCCCCACCCCACTCCGCTGCCCAAAGGTATTCTGGGCGCGTCGTTTGTGAACGCCAGTTTCGCCTATGCGGGCCGGCCAACGGTGTTGGAAAATTTTTCGTTGGAAATTCCCGCTGGGTGCGTGACGGCGGTGGTCGGCCACACTGGCGCCGGCAAGAGCACCGTGGCGAATCTCGTGCTGCGCGCTTACGACGTGACCGGCGGGTGCGTGCGGCTGGGCGGCGTGGATGTGCGCCAAGTGGATTTGGGCGAACTGCACGCCAAGGTCGGTTTTGTCGCCCAGGATCCGTTTTTATTTGAAGGCACCGTCGCCGAAAACCTTTCGCTGGTGCGCCCGGGGGTCAGCGAAACGGAAATGATAACCGCCCTCGAAGGCGCGGCGTCGTGGGACTTTGTCCGCGCCCTGCCGCAGGGCCTGCACACCAACATCGGCGAAAAAGGCATCCGGCTCTCCCAGGGGGAAAAACAACGCCTGACCATTGCGCGCGTGTTGTTGAAGAATCCGCCGTTCGTCATCCTCGACGAGGCGACCGCGAGCGTGGACACCATCACCGAGCGGCAAATCCAGCAGGCCCTGGAAAACCTGATGCGCGAGCGCACAGTGCTGGTCATCGCCCACCGGCTCTCCACCGTGCGCAAGGCGGATAATATTGTGGTGCTGCACCATGGCCGCATCCTCGAACAAGGCACCCATGACGAATTGCGCGCCAGCGGCGGCCGCTATGCGAGCCTCTGGGACCACCAAGTGGACTTGATTGACGAGCGCGAAGAATTGCCTACAGCTTAATATCCGCTCTCTGGCTTCATCATGCCTGCCCCCGTGCCTAATTTTGTCCAACGCCGCGCCGTCGAGTTTCATGAAACCGATGGAGCGAGTCTGGTTCATTTCACCAACATTCTTCGGTGGATGGAGGGCGCGGAGCTGGCCTACCTGCAAGAGCGCGACGTGCCGGTGCTGGCGGCCGAGTTGGTCAAAAACTCCGGCTGGCCGCGCGCTGCCGTCAGCGCGGAATTTGTGGCTCCGCTACGCTTTGGCGACCAGGTGGAAACGCGGCTGTGGGTGGGAAAAATTGGCCGGAGCAGCATCACCTACCGCTTCGAAATCTGGCGGGTTAACGGCCGTGGCGCGCCTTGTCTCTCGGCCACGGGCGCCATCACGACCGTGTATGTGGCGCGGCTGAAGGGTAAACTGGGGCCAGCGCCCATCCCGACAGCCATTCGCAAAAAAATAAAGTAAAACCCTTTGAAAATCCTCGCCCATCGCGGTGCTTCGGCCCGCGCGCCGGAAAACACCCTCGCCGCCGTGCGCCTGGCGGCGGAACTCGGAGCCGACGGCGTCGAAGTGGATGTGCGCCTGACCCGCGACGGACAACTCGCCGTCATCCACGATACCGATACGCGCCGCGTGGCGCCGAACCAGCCGGCTTACACTGTCAAACGCCATCGGCTGGTGGATTTGCAAACCCTGGATATCGGCTCATGGAAGGACAAAAAATTTGCGGGCGAACACATTCCCGCCATCAAAGATATTTTGAGCGCACTGGGGCCGGAGCAGGAAATTTTCATCGAATTGAAATCGCGCGAGTCGGTGGAAATTATGAAAGCGCTTGACCAAGCGCTGTCGCCGCCCGCTACGGAAGGCTTTCCCGCCACGCGCGTGGTGGTAATGGGATTTGACGAAAGCACGGTGCGTACCATCAAGAAAAAGCGCCCGGCCTGGCGGGTTTTGCTGCTCCTCAATCACAAGCCGACGACGCATCTTTACGGGCAAATATTATCTTCGATTCGCGCCAAATTTCTTGACGGCATCGGCCAGAACCGCACCTGGGCCTTGAGCGTGGAGCAATATGCGGAACTGCGCGTCGCGGGCGCCATTTTGTCCGTCTGGACGGTAAATAATCCCGCCGAGGCGGCGACGTGGAGCAATCGAGGATTTGGGTATCTGACCAGTGACTCGCCCGAAAAATTCAAGCTGTAAACGGATTCCGCGATTGTTTGTTGAGGATGACTTGCTCGACAAAAACATCGAGAGGCTGGCTGGGAGCGCAATCCGCGCGCAACGCCACAAAGCCGCTGCGGTGCTTGTCATACCAGGGCCAGACGAGCACACGGTCAGTGGGAGGCAGATCCAAATCGTCAATTTCCGTGCGGTTGAAAAAGCCGAACTCGCCCTCTTCGCCGGCCGGGGGCAAGCCGGGCAGCATTTTTTTCCCATCAAACAAAAACATCAGCCAGTGGCCGCCGCCTTCATAATTTTTTTCCGAGATGTAGCCGAACAGGTGCAAATCCGCCTCCGCGATGGTCAAGCCCACTTCCTCGGCGGTTTCGCGCACCGCGCACTCGAAGGGCGATTCGCCGCGCTCCATCTCCAGCTTGCCCCCAATGGGGCTCCAGCAGCCCAGATTGGGCGCCTTGCGCCGTTTGATGAGCAATAACCGACCCCGCACATCGCGCAGAAAAACCAGCACGCTGATTTTGAAGGGGATCATGGGGCGGCCCCTTTATCGGCGATACGCCGTCGCTTGGCAGTAATAAAATTTAAAAAAATTCGTGCTTATTCGTCATAATTCGCGGATAAATAAACCATGTCCGAACCCGCCCCCCTTCGCGCCGGCGTGGCCGGCGTTGGCTACCTTGGCCAGCACCACGCCCGCCTGTATGCCGACCTGCCCGGCGTCACCCTGGCCGGTGTTTACGACACCGATCCGGCCCGTGCCGCCGAAATCGCGGCCAAATATAATACCAAGGTCTTTCCCTCAGTCGAAGCCCTGGGCCAAGCCTGTGACATGGTGAGCGTCGTGGTACCGACGAATTTCCACTGCGCGGTCGCGCTGCCCTTGCTCGCGGCGGGTTGCCATTTGCTCATTGAAAAGCCGTTATGCCAATCGCTCGAGGAAGCGGAAAAAATCGTCGCCGCGGCGAAACAGGCCGACCGCATCGTGCAGGTCGGGCACATCGAGCATTTCAACCCGGTGATGGACTTTCTCGAAAAAAATGTCAGCAAGCCGCGCTTTATCCGCACGGAACGTCTTGCGCCACTCATCCCCGACCCGACGGAAAACGACACGGAGAACGCCACGGAAGGCCACGTCAACCCGCGCGTCAAGGAAGTGGACGTGGTGCTCGACCTGATGATCCACGACATCGGCCTGGTGCTGAAGCTCGTCGGGTCGAAACTCAAGCGCATTGACGCCGCGGGGTCGTCCGTGCTCACGCCCTACATGGATATCGCTAACGCCCGGCTGGTATTTGAAGATGGTTGCGTGGCCGACCTGAATGTTTCGCGCCTGAGCAAAAAGCGGGCACGCGAATGGCGGTTGTTTCAGCGCGCGGGTTACATGTCGGTGGATTTCGACCAGTGCTCCGGCCATTACATCCATTTGACCGCCGCCGGACTGAAACGCCAGGACATCGCCGTGCAGAAGTCTGAGCCGTTGAAGCGCGAACTGGAGGCCTTTGTGGAATCGGTGCGCACCGGCATACCGCCGAAGATTGACGTGGCCTTCGGCAAGACCGCGCTCGAAATCGCGCTGACCATCACCGCGCAAATCAAGGCCAGCGGTCTTTAAAAACTTTCGTGGCCATTCCCTCCCCCATTTTGGCGCCCTGGTCTGGCGAATTGCCGCCGGACGTGCTGGTCATTGCCGGGGAAGCCTCGGGTGACGAACATGCGGCGCGGTTGATCAGTGGATTGAGGGCATTGCGGCCTGGGGTGCGGGTCGCAGCGCTCGGTGGTCCGAAATTGAAAGAAGCCGGGGCGCAATTGATTTTTGATTTGAGCGCGCATGGTGTCGTGGGTCTCGTCGAGGTTTTAAAAAACTACCGGTTTTTCAGCAGTGTTTTTAAGCAAACGCTCGCGTGGATAGAAAAACACCAGCCGCGCGCCGTGCTGCTGGTGGATTACCCGGGATTTAATCTGCGGCTGGCGGACAAGCTATATAAAAACGGCATCAGCCGCAAAGGCGGCGGGAAACTGCCGGTGCTTTATTATATTTCTCCGCAAATTTGGGCATGGAAGAAAAACCGCCGCTTTAAAATGGCGAAGTGGCTCGACGCGCTCGCCGTCATTTTCCCATTTGAACCCGGTTATTTTAAGGATACGCAACTGAAAGTGGATTTTGTCGGCCATCCGTTTGCCGCGCCGCAGCATATACTGCCCGTGAGTTATGCGGAGACCGGGCCGATTCTGCTGTTACCCGGCAGCCGCATGGCGCCGGTATCGCGGATTTTCCCGGCGATGCTCGATGGTTTTGCGGAATACCGCAAAACGTATCCGCAGGCGAATGCCGTCACGCTTTATCCCGGTGCGGGCGTGAGGGAAGAACTGGAACGGCAGCTCGCCGCGCGACCGGAGATCGCACCCTATGTGTCGCTGCGCTCGATCGAAGAAGGCGCGGCCGGGCCGATGGTGTTGACCAGCTCGGGCACGATGTCCCTGGCCTGTGCGCTGGCGGGGATTCCGGGCGCGATTGTGTATCGGGCGAATCCGCTCACCTATATCGTGGGCCGCAGCGTGGTGCGCATTCCGTACCTTGGGATTGCCAATATTTTGCTCAAAGAATCCGCGTGGCCGGAATATATTCAGGGCGCGGCCAAACCGGCGGCGCTGGCGCAAAGGTTGAGTGAGTGCGAAAGCTTAAAAGTTCGCCGAAAAGCGACGATGGACGCGGGTGAATTGCGGAAGCTGTTGGGCGCGGTGGCGCCGGATGCAGCGGCACGGTGGCTGGAGGAGAAACTATTTTAGCTGGTTATGATTTCGGGCCGGCAATGGGCGTGCCGTCAGGCTTGTAATACTGGTTCAATTCAAGGCGCAGATAGTCATAAACCACGCCCGTCGTCACATCGCCGGCGGGCACGGTAAGCGTCATCGTGTTTTCGCCGGGTTTGAGGAACGAGGCGTCGAAGGTGACATCGCGTTCCTGCCACTGACCCATGTCGGTGTTATAGCGCAGGGCGTTAGTGGCGGTGGGGCGGATGGTGCCGGCGTCGTGACCGTTAACACCGATGGTGAGACCGCCGCCGCCGTCCGCGCCAGCGAGGGCAAGGCGCAGTACGCCCGAACCTTGCGCAGCTTTGTCCAGGTTAAATTTAATAGTCCAAGTGGTCGCGCGACCATGGCCATAGACGCGCCAAGGTCCGGTTTGGTCGGTCGCCGGGTATTCTTGTTGGGATTCGGCCTTGACCCAGCCGAAGCGTTGGTTGGCGGGGTCTTTGGCGGTGGGGTTGACAAAGGACAAATTTTCCGCATGCGGGACTTCTTCAAAGAACCAGTCTTTGTGGTAATCGCTCTTGCCAATCGTATAAGTGATATCGTTCGGGAACAGGAGCGCGTAGCGCAGCGGCCAGCCCCAGAGCCAGTAGTTCGCGCCGTCGCCTTTGAAGAATTTGCCGCCGGTGCGGTCGGGGTAGCCGATGTCCCAAACTTGGGTGCCGTAGCGCACAGGTTTCCAGTCGAGCTTGCCGAGGTCGAGGCTTTGACCAGCGGCGACGGTGATGTTGGCCTGGGCGAATTCGCCGAGGACGCCGTCAGCAAAGGCGTGGAGGGTGTA
>CAZCMU010000089.1:0-10539 GCA_964499725.1 uncultured Opitutales bacterium
TGCGCCGCCGCATGGAAGATAAGCGCCGGCCGATAAGTGCGCATGATCCAGTCCATCCGCTCACTGTCCAGCACCGTCGCGACATAGGGCAGGATGAGCGACCCGTGCCCCAGCCCCACCAATTCCTGCTCAATCTGAAAAAGCTGCACCTCGGAATGATCGACAATAATCAGCCGATTGGGGGTGCGGTTGGCAATCTGCCGACACAACTCCGCCCCGATGCTCCCACCCGCGCCGGTGACCATCACGACCCGGTCACGGAACATTTCCGCGATTTGCTCGGAGTCCAGACTCACCGGCTCGCGCCCAAGCAAGTCTTCCAGCTCGACGGGGCGCACTTGCGAAGCCTGCACGCGACCGGAGGCCAAATCCCACATGGAAGGCATGATTTCCGTCTCCAAACCCAAGGCCTTGGCCCGGCTGACGACTTCCAGCATGCGCCGGTGGGCGGTGGGCGGCAAGGCGATGATGATTTGGTCGAATTCATACGCATCGCGGGCGACGGCAAATTGATCCGGCGAGCCGACGACCGGGACGCCATGAATATCCAAACCGTGCTTGGCCTCATTATCGTCAAAAAAAGCCACGGGGCGCAGGCCCAATCCGCGCTTGGCCAGCAAGTCCGCCACCACGGCGGAGCCAACCTCCCCCGCCCCGACAATGGCCACGCGCCGCTGGGGCGAACCGGGACCCTTCATCCGGCCGGAAGACGACTGGCCTTCGCGATAGGAACGCAAACCGAGCCGGAAAGCGGATAACAAAAGAGTGGCGAGGAGCAAATTGAGAATAATGACGGCCCGAGGGGGAACTGAGTCATCACGCTGGTAGTGGTTAAAAACAAGCCAAAGCATGACCAAAACTCCGGAAGCGATGCTGAAGGCCCAGCCGATTCGAAACAAATCCGGTAAGCGAAAATAGGACAAAAAGCCCCGGAACTGGCCAAATAAATAGAGCACGCACAACTCCAGAGGAACGATCCAGAAATATTGATGGAAACGCGCGGCAATCCATTCCCTGTTCTCCTTCAATCCCATCTGAAAATCGAAACGCAACTCGTAGGAAATCCACAAGCTGGCAGCCAACAAGACGGTATAAGCCGCGAGCACGGTGAAGTGCCGCTGGAAATTGCGGGTGGCGGCGGGAGAAGGCATAAGCAAGAGCGAAGGAACTAGAATAAGCGGCGGCCAAAGGCTGGCAAGAGCGGCGTGGGCCGATTGCGATTTTTTAATGTCCGTTAGGAAAGCAGGCCCCGACGAGGGCGGCGACCCGGGCCCGGTCTTCGCCACTGAGATTCGACCCTGAGGGCAGGCACAAGCCATGTGCAAATAGGTCCTCCGCCACGTGGCCGCCAAAACGGGGCGCTTGGGCAAACAATGGCTGGGCATGCAAGGGTTTCCACACCGGGCGGGCTTCGATATTCTCCTGCTCCAAGGCCAGCCGCACTTTTTCCCGATCCGTGCCGGCGAGGGCCGGGTCAATGGTCAGGCACGTCAACCAGCGGTTGGACCGGCCCCAGGACGCCTCGGGCATAAAGCTCAAGCCCGGCAAATCTCCCAGCGACATTTGATAAAAATCAAAATTGGCGCGGCGGCGGGAAATTTTTTCCTCCAAGTGGCGCAGCTGCCCCCGCCCGATGGCAGCGAGCACATTGCTCAGGCGATAATTGAATCCCATCTGCGAATGTTGGTAATGCGGGGCGGCGTCGCGTGCTTGCGTGGCCAAAAACCGCGCGCGTTGGGCCAGGGCCGCATCCTCGGTCACCAGCATGCCACCGCCGGAAGTGGTGATGATTTTATTGCCATTAAAGGAAAAAATACCGGCGAAGCCCCGCGTACCGACCACCCGCCCGTGATAAGTTGCACCGAGTGCTTCCGCCGCATCCTCGATCAGGATGACTCCGTGCTTTTCACACAATTCCGCGATGGGATCCAGGTTTGCGCTCTGGCCATAAAGATGCACTAAAACCAAGGCCTTGGGTTTGCGTCCGGTCCGAGCCCGCAGGGCGTCCGCCAAAACATTGGGGTCGAGATTCCACGATTCACGCTCGCAATCAAGGAAGACGGGGGTGGCGGACTCATACAAGATGGGGTTAGCCGAAGCGACGAAGGTCAGCGTCGAGCAAAGGACTTCATCACCCGCCCCCACCCCCGCCAGCCTGAGCGCGAGGTGCAGAGCCGCCGTGCCGGAACTGAGCGCCACGGCATGTGCGGCACCCACCTGGGTTGCAAATTCCCGCTCGAAGGCATCCACCTGAGGGCCCAATGGGGCAATCCAGTTCGACGCAAAGGCCTCGGCGACGAGAGCCTGTTCGTCGGGTCCAACATCGGGCGGAGAAAGATAGATGCGCGCAGGCATGTCAAAAAAAATTAGGCCCCCCAGTATGGTGTCGAACCCGCAGGCGAGCAACCGGAAAGGGAGGGAGCATTCTTGCCTTTTCGGGGTCAATGAGACAGACTGGAGTTATGTCACCCCGCTGGATGCGTGCTTTGCTCGGCTTTGCCGGCCTGATTGTGGTCGGGCTGGCCGGGCTTAACCTGTACGTCAATCTCAAGCCCGCCCCCAAGCCGATGATTGACCAGCCGCTGACCCAGCTTTTGCCCGCCGCCCCGCCGGGCTGGACCGCCCAAGACGAATCTATTGCGAACACGCCGGAAGAACTGGAAAAAGTCGAGGGTGTGCTGCACTTTGACGATGCCGCCTACCGGGTTTACGACGACGGCCACGCGAAAGTTGCCGTGTATATCGCCTACTGGCTGCCGGGTAGATTCAGCCCGGCCAAAGTTGGCGCACATTCACCCGACACCTGCTGGGTGCATAATGGCTGGAACATGCTCGAGCGCAACCAAGGGGTCGAACGGTCGCTGGATGGCGGTGTGCTCAAGCCCATGGAAACCGGCCTGTTCGAGCAGAACAACCAACGCGTCCATGTGATTTTTTGGCATCTGGTTGGCGGCACACCAATGCAGTACGACCTGGTTGGCTGGACCAATGGTCTGGTTGGCCGCATCCAGCGCCTGCCCACTCTGCTGGACGATTTTTCGAAATTCGGCCTCGACCAGCGCAAAGAACAACTGGTAATCCGGCTGTCCTCCAACGAGTCGTTCGAAGATTTGTGGTCTGACCCGGGTTTTGGCCAGTTTATGGACCATCTTTGCCGCTCGTTCGGCCTATATTCAAAGCTACCGCCATCGGCCATCACTCCTGAGGCTACCAAGGTTGTCGGCGCTATCTAAGCCGGCCTAACTTCGCGGCAACATTGACGCAGAGCGCTTAACGAGTTGAAGGGCAACGTGCCAAGGGTCGCGCAACATTACCAACTGGTCACCCAAAGAGGTTGTGACCAAATCGTCCGCCACCATGGCTCCAGCCGCGACGAGGCGGTCGCGGTCGGCAACGGGATTTTCCGAAAGAAACGCCAAGTGCAACAATAACGGGTCCATCGCGGCATAATCCGGCACGGCCACTTTGGGATTGCGATACAGCTCGACCAAAACAGAACCGGAACTGTCCTTGATAAACCGCATGTGGGCAGGTTCGCCACTGGACCGCGCCAGAGTACAGCCAAGATGTTTTACGTACCAATCCGCCATCGCAATGGGATCGGGTACTTGGATGGCGAAGTGTTCGATTTTCATGGGGCAAGAATTTGATTGAATCATTGGTGATTAGCACGGGCAATCATTAGCGGCGCCAACGCGAATAAAATGTTTTTGTGGCAAGGCTTTGGTGAGTTCCAGCAGAAAGGCTTGTTCGTGGTTGCTCGTTTTATTTTTGTCGGCGATGAAACCCAAACCCGGCAGCAGGCCGGCAACAAGGCTGTTTTTAGCGGTCGGGCGGTAAACTGCGCGCAACCTTTGCGCGCCCGAGCGGCGCGCCGTTTCCACCAGAACGTTGAACATCCAATGCTCCAGTCCGCGCCCGATGACCCGGCAACTCATCACCCAACTGTCAATTTCCCATTTGCCGTTTTCACGGGGCAGCACAATCCACAGGCCGACCAAACCATGATCCCCAAACCGGTCGCGGAGGCGAAACCATTGAGTCAGGACGCCGGGTTGGTTCATGAGGGCAAGGATTTCCGCACGGTTGTGGCGGCGGGTGGTAAGATTCCACTGGTTGGTGCGGGCGAGCAATTGCTCAAGCCGGGGAAGCGTGGTTTCGTTGAATGGACCATGTTCAGCGACCATTTCCAAACTGCTTAAAAAGTCTTCGAGGGAGGCCGCGCCGGTGCGCAATTGATCGGCTTGTTCATTGGCGTGGTAAGCGGCGGCCCGGTGACGGTCTTCGTCGGTCAGGGCCAGTGTTTCAAAAAAACGGCGCTCGCGCAGGCAGGCGACATACTGCGCCGGATTTTCCGGCAACTCGGGCACAGCCACTTCCGGCAAAGCCGAACGCACCCGGGCGCGTTCGGCCGGCTGGTCGTCCACAAAGACAAAACTGTCGAGGCCCAGCTTCAACTGGGCGGCCAGGGTGCGCAAATTGTCGGCCTTATCCTGCCAGTTGACCATCCAGCCGGTGAAGTCTGCGCGGCGCAGGGGGAGATTTCGCCGGGCAAAAACTTCCACCACGTCAGCCTCGTTGTTTTTTGAACAAACTGCGAGCAACACCCCCTGTTTCTTCAGTTCGAGAAGATATTCCTGGTAGGCCGCATGAGTCTGTCCTTCTGGCGTGCCAGCGCCAACGCGGATGCCGTCCACGCCGTCTTCCCCGACGATGCCGCCCCAAAACACCTGGTCGAGGTCGGTCACCAGCACCTTGCGCACCGTACCCCGACGCGCGCGCAATAGCGCCAGCCAAGCTTCCACGACGGCCATGCAACCCGCAGGCGATGGGTGCTGGCGCACGGATTCCCACAAGCGGTCGTCTTCCCATGATGCGCCCAACGAGGCTTGAGCTTCGGCCAAATCCGCCCAGAGCATTGCGGGTGGCAAAGATGCCCGAAGTTGTTCATTGAGTTGCTTAAGGCCGTCTGCACGCTCAGATGAAGGCGGCGAGTCATAGGCCGGCCAAACGACGAGGCCAAGGCCATCAACCGCACTGCGGGCCAGGGCCAGTTCGTCCGAGAGTAGGCGCTTGAGGTCAAAATCAGACTCCCCCACTGATCGCCAGCCGCGCAAAACGAGGGTAATTTCGGGTAGAAAATTGTGCAGAGCCGAATGGGGATCCAAAATTTCCTGCCGCCAGGCGCCAAAAGGGGCTTCATAAAAAACCGGCCACCAACCGTCGCGAAAGGCGAGCGCCCGCACTACTGGACGTAAAAACGTCAAAGTGTCCGCCCCAATGAGCGCCACCAGGCGCGCCGGCCAGCCGTCCGGAGGAGCTGCTTGCGCCGTATTTTCCAAAAATCGCGCCGCAACGACCGCCAAGGAATAATCCATCCGAGCGTCCAAGCCAACGCGCAATTCCCGCCAGGCACCGGCCACATCACCCGCTGAGCGGCAGGCCCGCGCCCGTCCCAGGGCCTCGGTGAAAAAACTCTGCCCGGCGGATTCATTCATGGCAGGATATCCAGCAGTTCGCTCACCTGGCGCAACCCGGCAACTGTTTCCATGGGGACGCGAACCTCGAAGACCGCCTCGGCAGCCAGCACAATTTGCACCGTGGCCACGGAGTCCCATGCCGGGCAGTCAGCAGTGGAAAAGGTTTCGGTGATGCGCAGGCCGGGTTGATCCAGCACATCCCGGAAAATTTCCTGCACCTTCTGCAGTTTTTCAGTTCTCGTCATGGCTGTGGCGAATCAGGAAGCGACGGATAATTCGGTCGAAGCGGCAATCGGCGCCAAGCCTTGCGGACCAATCCTAATCAAGGTCAGTCCCCACGACAAGCCGACGCCGAAGGCTGCCAAGAGAATCAATGAGCCTGGGCGCACACGGCCCTGGCGCACCGCTTCGGACAAAACCGCCGGCGCCGAAGCGCCACTCAGGTTGCCCACTTCTTCGAGATAGAAAAACTGCTTTCCCGGCGGCACATCCAGCTTTTTGTAAATTTGCTCAATCATGAACCGGTTGGCTTGGTGCAACACCACCAAGTCAAGGTCGGCCATCGTCACTCCAAAACGGGCCATGGCTTCGCGAGCCACCTCAGGCACTTTGTGGATGGCGAAATGAAAAATCGCCTGCCCATTCATTTGGAAATGCTCCGGCGTGCGGACACAGCCAGCCTCATCGGTGATTTCCGCGCGAGTTTCATCCGAGCGTGGCAGGCGGGCACCCGAGGCCGGCATACACAAGTAACGCCAGCCGGCACTTTCGACGCCGAAATGGAATCCGAGCAAACCCTCCTCGCCGTGGGCCGTCTCCAGCAAAGTAGCCACCGCGCCGTCGCCATGCAGCGTAACCAAGGCGCGGTCTTGCGGGTGAATGACACCGGAGAGAGCGTCGGTGTTCAAAACCAGCGCCCGTTGCGCCAACCCCGTGGCGAACATGCCCTGCGCCAGTGCCAAGGCGTAGGGATAGGCGGCACACCCTTGGTTAAGGTCGTATGCCGAACAGTGCTGGGATAAACCCAACCGTTCATGCAGCACAAATGCGGTGCCCGGAATCTGGTAATCTCCCGTCTGGGTGGTGACGACCAGCAAGTCAATGGATTCGCGAGCAACGCCGCGCCCATTGAGCATCCGCTCCGCTGCGGCAAACGCCAAATCGGCGGCAGTAATGCCTGGTTCCACCACCCGCCGCTCCCGAATGCCGGACAGCTTGGCGATGGACTGAACGTGGCGCGCGCCAAAGCGGGCCTCCAACTCCGCCTCAGTCAGCCGGCGGGCGGGCACGCAATGGTGGATGGCGATAATGGTGGCGCGCGGCGGCATAATGCAAGCGAGCCCGACGAAAATTTAGCTCCGCGAGAGGGCAAGGATGTCCCCAAACGTGCGCAAATTCGCGGCCTCGGCAGTAGGCATTTTGACACCAACTTCCTCCAACGCAACCATGAGCATCAGCAACTGCACAGAGTCGAATCCTGGCAAGCTGTGCAGCAGCGTCTCCGGCTGCAACAACTCAAGGGGAACATTGAGCTCACGCGCGACCGTCAGGCGAATTTGGTCATCAGAAATCATTCGACCGGGGTTTTAAACGGAGCCGGTGACGCCAGACGGATTTCCTGCTCAGCAGCCTCAAACTCGAATGACGGGGTATGATGCACCGCAACCGCCGGAACCCCGACGACCAAGGTGTTGGGGGAAACATCGCGCACGACAAAAGAACCGGCGGCCACGGTGGAATTTTCGCCGACGCGTTTGCCGGGGTGAATCACAGCATTGGAGCCCAGAAAGGCCATTCTCCCAACCTGGCAGTGGCCGTTGACCCGCACACCGGGGCAGGCCTGGGAATAATCCCCCATCGTGCAGTGATGGCCGATGCTTGCGCTCACATTGATGAGCACATGCCGGCCAACCGTGGCCCGGGGGCCAATATAGCAACGGGGGGCGACATAGCAGCCCGCACCCAGTGTTGCACGTGGAGAAATAACGGTCTGAGGATCCATGATGGTGGCGGCTTGGAAACCGGCGGCCTCGAACTGTTCGGCCAATTTCTGGCGCTGGAGATTGCTGCCAAGCGCACAATGGAAAAACCAGGGCTTGCCCTGATTGGCCGCTAAAAACTCGGTAACCGAGCCAAGCACCGGCACGCCTTCAATCATCCGTCCGCGAAGGCTGGAATGGTCATCCACAAAACCCAAGACATTCCAACTGCCAAAAATGGGGTCCAGCGACATGCGCGCCGCAACCCACAAAACCTCCAAGCCATGGCCGCCAGCACCAATAATAAAAAGAGGGCGGGGAGATTCCCTCGTGGCAAAAGAATCGTGCATCAAGAATGGGATTTAGTCCGTGGTTTGCGTCTATGCAACATAATCTCGAATTGGTTATTAATAATCAAGTTCTTTGTGAATTCACCGGCATGGTTCCGCGTGATTGAGCTGCAAGGACTGGCAGGCTAGCAACTGTCGTTCCAAAAAAACCAGGAGTAATTAGCGCGAAAGGCGCGTCCTCTGCTCCATTAATCGGGTCTGCTTTCAGGCACAAACCCGCACATCAGGCGTTTCAACCGGCGGTAATATCTTGCGGTACGCGGGGAAATAGCCGGTCACGGAATCCGCTATCGAACGATTAATCCGTTCCCACTGCAAATTTAAATCCGCATACTTTTCTTCATCCACAATATACCGCCAGGTGTAAAACGGCGCCCGGGCGGGTGAAAATCCACTCTTGAATTGGAACAAGGGGTCATTGAGCGCCCCGACACCGCCGCCCAGATGAAATTGCGCATACCCCTGCTCCTTCGCCCACAACCGCAGGCTGTGCAACAGCAGTTTGAGGGCATTGGAGCCCTCATCGCCAATATTGTTGCCAGACAAGTGATACTGCACAATTCCATGGCAGAGAGTGAAAATACCGCTGGAAACAATAGCGCCCGAAGGACTGCGCACATAGGCCAACATGAATCTTTCTCCCAGAAGCTTTTGCAAGGAGCGAAAATAGCTGCGGGAAAAGTAATATTCGGGTCCGGCCCCGACGCGGTTCATGGAGTCGTAATAGAGGGCGATAAAGGCATCCAACTCTTTCCCGGCTGGATCCAGTTCGACCGTATAACCGTCACGCTGCAGGGCGCGGATATAACTGCGATAGCGGCTGCGCGTCTCCGACCACAATTGCTCAGGGGTGAGGCGCAAGTCGGACCAGACTGTCTCGCCATGCATAACCAGCCGGCCCATCGCTTTAAAGGGTTCCAACGGCAGCGAAAGCAAGGGGTGAAAACGCAAAAGAATGGCGCAGATATTGCGATGGCGCAAGTGTTCGGCCAGGCGAGCTAGGGCCATTGTCAGGAATTGGCGGGTTTCTCGTTCGTCGCCGTTAAACTGGAGCAAGGGACCGGCATACCCGTAAGGAGCCAGCACATCACTGGGCGCGATCCCCGTGGGTTGCAAAACCAATGGAACCGGTGAAAGCACAAACGGCACCATGAAGATTCCCCGATCGTCCTGACAAATATACGCACGTGGAATCCCCCCGCGCCGCTCCGCCTCCAACGCGACATACGCCGGCAAATGGTAAAAATCGTGCTGAGGCAACCGCTGGAGGGTTTCAAGCCAGCGCGGGTCGCTAACATCAATAAGATCGTCCCAAAACATTGGATGCAGTCAAAGCACGCGTTTGCGCGCGGGGTAACCACCTTACTATCGGCAGTAAGACCTGAATCTTTCGCGCTTATTTCAGTGACATTGTTGTGCCAGGGCCGGTTCCCTCCGGCGGGCTGCCGGTAAACTCTTGATGGATGCCTACGCTGGGCTCGACCACCCCTTCACGACAGATTACCTTCCAAACCGTTAGAAAAAGGATTTTAACATCCAGCCACCACGTCAGATGGTCAACGTACCAGACATCGAGCCGGAATTTATCCTCCCACGTTATGTCGTTGCGCCCCTTGATCTGGGCTAAACCGGTAATGCCGGGCAAAACATCGTGCCTGCGGGCCTGCTCAGGCGAATAAAGAGGTAAATATTTTATTAAGAGAGGCCGCGGACCGACGAGACTCATATCCCCGCGCAGGACGTTAAACAGTTCGGGCAATTCATCCAGCGAGGTCGCGCGCAACCAGCGACCGAAACGGGTTAAACGCTGCAAATCCGGCAAAAGATTGCCCTGAGAGTCGCGGTTTTCCGTCATCGTACGCAGCTTGTAAATCTCAAAGATATCACCGCGGCATCCCGGTCGTTTCTGGCGGAAGATAATCGGCGAACCCAGCTTGAGGCCGACAAGGAAGGCGACCAGGGCAAGCAAGGGCAGCCACAATAGGCTTGTCACAATGACAAGCGTCAGGTCAAAAATTCGTTTACCATATCGTGCATACATTTTCATTCGCCCGTCGCGTCTTGACACTCACGAAGCCGGTGCGCAAGATTTAACCTTCTTTCCATCAGCTTTTTTTGAAAAACGTTTTTCAGCGAATTTTGATTACACCGGCCCGGAAAATTCGCCGCGCCGCCTTGCAAATAGCCGATCAGGCGGCCTTTGACTGGCGTTATGGCACCGAAACTTCCCGGTTTATGACACTTGATGTGCTTTCTACCGAGAGCCCGCATAAGAGTCAGTGTAATGATTACCAGCCATCTGACGCCCGCGAATTTCGCAGCATTATCGGCAACCTTCCCCATCCATCTGCAAATTATACTTTTGTGGATTTTGGTTGTGGCAAGGGGCGGACCCTGCTTTTGGCTGCCCAGGCTGGCTTTCGAAATGTGGTAGGTGTGGAATTCTCGCCCCATCTGGTGAAAATCGCCGCGCAAAATATCTCTATTTTTCAACATCGCGTCCCTCATGCTAATCTCTGTGTCGTTTGCGCCGATGCCACTGATTTTCCCATTCCACCGGGCGATTGCATACTGTATTTTTATAATCCATTTCGAGGCCAAGTCATGAAAAGCGTGGTGGAAAACTTGCGCCATTCTTATATTGAAAACCCTCGTTCTATCTATGTGGCACTCAAGAATTGCGTCAAATCCTACCCCCTGTTCGATGCGCTGCCATTTTTGCGTTGTATG
>CAZCMU010000090.1:0-4716 GCA_964499725.1 uncultured Opitutales bacterium
TTCCTTGAATGGCCCAAAGCTGAAGGCGTTTTTCTCGTGCACTTCCTGGTTCGTTAAAAAATAGCTCGCCGCTGCCAGCGCGATCATCACCAGTTCCCGCGCCGGGAACCAAGTGTCCGGCATGAACACCGTACCGACGATGGCGAACAGTATGAGGACGTTGCCCGCGCCCTCGAACCGCCATGTCTCTGGGTGCGTCTCGATATCTCGCTCCAGCTTCTTTGGCAGCCGGTGGAAACTCCGGTAATCAAAAAAGTAAAACGCCAGCAGAATGGCGCTGACCGTGACCAGCCACTGCACGAACACCCGCTCAACCAGCCAGAAAAACGGCACCCCACTCAAATAACCGAGAAACAGGGGCGGATTGCCCGCAGGCAACAACGCGCCTCCGACATTGGAGATCAAAAAGATGAAAAAGACCACATGGTAAGGACTCACGCGAATCTTGTTCATCCGAATCCACGGTCGGATGAGCACCATGGATGCCCCGATCGTGCCAATGACATTGGCCGTCAGCGCGCCGAGGGCCAAAAACACCACATTGGCCATTGGTGTAGCCTCACCCTTGACCTGGATGTGGATGCCGCCAGCCACCACAAACAGCGAGCCGACCAGACAGATGAATGAAAAATATTCCCGCGCCGTATACCCAACGATTGCGCCCCCCTCGGTATGAGTTAGATAATAGCCCACCACCACCGCCCCGAGACCTGATGCCACCAAATGGTAATATTTATCCCAGTACTGCTTGATGGAGTGCGGCGACAATGGCATCACTGCAATCAAGAGTAGCAGCAACCCAAAGGGTGCCACCATCGCCAGCGGGATATCCCATGCGCCATCCATGGCGCCAAAAACAGGCGGAAACAACGGCCAGTGCAAGGGGAAAGACACCATGGACTATGTACCAACGCCGAAGGGTCCCACCAAGAAATCAGCGCGGCCGCCGAGCCGGCGAGTTCGCCCAGTTGAGCACCCTGGCTAGGCTAAGCCGTGAAACACACGCCTCGGAATGTGACGGATAAAAGCATCATGCCAGCCGTTCAAGCATGTTCAATGTCGAACATATACGAAATTTTAACGTTTTTTTAGTGTTTCGTAACACTTTGTTAACTTGTTGGGCTGCAACACCAAATGAATTCTTAACTATTTAAACGATTCTCTTAACGGTTTATTAACTCATTGTGGCCCAATGGGTGCTAGATTCCTAGGCGTCAGTTCAACCATCTAACGACTTATAACCATGGCCGATACAAAAACACCTACAGCGCCCACCATGAAGCCCACCTTGGGCCTCACAGGGCTAACCATCAATGCGATGGCGCTCATCGCGCCAGGCGCATTCCTCTGGCTGACCTATGAAGAACAAGCTCTCTACGGAGCGCCTATGGCCGGTATGGCCATGTGGTTTGGGTTCCTCATGGCGTTGCTGCTCTGCTTTGCCACTGCTATTAGCTACGCCGAGCTATCCAAACTCTATCCCGGCGCGGGCTCTTCGTACTTCTACGCCGAGCAGGCGTTCCTAGCCAAGACCCACGCCTACAAGTTCGCCCGGATAATGAAATTCATGACTGGCTGGGCCAGTCACCTCTATTACTGGGTGTACCCGGGGTTGATGGTCGGCGTCACCGCCATCTTCGTCGGCTATATTTCTGGCGTGCTCTTCCCCAGTACTTTTAGCGGCTCTTATAACAGTCCGCTGGAAATGATCCTGGTGTGCATCGTGTTCTCCTTGGGCGTTTCCTACATCGCTTATCGCGGCGTCGTCGGCTCCACGGGCGTCAACATCGCCATCAACGTTATTCAAATCACCGCGCTGTTTATTTTCGGGTGCATCGCCATTGCCTACCGCCTGCAACACGCGGAAGGTTCCACCGGCTGGCACTTGTCTAATGGTACCGCAGTGACCTATCAGGTTGACTCCTCCAATATCACGGACGACAAAAACCAACCGGTTCAAGACGCTTGGGCCGACGGCACCCCGAAATACACGTCGTCAAAATTGGTCGCGGCCGACGACTTGGATCCCGCCAAGAACAAGGACGCCGACGCGCTGGCTGGCTACAAAGCCCTCACCTTGGCCGTGGGCGACCCGCTGCCCGACTTCCAGAAAGACAAGGACGGCAAATACGTCAAAGACAAGGATGGCAAAGTCCAGCCAGTCCCGGCCTATAAGACCCAGGACCGCACCGTCTCCGATGACGACCTGAACAAGGACAAGAACAAGGATGGCGAAGGCGCCGACCGCCTGGCCGCGCTGACCGCACTCGGTTTGGGCTCCGGCGACCCTTACCCGGTTTTCCAGACCGATAAGGATGGCAAGCTGACCAAGGGTAAGGACGGCAAACTGATTCCTGCTGATTTCGCAGTCAGCTACACTCCCGAAGGCGGTGGCATGAGTGGCAACGGTACGGCCAAAGACCCGACGATCTTCAATTACCACGCGAGCGCCGCTTCCGTACTCGCCCCGCACAACTTCAACTGGCTGATCGTGCAGGCCGGTGTCGCAATCTTGTGCCTGGTGGGCTTCGAGTCCGTCACCTCCATGGGTGAAGAAGCACTCAACCCCAAGAAGGACCTGCCCAAGGCCATTCTCCTGTCACTGGTCATTCAGGGCGCCTTGTGCTACCTGTTTGAATACTTCGCGACGAACTACGTCTTAAACAGCGGCTATACGATGCCCAATGCCGGTGCCTCGGGTGCGCCCATTGGCGACTTGATGGTCATTACCGGCTCGTGGATGTTTGGCAGTTATAAAGCCGGCAAAGCCTTCATGCTCATCCAGGCCGCCACGGTGTTCCTCGCCCTTATCGGCACGACCCTGGCCTGCTTGAACACGGGAGCCCGCGTCACCTACGCCATGGGACGCGACGAGGAAGTCGGTTCCCACTTCGGGCTCCTGCACGACAAGAACCTGACGCCCCACAAGGCGATTTGGACGCTGGCATTCCTGTCCATCTTCATCGGCATCATCACGGTAGCGGTGTATCTGGGTGGCGCTTCGCCTTCAGCATTGGATAAAGCCTACACTGGTAGCATCTGGTATAAATTCGGCATCTTCGATCCCGCAACTTATCCCAAGCTGCCCAATACGCTCCTCATCGTCACGCTGACGAGCAACTTCGGCACGTTCCTGCTGTACATGATAACCTGCTTGGTCGCCATGGTGGCCTTCCGCGAGCACCACACCTTCCACGGGTTCAAACACGTGGTGGTACCACTGTTCGGCTTGCTGGCCAACCTCGGTTGCATGTTGTTCTACATCATCGGGCCCTTCTCTGTGGCTGGCATGAGCTGGAAGGAACCGTTTATCGCCCTCGGTGTTTGCGCCTGTTGGGGCATCTATGGGGCCATCTACTTTGCCATGAACAGCAAAGCTAAAGGCCGCGAGGTTATTCTGACCTCGAAGCCGGCAACCTCAGCCTAAATCCCGCGGCATACGCCGCTTGAACTACCACCAGACGGCCCGGCCGGCGCAAGGCTTTTGCTTGCCCGGCCGGGCTTGGTGTTTTTGTATATCCCATGCGCATCCGCTACGCCCGCTTCACCACCGCCGGACCCGTCCGCCCCAATAACGAGGACTGGCTGGATTATTGGGAGGCCAAAGACCCCCTGGTGCGCGACAAGCAGGGCACCGTGGCGCTCATCGCCGACGGTGTCGGCGGCCTCGGCCATGGCGAAGTGGCCAGCAAGATGGCGGTAGAAGAAGCCCTGAAGGTTTTTCAGGAAACGCCGGTTGACCTCCCTCCCGCGGCCCTGCTCAAGCAAATGTTCACGCGGGCTTGTTCGCGGGTGTATGACACCGCGCTTTCGCAAAAAATGGGCTCCATGGGCACCACGCTTGCGGCCTGCATTATCCGCCACCACACGGCGACCATCGCCCACGTCGGCGACACCCGCGCCTACCTTATCCGCTCCAAAACCATCCAACGGCTGACTGCCGACCATATCGCCACCGCCCTGCCGGTGAAACTTGGCCTGATGCTGGAGCGCCAGGCCATGGCCAGCCCCCAGCGCAGCCAGTTGACGCGCAGCCTGGGCACCGAACCATTTTGCGCGCCGGACATTACCAGTGTCGAAGTCCAGCACGGCGACTTTATCCTGCACTGCACCGATGGCCTGCACGCCTTCGTGCTTGACGATGAAATGTGTGACATCGTTTCCAAAAACCACCCCTTTGACGCCTGCCGCCAGCTTTCCGCGCTGGCAGAAAAACGTGGTTCTGATGATAACCTTTCGCTCCAGTTGCTGCAAATCAACGATTATGAAGCCGTCGCCAAACAAAAATCCTCCACCAGCGACCCCACCCAAAAACCCACCAGCCGGACCGGCGACCTGGCCGTCGGCCAATTGCTGGACGGGCGGTTTGAACTGACTGACCTGGTGGCCCGTAGCAACATGGCGTCCATTTTCCGAGCCGAGGACCGGCAAACCAATGAGAGCGTGGCGGTCAAAGTCCCCTTGATGGCTCTCGAAAGCGATGTCACCGGCTTTGAGCGCTTCAAGCGCGAAGAGGAAATCGGTCTGCGCCTGAACCATCCCCTGCTGCTCAAATTCATCAAGGTCGAGAACAAGAGCCGCCCGTACATCGTCATGGAATTTCTGGATGGCGAAACGCTGAACGACTACTTGAAGCGGCTAAAAATCATTCCCGAGCCCGAAGCGGTGAAAATCGCCGCCAAAATTTGCGAGGCCCTGGAATACATGCACAAGCAT
>CAZCMU010000090.1:4726-10537 GCA_964499725.1 uncultured Opitutales bacterium
TGGCATCGTCCACCGTGACCTCAAGCCGCATAATGTCATGCTCTGCCGCGATGGCAGTGTCCGGCTGATGGATTTTGGCATCGCGCGGGCTGAAAACGCACGCCGCATGACTTTTGTCGGTTTCTCCCCTGTGATGGGGACACCGGACTACATGTCACCCGAACAGGTGAAGGGAAAACGCGGCGACCACCGCAGCGACATTTACAGCCTTGGCGCCCTGCTCTACGAAATGGTCACCGGCTCGACGCCCTTCCAAGGCGAAAGCCCGTATGTGGTGATGAACGCCCGCGTCACCGGCGACCCCGAAGCCCCGCGCCGCCTGAATCATCACCTCACCCCGGTCATTGAAGAAATCATCCTGCACGCGCTTGAGCGGGACCCGGCCAAACGCTACACCAACGTGGGGGAAATGCGCCGCGAATTGGAAAACTACGAATTAGTCTCCCTGACCAACCGCTACGAGCGCTTGCGCGCCCCCCAGCCCTGGAGCGGCGCCCGGCGCATGGCGCCCATCATTTTGGCCATGGCTCTTTTGTGGGTGCTGTCCTTCCTTGCCCTCTGGTGGTTCCTCGCCCACAAACACTGAGGTGATCTCACTTGCTCTTCAAAGCGTCACGTATCTCCGTCAAAAGCTCTTCGGTCTTGGTCGTCACCACCGGTGAGGCCGCCTGCTTGCGCTTGAGCATGTTGACGCCCTTGACCATGAGGAACACGCATGCCGCCATGATTAAGAATTCAATAACCGCATTGATGAACGAACCGTAGGCAATGACCGGCACTTTCGCCGCGACGGCCTCGGCGGGTGTATACGATGTCCCGTCAGATTTGTGCGCCAGCACCAGCCCAAGGTCCTTGAAATTGATTTTTCCCAAGAGCAGCCCCAGGGGCGGCATGATGACATCGTTCACCAGGGACGACACAATTTTACCAAAGGCGGCGCCCATAATGACACCGACGGCGAGATCCATGACGTTGCCGCGCGCAATAAACTCCCGGAATTCTTGAACGATTTTGCTCATGGCCGGAAATTGCCAGAAGCGGCGGGTAATTTCAACCCGATTGCATGCGCGTAACATCTGCGTGACTTTGCCGTACATCGCTTGCCTTCCGGGCGTTTTTTGGCTAGATTCGCAGTACGGTTATGCCCACGCTCCCTTCTTCACTTTCGCGACGACGTTTTCTTCAGCAGTCGTTTTTCTTCAGCGCGGCCTTTGCGATTGGGTCGCGTAGCAGCGTTTTTGCCGGGGATGATGTTTCGCCGGACGACCACCACTACCTGATGATCGGCGACTGGGGCTACGACACAACCCGCGAAGGGCAGCATGCCGTCGCCGCGGCGATGCGGGGCTACGTGGCGGATAAAAAACTCCAGCCGGATGGACTCTTTCTCCTTGGTGACAACTTTTACGGGCCGTTCAAGGGCGGCACCGACTGCCCGCGCTGGAAGGCGGACTTTGAAGATATCTATCCCGCCTCGTCCTTTCCCGGCCCGTGCTGGGCCATTCTGGGCAACCACGATTATGACGACGAGCCGGTGGACAAACTGAAGGCGGAGCTGGCCTACGCCCAAGCCAAGCCCGGCACGCGCTGGACGATGCCCGCAAAATGGTACCGCCTCGACCTGCCGGCGAAAAATCCGCTGGCGACGATGCTGATGCTCGACAGCGACTACCACAACTCCCGCGCGTCCCTCACCGATGACGAAAAGGCGGCCCAAATGAAGTGGCTGGTGGCCGAACTGGAAAAGCCCCGCACGACGCCCTACCTCATCGTCATGGGCCATCACCCGCTCTATAGCAACGGACACCATGGCGACGATGCCGCGCTGATCAAAGACTGGGAGCCCTTGTTCAAAAAGCACGGCGTGCAGTTTTATTTCTTCGGCCACGACCACGACCTCCAGCATTTGGAATTTGAAAACCACCCGACCTCGTTCGTCGGCTCCGGCGGCGGCGGCGCCAACCTCTATGAAATTGCGGATCCCAATCGCGGCCCCTTTTCAGCGCAGGCCTACGGCTTCACCCATGTGCAAATGAACGCGGAGCGCATCATCGTGCGCCACTTTGATCCGAATCAGAAGCAACTGCACGCCTTCAGCAAAACGCCCAAGGGCAAACTGGCGCTTTTGGCGTGATGGATTCGGCCTACTCGAGCACGTAGCTCTCGAGGCGGCGCGCGACCTGGGTGCGCACGAAGGAGACAAATTTCGGCACGCCGTTTTCAAACGGCACCTTCACTTCACCTTGGATGAGCGGCAGTGCGTACTTGGTGTACTGGAAATTGAGGCTCAGGCCGTCTTCGTTAATCCACGTCGGCGGGAAGGGCTTGGGGCCGGTGACGACGTCGGCAAAATTCGCGAGACCGGTTTCGCAGGTGTAGTGGTCGCCATCGCCGCGCACCAGGATGACCATCTTGCCGGATTCACCGGCAACGGCCGCGCGCACGGCGGCCTGGCCGCAGGCATAGGCTTCGTCGTTGTCCGTCTGCGAACCGCAATGGGCGGCGACGCGCTGAAGCAAACCGAGCTTCGCGGAACGGGCGCGCACCCCGAGCTGCTGCTCGAGCAAAAGGCGCAGGTGTTCGCCGGCGTGGCCGAAGGACGGCTGGCCGTAGGCATCCTTGGCGTTATTGCCGCCGAGGAAATTACCGCTCGCGTCCACCACGCCTTCGCCAACGACGATGAGGCAGAAGCGCTGGCGCTTCAACGTGGCTTGCACAGCTTCGACAAAACGCTCGGGTACAAAGGGAACTTCGGGCAAAACGATGAGGTGCGGGGCGTCGTCGAGCTGGTTCTTGCGCTTGGCGAGCGCGGCGCTGGCGGCGAGCCAGCCGGAGCTGCGGCCGCCGACTTCGAGGATGGAAACAAAATCGTGGTTGCTGGCGCTCTCATGCTCGATGGTCAATTCGCGCACGGCGGTGGCGACGAACTTGGCGGCGCTGCCGTAGCCGGGGCAATGGTCGGTGACGGGGAGGGTGTTGCCAAAAGACTTCGGAATGCCGATGACCCGGAGGGCATAACCGCGCGCGGTGGCCAGATCATGCACTCGGGAAGCAACCTGCATGGAGGCCAAGTCGCCAATGTTGAGGAAAAAGCGGATGTTGTGGGCTTCGCAGACCTGAACGATGCGCTCAATGTCCTGTTCGCGGCTGAGTTGATAACGGGTCGTGCCCAAGGCGGCGCCGGGGGTGTGGCGGAGACCGCGGATGGTCTGCTGGGATTCCTCGGCCAAGTCTATAATCTCTTCCTGCAAAACGCCTTGGACACCGCGCAGGGCGCCGTAGATGTCCTCGATTGCGCCGTGGTTGAGGGCCTCGGTTACGACACCGGCAAGGCTGGCGTTGAGGGCGGCATTCAGACTGCCGTGTTGGGCAACAAGCAAATTACCAGTGAGTTCTTCGGACATGAGGGAGGAATAGGGTGAAACGATGACTTTGCGGGGGGGATGGCGGCTTGGCAACTCCAAAAGGGAAGAAGGGGCAACAGAAGGGACTAAGGGACAGAGAAGCAAAGGGACAAAGGGTGGAGACATGTCCCGCCCTTCGGGCTGGCACGTCCCCATCTGCGCTCGCCTTGCTCGCTCCGACAAACAACGAACGCCCAACGCTGAACGCTCAAGTGAAGGAATCAAGGCGGTCACCCCCACCCACCCCGTATAAAATCGGCCTGATTTAGTCGGATTTGGTCGGATTAGGTCGGGGCTGGAGTGGATTGCGCGAGTCCGTGGTTAAGGTATAGAGGATGGAATATTTAGAGGTTAATTCGGCTTAACGATTAAAGGAAAGGTGCTTGGTTGCCTGGGCGTCAGCGCCAAAGGATTGCAGTATTTTTGTATTTTGGCGCATTTTATCCAAATCGGGCCGAATGCGGAAGGGCTTGGTTGGCTGCGTTGGGTAGGTTGGATGCTTTAGATAGGGACTGAGGGACAAAGGAACCAAGGGAGGCGAACGCTCAACACTGAACGTCCAACGCCCGACGTCGAAGTGATTTGACAATTACTTAATGATACGCAAGCTCTGCGAGACTTTATGGCTATGAAACCGACCCCGCCTTTGGAATCGCTTATCCTGACCTTGCGCGGGCGGAAGGTCATGCTGGATGCCGACCTAGCCGAGCTCTTCGGCGTGCCCACGCATGTTTTCAACCAAGCGATCAAACGCAATACCGACCGCTTCCCGGAAGATTTTGTGTTTCAATTAACCGCTCAGGAATGGGTCAACTTGAAGTCGAAAGCGAAGTCGTCAAGTTCAGAACCCCTTGAAAAAGAAAGCGATAGCCCTAACTCATCACAAATTGTGATGAGTTCGAAAAGGCATCGCGGGGCGGCTTACCGGCCTTATGCCTTCACGGAGCATGGGGCGATTATGGCGGCCACGGTCTTGAACAGTCCGCAGGCGGTGGCGATGAGCGTGTATGTGGTGCGGGCGTTTATGCAAATGCGGGAGCAATTTGCGGCCAATGCGGCGATTCTTAAGCGGTTGGCAGAAATTGATAAAACCCTGCTGGAGCATGACGGTGCGCTGCGGGCCATTTGGTCGAAGCTGCAACCCCTGCTGGCCCCGCCGCCGGAAACGCCAAAAAAGCGGATGGGGTTTTGAGGATGGAGATAGGTGCGTGCTAAGCTTCTCGAGAAAATCACGCTAACTTGGTGTCAGAGCTCTTTGAATCTTTTTTATGCAATGAACTTCATTTTTTTTCGACAACTCGTGTTCCCAAATCCGCAATACCCGCCAACCTCGCTTACGAAGGCACCGATTAACTAATCGATCACGTGCCTTGTTTTTGGCGAGTTTCTTTTTCCAAAATTGCCGGTTGTTGGCTGGCTGGGTGGCGTGTTTTGGACAACTATGCCAGAAACAGCCGTCTACAAATAGTGCAAGATGAACTTTAGGGAACACGAAGTCTGGTTTGCCAAAAACCAGAAAATTGCGGCGCCAACCAGTTATTCCTTGTCTACGGAAAAGATTTATCAATGCAAGTTCTGTGTCGCGATTCCCGCTACTACGGATTTGCGACATAACCCTGCTACGCTTGGCCTTAGTAAATACATCAACCATATGAACATTTGTCCGCTGCAAAGACCGGTCTAATCCCATGGCCTAACTATATTTTCAAAGTGCCAAGCGAATGCATCCGGATGAACGCGAAGGGTTACTGATCTCGCTTCAGAAATTTGTCTATTTTCAAACTGCCTAAGAAATTCATTTTGCGTCATCCCCCTAACTCTTCGCGGAATGTATATGGCCCGCCCCGCACTGACACCGAAAAGCCCACGATCAAAGGCCCAGTGTAGAGTTTGCGTCAATGCGAACCCGTTTCGAATATCATCAACTCCGCCTCGGCTAATAGGGACTATATGCGCTGACTCAACTTCATACATCAAAGACGGTGTCGTGATCGAAACCCCACTTACCGCACATCTACATAGATATTCAGCCCTTACCCTCTCACCGAAAACCGAGTTTCTTGCTATTCGACTTTGTCTTGTTTCTATACGTGGGACCTCAGATCTAATAGCATGGAAGGGGTGTTCCGTAAGATTCGCAATTTCAGTCCCAGCTTGTGAAATTAGTCTCTGACTGACCGGTGCATCCGAAAGATAAAGAGGGCCCCAACGGCGACCACCGACCACCCTGCTTATCTCATTAAATTCAGGCGTTCCCTGCCTCACTAATATCAAACGAAAACTATTCAGGGAGTCAACACGACGCTGAAACAGCAATAGGTCACCAGCAACGGCGACTGTTCTAAGTGGGGTCAGGCCATCTGTTATCCGGCTTTCGGCCCCGCGAGTCCCGCCCCAAGTTTGAAAC
>CAZCMU010000091.1:0-3686 GCA_964499725.1 uncultured Opitutales bacterium
GCCCGTGTAGCCATTGCCCCAGCCGTTGTCGTACACGATGCCATTATTGGCGGTGTTCGTGGCGTTGCTCGTCATGTTCACCACGATGCCGCCCGTCCCCAGAATGGAACCGTAGTCAATCGTGACTTTGGTCTGTTCCCCGCCGGTGAAGGTCAGGGTGTTCGCGCCCAGGCTGATGTTGCTAAAGCCCGGCTCGAAAAGATTGGCGGCGGAATTGCCCAGGATCAAATTGCTGCCGATTGTGGTGCCCGCGCTGATTAAGGCGTTGCCCGCCAGCGTCACATTGCCCGCCCATTCCGTCGTGCCGCTGCCGCTGGCCAGCAAAGCGCCCTGGCCGCCCACGCCCGTGCCGTTCAGGCTGAGCATCGAAGACAGGCTGCTCCCGGTGTTGGTGGAATCAAAGCCCTGGTCCAATTGCAGCGTCGCGCCGTTGTTGACGGTCACCGTGTTATAAATACCGGCCGCACCCAAGGCACTGTTGCCGTTGGCTTCCAGCGTGCCGGCGTTGATGATTGTGCCGCCCGTGTAAGTGCTCGTGCCGGTTAGGACCAAGTCGCCCGCCCCAGCCTTGATCAGGCTGTAGCCGCCGCTGATGACACCGCCTTCTGTCAGCGTGCTGGTCGTGGTGGTCAACGTCACCGTTTCATTCTGGCCCAGCGCCACCGCGCCGGTGCCGAGGTTCAGATTGCTGTTCGCGCCGTTTGTGCCCGCAAAGGTGAAATTGCCGTTCCACTGCTGGGCATTGTTGGTCGTGCTCGCGATGGCGGCGCCACTGGTGTTGTCCAAAGTGCCGCCGTTGATGACGAGCGTGCCGCTCGAGATGGCGCCGGCGTTGTTATAGTCCAGCGTGCCGCCGCTGTTCACCGTCGTGTTGCCAGTGATGGTGTTGGCGTTGCCAATCACCAGCGTGCCGCCGCTGACGGTCAAAGTGCCCGCGCCAAAATTATTCGCACCGGTCAGGTCCAGCGTGCCGCCGGTGACCGTCGTGCCGCCCGTGTAGGTGTTCGCGCCGCTCAGCGTCAGGTTGCCCGTGCCGGCGGCGGTGAGGCTGTTGGTTCCCGAGATGATGCCGCCGATCGTCAGCGTGTTGGCCGCGTTAGTCGTGGTCACGGTGACATTGCTGCCCAGCGCCACCGCGCCGGTGCCGAGGTTCAGGCTGTTCGTGCCCTGGAAGGCAAAGTTGCCATTCAAGCTAATCGCATTGGTGGCGGCGTTCGTAAACGTGCCATTCGTATTGTCCACCGTGCCCCCGGTAATGGTCAGCGTGCCGGTGCCCACCGCTTCGGATTTGTTGTAGTCCAGTGTGCCGCCGGACAGGTTGACCGAGCCGGTCATCCCGCTGTTGACCGCCGTGCCACCCAAGATCAACGTGCCTCCACTGACGTTGAAGGCACCGCCAGCATCGGTGATGGTCGTCGTGAAATTCGCCGTGCCCGCACTCACGCCGACGGTGCCGGAGAAAGTATTGGTCGCGCCAGTCAGATTCAGTGTGCCGCCGGAGACGGTGACGCCGCCTGCGCCAAAATTATTCGCGCCGGTCATGTTTAGCGTGCCGCCGGTGACGATCGTGCCGCCCGTGTAGGTTTCTGCGCCATTGAGGATAACATTGCCCGTGCCGGCCGCAGTCAGGCTAAAGGCGCCCGAGATAACGCCACCCACCGTCAGCGTGCTCGCCGTGGTGGTCATGACTACATTGTTGCCCAGCGTCACCCCGCCGGTGCCGAGGTCCAGGCTGTTCGTGCCTTGGAAGGCGAAGTTGCCGTTCAAGGCTATCGCGTTGGTGGCGGCGTTGGCAAACGTGCCATTCGTGTTGTCCACCGTGCCCCCGGTAATGGTCAGCGTGCCGGTGCCCACCGCTTCGGATTTGTTGTAGTCCAGTGTGCCGCCGGACAGGTTGACCGAGCCGGTCATCCCGCTGTTGACCGCCGTGCCACCCAAGATCAACGTGCCTCCACTGACGTTGAAGGCACCGCCAGCATCGGTGATGGTCGTCGTGAAATTCGCCGTGCCTGCGCTGACATTCACCGCGCCTGTGAAAGAGTTGGTGGCGCCATTCATGGTGAGGGTGCCGCCCGTGACGGTAAAGCCACCTGCGCCGAAAGTGTTTGCGCCCGACTCGACCAGCGTGCCGCCGGTGACCGTCGTGCCGCCGGTGTAGGTGTTCGCGCCGCCCAACACCAGGGTGCCCGAGCCGGCTTCGGTGAGGCCGTTGGCGCCCGAGATAATGCCGTTCACGGTCAAGGGATTGCTGCCCGCCGTCGTCACGGTGACACTCTGGCCCAGCGTGACCGCTCCCGAACCCAGGGTCAGGGCGTTGCTGCCCGCGAAAGAGAAATTGCCATTCCAGTTCATGGCATTGTTGGTCGTGCTCACTGCCGAGCCCGAAGTGTTGTCCAGCGTGCCACCGTTGATGACGAACGTGCCAATCTGCGCGCCGGTCCCGGTGCCGATGGCGTTGTTATTGTTTATCGCCAGCGTGCCCTGGTTCAACGTGGTGGTGCCGTTGTAAGTATTTGCGCCCGACAAAATCAATCGCCCCGTGCCCGATTTCGTCAGGCCCGTCGCGCCGCCGTTATTGGCAATGACGGATGAAATGGTGAGGTTGCCGGTGCTATTTTGGATGACGACGAGTTCTCCCGAGGCGGAGCCCTCTAGGGTGCCGCTGCCAATGGAGTCGATGGCTGAACCGCTGTCCAGAATGCCGCCGGTGTTGATGGTCAGCACACCGCCGAGTGTCACCGCCAGAGCGGCATTCTTAAAATTAAGGGTGTTGATCGCCGCGCCGGCCGTGATTGTCCCCGGGCTGGTGGTGGTGCTGACCAGTACATTGTTGGCCGCGATCCAGTTCGCCAGCGAGCTGCCCGCGAGGTAAGTAGTAGGACCAAAAGAGGTGCCGTTCCATCCCGCCCAGTCGGTGCCGTTGACGGTCATGTAGGCCGTGCCCGAGTTAACGCCGGAAGTGACCACGTTGTGCGTGAGCGCCGTCGTGCTGGTCGTGGTGACCAGCGTGGCCGCCGGATTGGTGAGATTCAGGGTGCCGCCTGTGCTGCGCGTCATGGCGGCCAGGGCCAGGGTCTCCGTTGAATCCGTGCCCGGAGTCATTACGATGGAGGATGCGCCCGAATTGATCGCGGTGCTTAAGAAAGTCTGCGAGTTGGTGCGGGCGGTGCCAGTCTCGCCAGACATTTGCAGCGTACCGCCAGCCAAAACCAGCGCTGAGGAGGCGCTAATCTGATTGTTCTTATTGGCCGCATACGCGGAATAGTCCACGTTTAGCGTGCCTCCATTGATGGTGGTGGCGCCGGTGTAAGAGCTGACCGTGGAGCCATTAATATCCAGTGTCCCTGATCCATTCAGGGTCAGGCCAAAGCCCGCGCCGCTGATGACGCCGCCGATGGACAGCGTGTTGGCACTGATGGTCAGCGTGTGGGTGGCGCTCAACGTCACTGCGCTCGTGCCGAGGCTCAGGCTGTTGGTACCCAGGAAATTAAAGTTGCCGTTCCAGGCTATCGCGTTGGTGGCGGCGTTGACAAAGCCCGCGCCACTCGTGTTGTCCAGATTGCCGCCGGTGATGGTCAGCGTGCCCGTGCCGACGGCTTTGGATTTGTTATAGTCCAGCGTGCCGCCGGATAGGTTGACCGCGCCCGTCATCGCGCTGTTGACCGCCGCGCCGCCCAAAATTAACG
>CAZCMU010000091.1:3786-3927 GCA_964499725.1 uncultured Opitutales bacterium
CCGTCATCGCGCTGTTGACCGCCGCGCCGCCCAAAATTAACGTGCCGCCGCTGATATTCCATGCGCCGAGCGTGTCGGTGACGGTCGTCGTAAAATTGGCCACGCCCCCGGTGACTGCAACGGTGCCGGAGAAAGTATTGG
>CAZCMU010000091.1:4027-10444 GCA_964499725.1 uncultured Opitutales bacterium
TGAAGCCCGAGCCGCCGTCGCTGATAATGCCGCCCATGGTCAGGGTGTTGGCGTTGACCGTTACTGTGCGGCTGGCGTTCAGCACCACCCCGCCGGTGCCGAGGTCCAGGTTGTTGGTGCCTTGGAAGAGGAGGTTGCTGTTTAAGTGGATCACGTTGCTGCCGGCGTTGACAAAGGTGGCGTTCGTGTTGTCCAGCGTGCCGCCGGTGATGGTCAGGATGCCGGTGCCCACAGCTTCGGATTTGTTATAATCCAAGGTGCCGCCGGAGAGGTTGACCGCGCCCGTCATCGCGCTGTTGACCGCCGCGCCGCCCAAGACCAACGTGCCGCCGCTGATATTCCACGCGCCGAGCGCGTCGGTGACGGTGGTCGTAAAATTGGCCACGCCCCCGGTGACTGCAACGGTGCCGGAGAAAGTATTGGTCGTGCCATTCATGTTCAGCACGCCGCCGCTCACGGTGAAGCCGCCCGTGCTGAAATTATTCAAACCCGACATATCCAGCGTGCCGGCGGAGACAACCGTGCCGCCCTTGTAAGTGTCCGCGTTGGTTGACACCAGCGTGCCCGCCCCGGCCTTGGTGAGGCTGAAGCCCGAGCCGCCGTCGCTGATAATGCCGCCCATGGTCAGGGTGTTGGCGTTAACGGTCACCGTGCGGCTGGCGTTCAGCACCACTCCGCCGGTGCCGAGGTCCAGGTTGTTGGTGCCTTGGAAGAGGAGGTTGCTGTTCAAATGGATCGCATTGGAGCCGGCGTTGACAAACGTGGCGTTCGTGTTGTCCAGGGTTCCCCCCGTGATGGTCAGGATGCCGGTGCCGACGGCTTCGGATTTGTTATAGTCCAGCGTGCCGCCCGAGAGGTTGACCGCGCCCGTCATCGCGCTGTTGACCGCCGCGCCGCCCAAAATTAACGTGCCGCCGCTGATGTTCCATGCGCCGAGCGCGTCGGTGACGGTGGTCGTGAAATTGGCCACGCCGCCTGAGACGGCAACCGTGCCGGAGAGCGTATTGGTCGTGCCATTCAGATTCAGAATGCCGCCGCTGACGGTGACGCCGCCGGTGCCGAAGTTGTTTGCGCCCGTCATGCTCAGTGTGCCGCCGCTGACTGTCGTGCCGCCCGTGTAGGTTTGCGCGGTGCTGAAGGTTTCCGTGCCGCTGCCTTGCATGGTCACCGAATTGGCGCCGGAGATCACACCGCTGTAGGTCACATTGGTTTTCGCCGCCGTATTTAGGATCAGGCTGTTCGTGCTTTCGCCGACGCTGCCCGCCAGACCGCCAAGGGTCGCGGTTCCGGCGGCAAAGTTGACGGTGCCGCCGGTGTTGTTGAGGATGGCATTTTGCAGGGAATTGGTGGCGCCCAGGGTCAGCGTGCCGCCCGTCACATTCATGTTGCCACTAAATGTATTCGCGCCGTTGAGCACCAGCGTGCCGCCGCTACCGGCTTTCGTCAGGCTGTAGCCCAGGCCATTGTCCCCAATGACACCACCGATGGTCAGCGTGTTCGCCGTGGTGGTGATGATTGCCGCAGTGCTGTTGCCCAGAGTTACGGCGCCGGTGCCTAAATTCAACGCCTGGGTGCCGACAAAAGTGAAACTGTTGTTCAGTTGGACGGCGTTGTTTGTCCCCATCGTCACTGCGGCGCCACTGGTGTTGTCCAGCGCGCCACCGTTGATGACCAGCGTGCTCGTGCCGAGGGACGACGTGGCCGTGTTGGCCAGCGTGCCATTCGTCAGCGAAAGCGTGCCGGCGTTGAGCGTTGTCGTCCCGCTGTAAGCGTTGAGATTGTTCAGCGCCCAGGCCGCGCCGTTGATGGTGACATTGGTGAAATGGGTGGTGCCGCCGTTGTTGTTGATTTGGGGATCCAACGTATTCAGGCCGGCGTTGTTGCCCGTCAAAATCAAGGTGTCGGTCACGCTGGCGTCCACAAAGCTGGCCGGGCCGCTGGCTGTCCCATTGCTCGTCCCCGTCGGATTGAAGTTGATGGCGCCAAAGTTGCCAAACGTCAGGGTGCCCGAGCCGTTGTTGGAAATCGTGGCGGTGTTATTGCCGATGGTGAACAGCCGGTCGGTGCTGACCGTGCCGCCGGTGTATTCCAAGGTGCCGTTGTTGGCGATCACCAGGTTCGTGGCCGCGCTGCTCGACGAGCCGATGCCGCTGTTGCTGCCGCCATTGGCCAGAACACCCACGCTCAGCGTGCCGCCATTGATGTCCGTGAAACCGCTGTAGGAATTAGTGCCCGACATCACGAGCGTGCCCGTGCCGTTCTTGGTCAGCCCGAATGCGCCGCTGACGGTGCCGCCGAGGGTCAGTGAACTCGCTTCGACATTAAGCGTCGAGTTGCTCTGGAGGGTGACGCCGCCCGTGCCATAGTTCAACGCCTGAGTGCCGACATAATTGACCGCGCCATTTAATTGCAGCGCATTGGTGTTTGCATTGGTGATGGTGCCGGCGCTCGTGTTGTCCAGTGCGCTCCCGTTATTCATGGTCAGCGTGCTGCCCGTGCCCAGGGCGTTGGCATTGTTGAGATTCACTTGTCCGCCGCTGTTCACCGTCGTACCGCCGGTGGCGGAATTATTGTTGCCCGCCAGCACCACCGTGCCGCTATTGATGATGGTGCCGCCGGTGTAACTGTTCGCGCCGTTGAGCACCAGCGTGCCATTGCCGCTCTGGGTTAGACCGAAGCCCGTGCCGCTGATGGCGCCACCCACAGTCAAGGTGCTGTTGTTGACCGTCAAGGTGCGGCTGGCATTCATCGCCACCGCGCCGGTGCCAAGGTTCAGGTTGCT
Organism: uncultured Opitutales bacterium; assembly: GCA_964499725.1. Classification (GTDB taxonomy): domain Bacteria; phylum Verrucomicrobiota; class Verrucomicrobiia; order Opitutales; family JABDGR01; genus JABDGR01. The sequence continues at coordinate 6,810 of CAZCMU010000091.1, forward strand.
GTTGGTGCCATTCGAGCCGGCAAAGGTAAAGTCGCCGTTCCAGTATTGGGCGTTGTTGGACGTGCTCACAATCGCGCCGCCGCTGGTGTTGTCGAGCGTGCCGCCGTTGATGACCAGACTGCCGCCGGAGATGGCGCCGGCGTTGTTAAAGTTTAATTGCCCGCCGCTGTTCAAGGTCGTGTTGCCGGTGATGGTGTCCGCGCTGTTCAAGGTGAGAACACCACCCGAATTGACGACCAAGGTGCCCGCGCCGAAATTATTCGCACCATTCAGAATTAACGTGCCGGCACTGACCGTCGTGCCGCCGGTGTAGGTATTCGCGCCGTTCAGCACCAAGGTGCCGTAGGTGCCGGCCTTCGTCAGGCTGTCGCCCGCGCCGCTGATGACACCACCCACCGTGAGGGTGTTGGCGCTGACGGTCACGGTGCGGCTCGCGTTCATTGTCACTGCGCCGGTGCCCAGATTCAAATTATTCGTGCCGGCAAAGGTAAAGTTGCCATTCCAGTTCTGCGCATTGTTGGTCAACAAAGTTACATTGGCACCACTGGTGTTGTCCAGGCTGCCCCCGTTGATGACCAAAGTCGCGGCCGTGGCGCCGATGGGGCCTGCGGTGGCGTTGCCGCCGCCATTGATGGCCAGCGTGCCGGAGTTAAGCGTCGTGGTGCCGGTGTAATTGCTCAACCCGCTGAAGGCTTGAATCGCCGCGCCGTTGATGGTGACTGCCGACGTCGTGTTGCCGCCTGTCAGATTGCCGGTGTAGGTCGCGTTATGACCGTAAACCGTGGTGATGGCCAGGTTGCCCGTGCCCAAGGCGATGTTCTGGCTCCCGGCTAGACCGCCCAACGCCAGTTGCGACCCCGCCGTGAAGGTGAGCGTGCCACCCGTGTAGTTGAGGATGGCGTTTTGCAGCGCCGAATTATTGGTGAGGCTCAATGTGCCCACTTGCAAATTCAAGTTGCCCGTAAACGTGTTCGCGCCCGCCAGTTGCAAGGTGCCCGCGCCGATTTTCGTGAGCCCGAAGCCGTCGGAGTTGGCCGTCGTGCCGCCGTCCACAATCGCGCCACTGATGGTCAGGGTGTTCGCGGTGACGTTCGCGGCGACGTTCGCGTCCAAGATCATGGTGCCCGTGCCCAGGCTCAAATTCGCCGCGCCGAGAAAGTTGAGATTGCCGGCCAGTCGAATGTTATTGTTGGTCGCAAGCGTGACGTCGCTGCCACCCGTGTTCAGGTACGTCGTGCCGTTCAGGTTCCCCGTGTCGATGCCCAAGGTGCCCGTGCCCAGCGAAGACGCGGTGGCATTGCCCCCGTTGGTCAGAATGAGGGTGCCGTTGCCAAGTGTCACGCCGCCCGAATTGGTATTGGTGCCGGAGAGGGTCGTCGTGCCGGTGCTGTCCACCACCAGAGATCCCGAGCCGGAAATGTTGCCGGCCATGTTGTAGTTCCCGGTGCCGACCAGGTACAACTGGCTTACACCCATGTTCAGCGTCCCGTTCATCGTCAGCGTCGGATTACTCGTGCCATTGCCGACGTACCAGTTTTGCACGGTCGCCAAAATCGTGTTCACGTTCGAGCCCAAGGTCAGGTTCACCGAAGAATTGCTCATGTCGATGCCGGCAAATTGCAGGGGCGTCACGAAGGAGCCATTGCCGATGGTAAAATTCTGGAGTGTCGTGGCGTTGATCGTCACTGCGCCGCCTGGATTTTTGATCTGCAAACCGCCCAGCGTCAGACTCGAACTGAAAGTCAAGGTGGCCGCATTGGCCGCGTTGACGGTGCTGTCGATGACTCCCAGGTCACCCGAATTGACCGCGGCGGGGTTGCCACCCGTGCCGCCGGTCGAAAGCGTCCAGCTTGTGTTCGAGGACAGATCCGTCGTGCTGTTGGCCTTGAAAATATTCGTCTGGCCGTGAGCTATCGGGGCCAAGACAAGCGCCGCCACGCCCAACCCCACAAGGAGGAAGGCCCGCGCAAACAGGTCGCGGATATGGTGGTGGCGGTTCATGGCTTCGATGAAGATTATCGGCGTTTTTTGGTGATTCCCGAGTCGGGGCTTTTCCTCAGCTCGGGTAGTTGTGGTAAAATTAATTTGCCCTTCATACTATAGGCGCGTCTGGGGGAAACAACCTAAATTCAGGTTCTTAGCATTTTTTTGACCAAATCGGGGTCTTTTTACCAAGTTTTCACAGTTTTTTCGGGTATTTTTAGCCTTTGAGGACCCGGCGGCGCTTTTAGGGCGGCCCCCCCCACCAACCGGCGAAAAACCTGCGTAAACAAAATCGAGCCGGAAAAACCGGATTGCCGGACAATTTCCGCGACCGATATTTGGGTTGTAACCTGGAGTTCACAAGACCACTTTAACGAAAAAGGTTGAACCAATCAATGGGGCTAAACCCGGTTTGTTGTCCGGATAAAATGGTAGGGTGGGACGCGAAAAGGCCCGAGTAACCGGCTAATTTCCGCCAAAATTGGGCCCGATCCAAGCTGGCCGTCATTTGGCCGGGGTCAGTTTCGCGGTTGGATCGGTTGATTACTTCCATAAAATTCTAATGTGCAACGAGATAAAAATGACCCTCGGCCGGCAATTTCCCTCGATTACTCGGAAGGATTGGGGCAAGTTGACTGGAAATTGAGCCATATTTCATGAAACTGTTTGCTGTTCAGCTCGTTATGGAGCTTTGGCCACTTTTGGACCAAAAAACCGCCAAAATGCAAATTTTTGGATATTGAGTCATTATTTAAAATAAAAAACAACTTAAATAATATTAAAAAGATTGAGAAGATTACAAAAAATTTTGTCGAAATGACACGACCAAAACACCGCCAGAGTAGTGAAGTTACTCGCCATCGCCTGCTATTTGATGTCCCAGTCCATGGTGACGCGGGTGGTGATTGCCGAAATTTTCCTCAACCGTATCCGCGTCGCAACGATGGCCTCGCTCTGGGCCGCCAGCTTCGTGATGACTTGTTCCTGTCCCCTACTGAACTGTAGTTTGGCACCGGCCCAGCCTTTTGGGGTTGAAAGGGTGGGGGGATTGCGATGCCCTTGCGCTTGCGCCACTTCATCATGGATTTTAATGCATTGCGGCACAGCGGCTTTTCCCAGTTGCGGCCCGAGACCCGGCTGGCGGCCTGGTTGGCGCTGGCGCTGATGGTGCTCGTCGTGGGCGACCAGCAGCATTACTGGCGCACGAGTGAAGACTTCAGCTTCGGGTTTCTCGTCCCGGTGTTTGTCATCTTTGTGGTGAACGACCGCTGGCCGCAGTTGAAGGCCATCTTGCTGGGCGATCCGTCCGCCACCGCACCAGCCGAAAACCAGCTCGCCGGCCTGCTCAATTTTTTCGCCGGGCTCACCGTTTTCGGCAGCTTGCTGCTTTTTTTGTATGGCGGGTTCTTGCGCGCCGTCACGGGGCCGGATACGGATTCCGCTGCCGCGTTGTCGCTCGGCCTCGCGGGCTTTGTGCTGGCGATGGGCTTTTTGGTGGCCAGCACCGATGCGCAGGGCCGCGTGGTTTCCCTGTCGCGGCGCGGGCGGGTGGTGGCCTTGCTGGTGTTTCCCGCGCTGGCCTGGTTGATTTCCGCGCCGATGCTCCTCGTGTTCGAAACACGCGTGAAGCCCCTGCTGCTCGAATGGGTGGT
>CAZCMU010000092.1:0-5349 GCA_964499725.1 uncultured Opitutales bacterium
CCACCGCGCTGCCCAAAATCTCCGCCAGGTCGCAGGCGGCGAAAGCCACTTCGCAACTGAGGTAGTTGGGCCAGCGGGTCCACTGGGGCAGGAAGTCGCGGCAGCATTGGGCCAGGTCCTTGCCCGTGGCCAAACCCAGCCGGGCGGAAATGACCTGCAAAAAAATCGCCATCAGGCTGGAGACACCCACGATCCACAGCAGTTGATATTTGAACTGGGCCCCGGCCTGGAGGTCGGTGGCCCAGTTGCCCGGATCCATGTAGCCGACGCTCACCAGCAGCGCCGGACCAAAAAAGGCCAGGTACTGGCGCCAGGGCCGGGCCGACAACTCCGGCAGGCGGACCGTGCCATGGAGCCCCTCCAGCGACAGCCCGCCGGCGCGGGCGGCCACCGACGCGGGAATCGTATTTTGAATCCTGTCACTCATCTTTGCACATAATAGAAGTTTCCATTTTGATTAGTCAAATTCAAAATAAGGTTGTTCTCAAATTCCGGTTCGGATTTAATCGCCCTTATGGCGTCGAGCACCATCGAGAATTACCTCAAGGCCATCCTGCTGCGTTCGGGGGAGCCCGGGGGCATGGTGCCCACCGGCACGATTGCGGAGGCGCTGGGCGTGGTGCCCGGCACCAGCACCACCATGGTCAAATCCATGGCCAAGCAAGGACTGGTGGAATACCATGCCCGCACGGGGGTGCGCCTGACGCCCAAGGGCCGGGGGCTCGCGCTGGCGGTGCTGCGCAAACACCGCCTGATTGAGTCGTTTTTGGTCCAGGTGCTGAAAATGGACTGGGCGGAAGTCCACGAGGAAGCCGAAGCGCTCGAACACGCCATTTCCGATCGGGTGCTGGAGCGCCTGGACGCGCTGCTCGGCCATCCCGCGGTGGATCCCCATGGCGACCCCATACCCAACGTCAAGCATCCGCGTTTTGAAACGAAAGGCGGCGTGACCCTGGCGACCTGCGCGCCGGCCAAATCCTGGCGCGTGGTGCGCATCACCGAACAAACACCCCGCTTTTTGGAATTCGTGCAGCAGACGGGGCTCAAGCCGGGCGCACGCGTCCGCGTAATGAAACGCGACCGGACCAGCGGGGTCGTGCATTGCGACCTGCGCGCCGGCGGCACCACCGCGCTGGGCTTTGCCGAAGCCAGCCAGATCGAAGTGGCGGAAGTGAGATAAGCCAACCCGCCGATTAACTTTATTGCGATTTGACCACTAATCGCAGGAAAACCGTCCCGCTCGCGGGAATGGCAACGCTGGCCTGATAATGCGTGGTTTGGGCGTTCAGGTCGGCCAGTTGCGCGATGGCCGAATTGGAAAGCGGCTGCCAGGTTTGCAAGTCATAGGAATACTGCGCGATAACCTGCAGTCCGCTCAAACTATTGCTCACATTGTAGTCCAGCCGGAGATAAGTGGTGCCGTTGACAACCTGCGTGGACAAGGCGGGCAACTGGCCGGCGGTGGGAACGGCGCCGATGCCCATGGCGAAGCGCGCAAGGTTCGGCAAGGTGTCGGCGAACGGCGTCGCCGTCGGCAGCGCGCTGCCCCCGGCCAGGTTCAGACTAGCGGCCCAGGCGATGTAGCCCACGGGATACACAGTGAGCAGCGCCGCCTGCGAAGTGGCATTCGGGCTGATGCCGTTGCTGGCCACACAACTAAACTGGGCGCCATTCAAGGAGGATGCCGCAGTGACCGTGAGTGTCGGAGTGGCGGAACCCACATAGGTGGCATTGTCCGTCAAGCTGAGCCAGTTCGAGGCGCCGCTTGGCAGCACCTGCCATTGGTAAGTGGGCACGGGCGAGCCGCTGGCGGCCACATTAAATTGGGCGATACCACCGGCGGTCGCAGTCGCACTCACCGGCTGGGTGGTGAAAACAGGCGCGGCTAGAACACTTAAAGTAACAGAGCTCGTGGCTACGCTGCCATAAGCGTTGCTGACCAGGCAGCGTAATTGTTCGCCATTCATGGCCAGCGTGGTGCTGTTGATGGTTAGCGCGGGCGTCGTGGCGCCGTTAAATGTGGCATTATTCGCCAGGTTGGTCCAAGTGCCATTGCCCGTCGAAAAAGTCTGCCACACGTAATTGAGCGTCGCGGTGCCGTTGGCCACCAGAGTGAAGGTTGCGTTCTGCCCGAGCAGGACGGCCTGGCTCTGCGGCGCGGTTTGGATTTGCGGGGCAAATACCCGAATGGCCTCGCGAATGAGGTCGTTATTCGTGTCGGCAATAATGATGGCCCCGGAGGAGGAAATGCACAGGCCGTAAGGCGCGTTGAGTTGCGCGCTGGTGCTCACGCCGTCGGCGGCACCTTGCACGGCCGGCTGGCCGAGAACGGTGCTGACCACCCCCGCGGGCGTCACTTTGCGGATGGTGTTGTTATCCGTATCCGTCACATAGATGTTGCCGGAAGCATCCACCGTGATGCCGCTGGGAAAATTGAAATAGGCAAATGAGCCGGTGCCATCCACCAGGCCGGCTTGCGGCGGATGGCCCGCAAGAGTGGTGACCACGCCGCCTTGCGTCACTTTGCGGATGGCGTTGTTTTGCGCGTCAGCCACGTAGAGGTTGCCGGAGGCGTCCACCGCAATCGCCGATGGGAAATTAAACTTGGCGCTGGTGCCGGTGCCATCCGCAAAACCAGCCACGCCCGCATTGCCGGCCAAAGTGGAGACCGTGTAGTTGCCGCCTGAAACCGTGATTTTGCGAATGAGGTGGTTGTTGGTGTCCGCCACGAAAATGTTGCCGGAGGCATCCACGGCGACGCCCGAGGGGAAATTGAACTGCGCCAGATTGCCCGAGCCATTGGCCGTTCCGGTTATGCCGCCCTCCCCGGCGATGGTGGAGACATTGCCATTGGGCAGAACTTTGCGAATGAGGTCGTTGCCCGAATCGGCGACATAAAGGTTGCCGGTGGCGTCGAAAAATACCGCATTCACCTCGTTGAACCGCGCCGCGCCCGGGATGCCATCGCGGTCGCCGGGATTGCCATTGGAGCCGGCAAAGGTGGAGACGCTGCCAGCGGGGCTGATTTTGCGGATGGAAAAATTGTTAAAGTCAGCGACAAAAATATTGCCGCCGGAATCCACCGCCGGGTCGTTGGGATAATTAAACTGCGCATTCATGCCAGTGCCGTTGGCCGTCCCGCCCACGCCAACCTGTCCCGCCACGGTGGAGGAAACGTAAATATCAGAAACGACAATGAGCGCAGCCGGAGGAGAAGTGCCACTGCCGCCGGCCGACAGGCTGATGACACATTGGAATTGATCGCCGTCCATTGCCGCAGTGGTGGCATTGATGGTGAGAGTTGCGGTCGCCGAACCGTTGTAGGTGGCGTTGTCCGTCAGGTTGCTCCAGGTGCTAGAATTGACCAAACAACGCTGCCATTGAAAGGTCGTCTCCCCGGAGCCAGTATTGGGCAGGGCAAAAACCGCGTTCTGCCCGGCCAAAACTTCCGCTGCCGAGGGAGGGGTGATGGCCTTGCTCAAAGTTTGCGAAAGGGTGGCGACATTCGGCACGCCAATACCCGTGACCATATCGTAACCCGTGACGGCGCTGAAACTCCCATTGCTTCCGCTGGTGATATCGCGAAAATTCGCGGTCCCCAGCAGCGGATAGAGTTTGGGATTCAGCAGCCCCAACGATGTGAGGCCGTTGCTGATGCGGAGTTGGTTAAACAAAGTGCAAAAACCGGCCCAGGTTGGGGTACTCCAACTGGTGCCGCCCACGGTGAGGTTGCTGCCATTAACGACAATCAAACAACCCGTGCCCGGATCCGCTGGCGCCGCGATATCCGGCACGGTCCGAAATGGCACCGGGGCCGGCTGGCCCAGATTCGTTTGCCAGGTCGGCAACGTGAAATATTGGCTCATGCCACCGCCGCTCCCCGACCACCCCGTTTCGCTGGTAACGGCCCCGGTGGCAGTGTTGAGGGTGATGCTGGTGCCGCCGACGCCCGTCACATTGGGGTCGCTGGCCGGGTTCTGCGCCCCGGCTGTAGAACCATTGTCACCCGAGGAGGCGAAAACCGTGACGCCCGCGCTGGCCAGTTGGGCAAACAAAGCATCGTCCGTTTGCAATTGGGCCGACGAGCCTTCGCTGCCACCGTAGCTGAGCGAGACAACATGCAGACCGAGTTGCGGGTTGTTGGCCGCATCAGTGTAAATTTGTTGATAGGCTAGATCCAAGTCGGTTTCGTCCAAGCCATTAACCCCGTAAACCCGCACCTTCGCCGCGGACGCAATCGAACTGCTCCATTCCACGTCGAGGCAAACCTCCTCGTAACCCAGCGTATCGGCGTTAACCCCGGTTGGCGGGCCCGCGCCTACGCTGATATTCGCAATATTGGCGGTGGACTGGGTGATGCTGCAAGTGTTCCAGAATTTGGTGAGGTCGGTGGATTTGGGGAACGCGTCCATCACAATGGCAATCGTCTGGCCAGAACCGGTTTGTGTCAGCGAATTTGCACCGTAGGCCTGGGCGATTTGTTTGGGGAAATACGGCGGGGCAAAGACCCCATTCGCCGCATCCGGATGGACCAGGTTCGGATGCTTGCGCAGATGCGGCTGGAGGCCGTTGATGCCCATCAGCGCCGGGGCCAGCGAGGCGGGCACGCTGGGCGCAGTCACTGCGGAAGAAAATTCCCCGTCCTGCGTGGCCACCCGGGCGAAAGACACCTGGAAGGCGTCCCGCACCTGGGCCACAGTACCGCGCGCAAACAACATCAGGCCGCCGGAGTCCGGTTCAATGACAAACCCCTGCTGGCGCAGCCAGTTCGCGGTGGCGTTGTAGTCGGCGGCCAGCGGCAAATATTTGTCGGCCATTTCCGCGGGAGAAATAGTTTCGCCGCGCGCCAGCCGACCCTGCAATTCCGCAAAATTGCGCATCTTCAGGCTGACATTAAAATTCATGACTGCGCTGGCTTCCTCCGCCCGCAAACTGTTTCGTGTGATGTGCGGCGGCGTCCGCCCCCTGACCAGGGCGGGTTGCGGGCCAGCGGGTATCAGCTTGATACTATCGTTCATAGTCACTGAGTCGCCGGGCGCCGAAGCGACGGAACCCAGCGTAACCGGCGCCGACACCGCCCCCAGGCGCGAGGCAAACATCAAGACCCCCAGCATCAAAAACAAGCCGAAGCCCCGCGCGCCCAGCCAGCGCGCGCGTATACCTAATTTGATGACTGACAAGGGCCAAACCCGCATGGAGGTGTTTAAGGTAAACAAAAACTTTCGCCAATTGGTTGCCCAGAATCGGCGCTGGCGTCTTTCTAGGGATGAAGCCTATCATCTCCCCCCTCGCCCTTCAACCGCAAAGGCCGCTAAAGAAATGTAAAAGCCATGGAGCCGGACGCCGTCA
>CAZCMU010000092.1:5449-10390 GCA_964499725.1 uncultured Opitutales bacterium
CGCGAAAACCGCCGCATTGCGCTGCGCGAGATTCGCCGCGTGACCAAACCCGGCGCGTGGTTCGCCTTCACTACGCACAACCGCGTCAGCGAAAAATTTCGCGACTTTTGGATCGAGGAAGAACAGCGCTGGAAGGAAGGGAAACAAGCACCGGGGCTCGACGAATTGGGCGACCGGGTTATTGAAAGCCCGCATGGGCCATTGTTTATCCATATTCCCATTCGCGAGGAAATTTTGGAAGACCTTTCGGCCACTGGCTGGCGTTATGAAACCGATGTGCTGCGCGCCGACATCGCCAACGAATCCGAGGAAGTGCGGAAATTTGGCGATGACTGCCGCTTTTGGGTCGCGCAGAATCCGGGTTAATGCTCCTACTTCAGCGCTTCCATATCCAAGAAATACTCCCCGACCAGCGTCGCGGGGCCGGTCATGGTGATGGCGTAATCGCCGGCGACTTTGATTTTTAATTTGCCGCCGGGCATGTGGACGGTGATGTCGCCGTCGCACGCGCCCATTTTGCGGGCCACCGCCGCCGCCGCGCTGCTCGAGCTGCCCGAGGCCAGCGTGTAGCCCGCCCCGCGCTCCCAAATCTCAATCTGGATGTTTTTGCGGTCGAGAATTTTTAGAAACTGGACATTGGTGCGATTGGGAAAAAACCGATGCGTTTCCAAAAGCGGGCCAATTTCGCGCGCCAGTTCGGACGAAACATTGTCCAGCGGCAGCACACAATGCGGGTTGCCGACGGTGGCCGCGTAGAAACGATAAATTCGGCCGGCCACGGCGATTTCCTCGTTGAGCACTTCGCGCGCGGGGCTGACGTTCACCGGGATATCCACGCTGGAGAAACTCACGCGGCCCATCTCGACCGTGATTTTTTTGCCGCCCGCGGCCACCACACAAGTGACGACTCCTCCAGGAGTGTGGATGGTGAAGGGCTTGGTGGTGACTTTTTTTCTATCCCACAAATAGCGCGCAAAGATGCGCAGGCCGTTGCCGCTTTTTTCGGCCTCGCTGCCGTCGGGGTTGAAGATGCGCAGGCCGAAGTCCGCGCCCTTCACGCGCAGGGGGCCGTAAAGAATGCCGTCCGAGCCGAGGCCAAAGTTGCGATGGCAGATGCGCACGACCTCGGCGGGCCGGGGCGCGCGGGGGGCGTCGGCCGCGTCGAGGACGAGGTAGTCGTTGCCCAGGGCGTGGTATTTCCAAAAGCGCGTGTGTTTCTGGCGTTGGCTCATCGCTTGACACGGTGGCAACGGCGGGGTAATTTCGCAACCCTTTGTTCCAAGGCAATCCGGTTAAACGGTATGCCGCACTGACAGGCTCGGGTGGTGGAATTGGCAGACACGTACGCCTCAGGAGCGTATGCCGTAAGGCTTAAGGGTTCGACTCCCTTCCCGAGCACCATTTTTAAATCATGTTTACCCCGGAACCGGCTGCCCAGCTTTGGCTGGAAACATTTGTGCGCGCACAGGGCGGCGCGGCGGGCACTATCCACCGGCGCGAGGGCAATCAGCTCATTTTAGTCGCGGCAGTCAACATCCCGCCGCCAGTGATTGCGGCGACGCTGACCATCCCTTCAGGAAAAGGCATGGCTGGGTTGGCCCTGGAACGCAAAGAGCCGGTGCAGACGTGCAATCTGCAAACCGACCGCACGGGCGATGTGCGACCCGGCGCGCTGGCCGTGCAGGCCCAGGCCGCGATTGCGTTGCCGGCATTCGACCCTACAGGAGAAGTCCGCGCGGTGGTTGGACTGGCGTTTGCGAATGAACGTGAGCTGTCGGCTGAAGAAATTGCCCGACTCACCGAAGCTGTAGTCACGGCGCCGTGACGAAGATTAGCCTTTGGCGGGTTCCTTGCCGAGCGCGGCGTAAAACTCCTTGGGCAGCGGGCTTTCCGCGGAAAAATTCAAGGACGGGATTCGCACGCTGGCGCAATGCAGGAACAGCCGTTTATGGCCGGTGCGCCGGCCAAATTCGCGGTTGAAGGGAAAGTCGCCGTACGTCGCGTCGCCCACGATCGGGTTCCGGTGCGCGGCGGACTGCACGCGCAACTGGTGCGTGCGGCCCGTGACCGGCTCCAGCCGGACGAGGGTGAGCATCGCGCCCGCGTGGCCATGGCTTTCAATGACTTCAAAACGTGTCGTCGCCGCTTTGCCCGATGGCCCCGGCCCCGGCCGCCGGACCACGATGCGCGCGACTTCATGACTGCCCGGTCGCACGGGCATGCGAATCAACTGGTCCTCCCAGGAGCCTTTGCGGGGGCGGGGCACCCCGAGCAGGATGGCGTAATAAATTTTCTCCACATCGCCTTTGGCAAAGGCCGCGCGCCCGGCCTTGGCGGTTTCGCTATCCATCGCCGCCAGCACGAGACCGGAGGTCGGCGAATCAATGCGGTTGAGCAAATATAGTTTTCCCGGGTCGTCGGCGGATTCCGCGTGCCAGCGGTAACATTCGCGCTCGTGGTCGTACCGCGCCTGGAGCAGCGAATAATTGCGGTCCGCATCCTTGTTCGGGTGGGTCATGATGCCCGCGGGCTTTTCCAGCGCCAGCAAGTGACCCGAGACTTGCACGACCCGCGCCTTGTGCGCCAGGGGCAGCACCTTTTCCCAGTTCACGTTGGCGGGCGCGTCGCTCACTGGTAGTAAAAGCTGATGCGGACGGTTTGCGCCTCGCCGAGGAGCGCGACCATTTCCTTGCTCCACACCCCATAGGGCGCGGGCAGTTTGATGGCGTTTACGCACAGGAGCGTGGCGCCGCGCGTGGCGGTGGTATCGGCCACCTGCAGGCCGGTGACTCCACCTTTGCTGTCGAGCGTGAATTCCACTTCAACCACGGTTCCCGCATCGCGCTGGTTGAAGGAAAAATTTGCGCAATCGTTGTCCCATTGCGAGCTGATGGCTTCGAACATCATCTGCAAATACGCGCCGAATTGGTTGAACTTCGCGTCCACCGCCGGGGCAATACCCGCATTGTGCGTGCCTTTCTTTTCCTCGACGACGGGCCCGGCGTGGGTTTTCACGGCCAAACTCGGGCGCGTCTCCGGAGTCGCGTCAGCGGCGCTTTGGGCGACGACATCGGGCGTCAACGGTCCGTCACGCAGACGGGGGTTCGACTGCGCTTGCGCAATGGTGGGGGGCAATGGATTCTCGACAGGTTTGTCCGCCGGTTTTTCGGGAGGTTTCTCTTCGAAGCGAATGCCTTCGCCATCGGTGGAAGTCGGCTTGGCGGGCAGGGCCGGGGGCGCGGCGGCGGCCACGGGAGCGGCGGGCTGGGCGGCTACGGCCGGTTTCTGCGCCGGTGGGGTGACGGGGGCCGGCGGCGACGGCGCGGGCGCGGGGCGGGACAAGTCGCCTTGCACTATTTTCTGCGTGTTTAACTGCTGGCCGTCGGTCTGCGGCTTGTCGGAATTGCCGTCGGGATTCGGGTTGGGCTGGGCGGCGCGTTGGTCGCGGTTGGAAATGTTGTTGGTCGCGTCCGGCTTCACTGTGGGCGCGTTGGGATTCGTTTCCATGTAACGCATGGCCTGTTGGTCGGCGGGCGTCAGCGGCGCGAGCAAGTATTCCACCGGCGGCGGTGCGAGGCCGGCGGACTGATTCGAAATTGCCCGAGACATTTGCATGGCGTTGCCCAGCCAGGGCAGAATCCAAAAAAACAGCATGCCGTGCAGCAGAATCGTCAGCAGGATGGCCGAGCCGATGATCTTCGGGTCGTCCTCGCGCGGTTGCGAGAGACGGTCAAAATCTGTCCACGCGCGCAATGGGCGCGAGGCGGTGGATTTAACCGACGGCTGGGCGGGAGTTGTCACGAAATAGCGAGTCTTCAATGATGGGCACTTCCCCGGGCGGAAGCAAGGCCAGCCCGCGCAGTTGCGTCGCCAGCCACTCCACCGGCAGACCCATGATGTTGGAGAACGAGCCGCGGTAGCTTTGCAGAATCAATTCGCGCCCTTCCTGGATGCCGTACGCCCCGGCTTTGTCCAACGGATTCACCAGCGCGAAGTAGCGGGTGATCGTTTCGTCATCGAATGCCCGGAACGTGACCTCGCTCGTTTCGCAATGGGAGATTTCGACTGAATTAATTTCAGGTAGGGACGGCTCTCCGAGCCGTCCGCTTCGCCACAAACACACGCCCGTATAAACCGTATGCGTCCGACCCGAAAGGCGTTTGAGCATCGCCCGCGCCTCGGCCAAATCGGCGGGTTTATTCAAAACCCGATTGTCGAGCGCGACGGTCGTGTCGGCGGCGAGTACCCAGGCCCCCGGACACTGCGCGCAAACCCATGCGGCCTTGAGCGCGGCGTTGTGCAGCACCATCGCCCGCGGCTCGGCATCCACATCCTCATGCTCCGTAATCGGCGCCACCAGCACCTCGAATTTCACGCCCAAACGCGAAAGGAGCTCCTTCCGTCGGGGTGAGGCGGAGGCGAGGATGAGCGGTGTTTTTGATTTGTCCACTGACGGAGTTTTGTCAGGCTATTTTTTCTAACGCACGCGTAAAATTTTATTTTTGGCTTTGAGACAAATAATTCCATGCCCTCCCCTCTTTCCGATGCTTTGTTTGAACGCGCCAAGCGCTTAATCCCCGGTGGCGTGAATTCGCCCGTGCGGGCGTTTCGCGGGGTCGGGGGCACGCCGTTTTTCACCATCCGCGCCCAGGGCTGCCGGCTGTATCCGGCTGATGGCGGCGAAGTGATTGACTACGTCTGCACCTGGGGCCCGGCGCTGTTTGGGCACAACCATCCGCGCATCCGCCTGGCCATCGCCTCGGCGCTCGAAAAGGGCACGAGCTTTGGCACGCCCCACCCCAATGAAGTGGTGATGGCGGAGACGATGGCCGAGCTGGTGCCCTCGCTGGAAATGGTGCGCCTGTGCAACAGCGGGACGGAGGCCACGATGTCGTGCGTGCGCCTGGCGCGCGGGTACACTGGGCGCGACAAAATCATCAA
>CAZCMU010000093.1:0-10381 GCA_964499725.1 uncultured Opitutales bacterium
TGGAAGGGCTGCGTTGGTTGCGTTGGGTAGGTTGGATGGGTTGGGGTGGTTGGGCAACGCCCGCAGGAACTAGTTATGGTTGTGCAGTCGAGACTATCAAGCGTCGCTACGCGACGCGGTTTTATTGCCGGGATTTATTCCGTGGGCTGAAGCGCCACGGCTATTTTCATCTCTCTCTACGCGAGGGGGCAACCAGGCCGGTCAGGGATGCTCGACGCTACCTTAGTCCATAAAACTCCCGGGCGTTGGCGGTGGTTTGGGCGGAGAGTTGGGCGAGGGGGATTTTTAAGATTTCGGCGGCCATAGCGGCGATGTGGGCAACGTAGGCGGGTTCGTTGGGCTGGCCGCGATGGGGGACGGGGGCGAGATAGGGAGCGTCGGTTTCGAGCATCAGGACATCGAGACCCTGGGCGGCGAGAGCGTCGCGCACGGGCTGGGCGTTTTTGTAGGTGATGATGCCGGTGAAGGAGGCGCGGCCGCCGCAGGCTCGCAGGAGGCGGACTTCGTCGGGGCCATGGGCAAAACAGTGGAAGACGACTTTTTTCCAATCCACGCCGCTGTCGTCAATGACCCGCAGGCAATCGGGAAAGGAATCGCGCGAATGGATGACGACGGGGCAGGCGAGTTCGCGGGCGAGGGCGAGTTGGGCGCGGAAGGCGTTTTCCTGTTGGGTGAAAATGGCGGCGGCTTTGGCGGGGTCTTTGGGCAGGTGAAAACGGTCGAGGCCGATTTCTCCCAAGGCGACGGGGCGCGAACCGGTCGTGCGATGAAAGAAAGGCGAAATTTGCGCGACCTGGGTTTCCCAGGGGGTGTTTTCTTCTATATCGCAAGGATGGAGGCCGACGGTGTAATCCACGCGGCCGGGGTGGGCGGCGGCGAGGCCGGCGTAGAGGTCCCAGTCGTCCGGGCTGGTGCCGATGGTGATGACGCGGGTGACGCTGGCGGCGTTGGCGCGGTCAAGCATGGCGGGCAGGTCGCCGCGGCGGGCGAAGTCGGCGAGATGGCAATGGGTGTCAATTAGCACGGGTGTTTTAGGCCGGATTTTAAGCTCATATTCACCGCAAAGGCGCAAAGGACGCAAAGAAGAATTTTCATCCGCGAATGGCCGTGAAGAAGGGAAGTTTATCGGATTGAGTTTACAGAGTTCTTGATCTTTTTCCCTTGGCCCGGCATGGGTTTCCTTCTTACCTTGGGTTAATCATGGAAAACGTTTTGATTTTAGGCACGGGATGCGCGGGGCTGACGGCGGCGATTTACGCGGCGCGGGCGAACCTGCAGCCGCTGATTATCGAAGGCGTCCAGCCCGGCGGGCAGTTGACGACGACGTCGGAAGTGGAAAACTTTCCCGGCTTTCCCGAGGGCGTGGATGGGTTTGAATTGATGGACCGGTTGCGCAAGCAGGCGGCGAAATTCGGCACGCGATTCCAGAGCGACTTGATTGAGCGCGTGGAACTGAACGGGCCGGTGAAAACTTTACATTCGGCGACGCAGAAGTATGAGGCACGGGCGGTGATTGTGGCGACGGGGGCGTCGCCAAAGATGATTGGCGTGCCGGGCGAGATGGAAATGTTTGGCGGCAAGGGCGTGACGACATGCGCGACGTGCGACGGGGCGTTTTACCGGGGGATGGAAGTGGCGGTCGTGGGCGGCGGCGACTCGGCCTGCGAAGAGGCGCTGTTTCTGACGCGCTTTTGCGCGAAAATTTATTTGATTCACCGGCGCGACGAACTGCGGGCGTCGGAAATCATGGCCAAGCGCACGGTGGAGCACCCCAAGATTCAGATGGTGTGGGACACGGTGGTGGAGCGCGTGCTGGCGGATGACAAGGGGCACGTGCGCGGGCTGGCGATAAAGAATAAAAAGACCGGTGCGGCGGCGGAACTGGCGGTCAAGGGCGTGTTTGTGGCGATTGGGCATAATCCGAACACGCAGGCATTTGCCGGGGCGCTGCCGCTGGACGAGCTGGGCTATTTTGTGACGGAAGACGGCAGCCAGGTGCGCACGAAAGTACCGGGCGTGTTTGTCGCGGGTGATTGCGCGGACCATGTTTTCCGGCAGGCGATTACGGCGGCGGGCATGGGTTGCCAGGCGGCGATTGAGGCCGAGCGGTGGCTGGCGGAGCAGGAGTAGGAAAGAAGGGGACAAAGGGGAGGGGAATGCTGAATGTCCAACGCTCAATGGTGGCGCCTTTTGGCTAGTGGGCAGCAAACGGCGAGATGCGCAAATACGCCGTTGTTTCAAAGTCCGACACTGATCACGACCTTTTCTTATTCAAAATTTCGCGGGCTTTTTCGAGCTGGTCGCGTTCGGACTGGGTGAGGCTGGCGAAGCCTTGTTGGGCGATTTTATCGAGAATGGCGTCCACGGATTCAATGGAAGTATCACTGCCGCCCATGGAGGAGCGCGGACTGGCGCCTTCGGGCGTGGGCAGCACGCGAAACTTGGGCCGACGGCGGAAGGGATTGAGTTTGTGCGCGAAGGCGGGCAATTCCACCGCGCCGCCGACCTTTTTGAAACGGGTGTAGCCAAAAGCGACACCGCAGATGGCAAGCACGACCGAAAGGCCCTGCCAGTTGTGACTGGGAAAATAGCTGAGGGCGGAAATGGCGAAGCAGGCGAAGGCGACGTGCTTGAGCGGGACCCAGCCAAAGAATTCCAGATTGGGATACAAGGTGGCATAGGCGATGAACAGGCCGATGGTAATGTTCTGCATGCCGGAAAACGAACCCGGGATGCCAGCCAGGTACCAAAGGCCGAGGACGGCCGTCATTGCCAGCAAGAGCAGGCCGTAAAGCACAAGGAAGACGCGGCGGCCGAGGTATTGTTCAATTTCGATGCCAAACCGGTAAAAAAAGTAAACGCTGAAGAGGAAGAAGAAATCGGGCGCGTTGACGAACGTGCAGGTGAGCAACTGCCAGATCCAGCCGCGGCTGTAAAACTCTCCTGCCTCAAATTCCAACACGTAGAGCGGGCCACCCGCGGTTTCGAGCATCACTGTCACTACCATACCCACGACGAAGAGTGCCGCGAAGATGGTGGCAGCGAAAACCGGCACGCGGCCGACGTGGCCGAGGGGTTGGTGGTCGGGATCGCCGGGATAAAAACGCATCGGAGGGCAACGTAGCACAGGCCCGCCGCGCGCGCAATGCCGGAGGGTGGCGGCCGGGTGCAAAGGCGGGGACGTTTCTCCAAAACGTTTGCGGACGCCCCAGAGAGGTGGCGCTGCCCATGCGCGAAACTTACTTCGTGGCGGGTGCGTTTAATTTGGCCATCAGGTCGAGCATGCGCTTCCAGGAATCCTCGGCGGCTTTTTTATTGGCGGCGTTGGAGTCGTCCATTTGGCCGAGGCGCATAAAGCCGTGGGCGGCGCCGGGGTACACGATGGCGTCGTAGGTTTTACCGGCGGCCTTCATGGCGTCGTTCTCGGCGGGGACGCTCGCGCTAATGCGGGCATCGGCCTCGCCATAGAATCCGTAAACCGGGCAACCGACCTTGGGAATGTCCGCAACCGGCAGCATCGGCGCACCGTAAAAGACAAAGGCGGCCTGGAGGTCTTTATTGCTGGCCGCGAGGGCAAAGGCTTTGCCGCCACCCCAGCAGAAGCCGGCGGTGGCGACCTTGCCGTTGCAGGCGTCGAGTTTCTTGGCGTAGTCCACGGCGGCGTTGAGGTCGGCGAGAACCTGGTCGGCGGGCAGGCGCTGCACGGCGGCGGTCACCTGTGTGTCGGGGAAGTCATTGGTGCCGCCTTTGTTGGGGCCCATGCCGGAGAGCAGGTCGGGCACGACGACGATGTAGCCGGACTCGGCGAGTTGGTCAGCGGCGGCGCGCATCCAGTCGCTCAGGCCAAAAATTTCCTGGATGAGGACGACGGCCATGGCCTTGTCCTTGGTCATCGGGTAGAAAACGTAGGTTTCGACTTCGCGGTCGCCCTGCTTGATTTTGACGATGTCAAAGTGGCGCGGAGAATTGGCCAGGCGGTTGGTGATATTTTTGGAGACCGGGTGGACGTTGGAAGCGGGGGCTCGCGCCGCGGGGGCCGGGGCCGGAGTCGAGGGAGTTGGCGAAGTCTGGCCGATGGCGACGGCGGTGGCGGCGCCGAGGGCGATACCGAGAAGGATTTTGAGGAAGGAATTTTTCATGGGGAAGGGGAGAGGCGTAATAAAGCACGGATTTATGATTTTGCCAACTCCCGAACGAGGCCTATGTTAGGCGGCTACCCCATGAGAACTCGACTTGGCTGGCTTTTGCTCACGATTGCCCTCGCTGGTTGCAGCGGATGGTCTGGTCCGCTGGCCGACCACCACGACGACACCCAAATCCAATACCTTTCCGGCCACGGCAGCGCGGACACCGTCGCGTGGGATTTTTTCTGCACCAGCGGGCAGCATTCCGGGGTCTGGACGAAAATCGCAGTACCGTCGTGCTGGGAACTGCAGGGCTTTGGCACCTACCAGTATGGCTATGACATCCGGCAGGCGCGCGGCCAGACGGTGGTGGTGGCGGATGAAAAAGGGCTGTACCGCTATGATTTCACCGTGCCGGCGGATTGGAAAAGCAAGACGGTGCGGATTGTGTTCGCCGGGGTGATGACGGATGCGGACGTAAAAATCAACGGCCAGTCGGCCGGGCCGGTGCACCAGGGATCATTCTATGAATTTAAATACGACATCACGCCGCTGCTGAAATTTGGCGAAACCAACCGCCTGGAGGTGACGGTAAGCAAGGAGTCCGCCGAAGCGAGCGTGAACCGGGCCGAACGCCGGGCGGATTACTGGAATTACGGCGGGATTTTCCGCCCGGTGTTTTTGGAGGCGACGCCGCAGGCCTACATCGCCTGGACCGCGATTGACGCGAAGGCCGACGGCAGCTTTACGGCGCAGGTGCATTTGGGGGCGGCGGCCACGGAGCGGGAAATTGTGACGGCGCAAATATATTACGCGCCCGACAACGCGCTGAGCACGCCGATGAACGCGGTAGTCGAGCCAGGGTCGGATGTCGCGACCGTGCGCGGAAGTTTTCCGGAGGCAAAATTATGGACGGCGGAGACGCCGAATTTGTATCAGGCGCGTTTCTCGCTGGATGGCGACAACCACCCGTCGCACACGGTGACGGAGCGGTTTGGCTTCCGCACGATTGAGTTGCGCGCCGGGGACGGATTTTACGTGAATGGCAAACGGGTGATACTCAAGGGCGTGGCCCGCCACAGTTTCTGGCCGGACACAGGGCGCACGCTCAACCGGCAGATTTGCTATGATGACGCGAAGCTGATCAAGGACCTGAACATGAACACGGTGCGGATGTCGCACTATCCACCGGACCGCGATTTTCTGGAGGCGTGCGACGAGCTGGGCATTTATGTCTTGGATGAACTGGCTGGTTGGAGCGGAGCGTACGACCTGCCGACGGGACAAAAACTGATTGGGGAAATGGTGCGGCGGGACGTGAACCACCCGAGCGTCATTTTTTGGGACAACGGGAATGAAGGCGGCTGGACGACGGCGAATGACGGGGAGTTTGCGAAGTGGGATATCCAGCAGCGGCATGTTTTCCACCCGCGCGCGACGGACCACGGCGTGAACGACCCGCACTATCCGACATACCAACAAGTCGTGGCCGATGTGAATGGGCCACAGGTGTATTTCCCGACGGAGTTTTTGCACGGGTTGTATGACGGCGGCGCGGGGGCGGATTTTTATGATTACTGGTCGGTGATGAAGAAGGGCAAAGCGATTGGCGGCGGGGTGTTCTGGGCGTTTCTCGACGAGTCGGTGGTGCGCACGGATGAGGGCGGCAAACTGGATTCGCGCGGCAATTACGCGCCAGATGGCATCATGGGCCCGCACCGCGAGAAGGAGGGCAGTTATTACACCATCAAGCAGATTTGGTCGCCAGTGCAGGTGCCGATAATGACACCCTCGAACGACGCGCCGCTGCTGCCCGTCGTGGAAAACGATTATGACTTTACCAATTTGAACCAATGCACGTTTGCGTGGGAGCTGGCGACGCTGCCGACGGCGATGGAGGGCACGACGGCGCATCACGTGCTGACTTCCGGGGTGGTCAAAGGGCCGGATGTGCCGCCGCATGCGTCGGGCTCGATGCGACTGCCGGTGGATATTGGACCGAAACAGACGGCGGAAATACTCTATCTGACGGCCAGGGGGCCGGATGGACATGAATTGTGGACGTGGTCGTGGCCGTTGCGGGAGAAGGCCATTTCGTCGGTTGCGGCGGAGGGCAAGGCGACGGCGCGAGAGGATGCGCAGGAATGGGTGGCGACCGGCGGCCAGCTCGAACTGCATTTCAACAAGGAAACCGGGCGACTTGCTTCCGTGGCGCAGAATGGGAAAACGATTTCATTGAGCAACGGCCCACGGTTGATTGCGGCGCGGCATCTGCCGCCCAAGGGGAGCGCGACGACCCAATACGAGGATATTTCCGACGAGAGCAAGGTCACCAATATTACAGCGGTGAGTGACGGCAGCGACGAGGTGCTCACGGTGACCTATGACGGGCCGCTAAAGAAGGCGACGTGGCGTATTTCGCCCGGCGGGCAGGCGCGGCTTGATTATACTTATGCGTTTGATGGCGCGGTGGATATGCTGGGCGTGCAGTTTGACTACCCCGAGACGAATGCGAAGGCCATTACCTGGGAAGGCTGGGGGCCGTACCGCACCTGGCAAAACCGCATCGAGGGCACAACGCTGGGCGTGTGGCACAACAATTACAACGACACCATCCCGGGCGAGACGTGGATTTTCCCGGAGTTCAAGGGCTACTTCCGCGGCTGGCGCTGGGCGGCGCTGGAGACGAGCGAGGGCAAAATCACGATGACCAATGCAGCCGGCGGCGACGAGGCGTACCTCGGCATCTACACTCCGCACGACGGCACGGTTGGGCCACTGCTTAATTTGCCGAAGACGGGGCTGGCGTTTTTTGATGTAATTCCGGCGATGCGCGACAAATTCAAGACGCAGGAGCAACTCGGCCCGCAATCGCAGCCACGGACGGTGAGCGGCGAAAAAAGCGGCGCGGTGGTGTTTCAGTTTGGGGCGCCGTAAAGAGAAAGCTTGGGCGGCGGATTTTCACCGCAAAGGCGCATCGCGTTTGGAGGTTAATTGCCAAAAAATCGCGGGAATCGTGGCCGAAAGGTGAAGCGGTGAAGAACCGCGCCCAGCAATGGCAGGCTGAGCAGGGCCAGGAGCCAAACCAGGCGATGGCGGCGGGGAAAAATGAGTCGCTTAAGCATCCAAATCCAGAAAAGGGTGCTCAGAAGGGCAAAGCAGGCGAGCACTGGAAAAACGAAAAAGAGAACGAGGATGGCCATGGTAATGTGGTTTGAGGATTTTGATCTGTTCGCAAGATAGCGCACATCTCGATGAGGTGATATTATAATTGCCTGGTTTGTTTGTAATGTTGGTCCGACAAGAAATTGGGTAGCATGATGTGGCTTGCCGGACAGGCCTTTCTCAATTCCAATTATTCGTCATGGGTGCACCGCTCAAAATTCCCTCCAGTTTGGACCGGCTTGGGGCGGTGGTCGCCCTGGGGATTTTTGCCGCAATTTTTCTGGGGGCGGGGTTGGCGATGGGCTACTTTCTTTACTTGCGTCCGATGCTGCAAGTTCGCGCAGCGCAAGCCTGGGTGGAAACGCCGTGCCGGATTCTGTTCAGCGGGGTGGGCGTTCAAGCAGGAGAAAAGGGAGACACCTACTGCGTCGTGATAACCTATCAGTACGAAGCAGCAGGGCAGACTTACCAGGCGATAAAATATGATTTCACGGAAGGTTATACGAGCAACCGAGCCAGATGCGATGAGGCGGTGCGACTTAATCCTGTCGGCAGGCAAACGGTTTGTTATGTGAACCCGCAGAATCCGAGCGAAGCGGTCGTCAGCCGCAGTTTTGCTAATACGCCCGGGATTTTGGCCGGGTCGGGCGTATTCAGCCTCGTGGGCCTGGGGATGATGCTGCCGATGGTGAACCGAGTGCGACGGAGATTTAAATTTGGGCAATCAACTTTTGAGCTGATGGAGGCGCCGGCGCCCATCGGCGGCGTGCTGGAAGGCACGGTGACCTTTGCGCGGATGCTGCAGCCGAGAGATGGCTTTGCCGTAAAGCTCAGTTGCATTCACCGGGTGGATTCGGGCGGGCAACATTCGAGTGTGCGGGAGACGCCGCTATGGAAAAATAAAAAGCAAGTGACGTCCGACATCGGCGGATCCATGACCATTAGTTTTGCCCTGCCGGAAGATGCGGCGGAAACCAGCGCGGTGAACCGAAACGACCGGATTTTCTGGCGGCTGGATGTGACGGGCAGCGTGCCGGAGGGGAAATATCAGGCGCAATTTGAAGTGCCGGTGGCGCAGGCGGAATTAAGCGCGGCGGAGAGGGCCGAAGCGCGTCAGCTGCGATCCGAGGAAGCGCAGGAAGTGGAACGGTTCCAACTGCCGGCTCATTCGCGCATCCGGGTGCGGGACATCGGCGGGGGCAAGGAATTTTATTTTCCGGCGATGCGCAACCTCGGGATGATAATAATGATGACCCTGTTTATATCCTTCTGGACGGGCGTGTGCTGGGTGTTGTTTCACTATCACGCGCCGCTGATTTTTCCGGTGGTGTTTGGGTTTTTCGAAGCGGTGTTGCTGTATTTTTGGTTTAATACTTGTTTTGGTTCTTCGCGGGTGGTGGCGGGGAATGGGGAGATAATTTTATCCAAGCATTTATTGGGCTTGGGACGGTCGCAGACGATTCCGGCGAGTGAGATTCGCGAAATCAAAATCAGCGTAGGGGCGACCATGGGCACGCAGGCGTACTACAATGTGCAGCTAGTCCGGCAGAATGGCATGACGCAGACGGCGGGCGCGGAAGTCGCCGATTCACAGGAGGCGCACTGGCTGGCGCTGGAGATGGCGAGATGCGCGGGGGTGGGGCGGTAAAAAAGGCTTTCCACCTGCCGCGGGAGCGGACAGTTAGTAGGGGCTTATGGCAACCGGATTGCTTTTTTCGGGGCAGGGCGCGCAACGCGTAGGCATGGGGCGCTCGCTCTACGACAACTCCGCCCGCGCGCGGGCGCTGTATGACGAGGCGAATGTCGTCCTGGGCTACGATTTCAAAAAAATCTGCTTCGAGGGGCCGGAGGAGGAGTTGACGCAGACGCGGGTATGCCAGCCGGCGTTGTATGTGGTTGGGCTGGTGGCGGCGAAAGTTTTGGAGGAACACGGGAAACTGGCCGATTGCCAGGCGGCGCTGGGGCTGAGTCTCGGCGAGCTGACGGCGCTGGCGGCGGCGGGGGTGTTTGATTTTGCGACGGGACTACGGCTGGTGGCGGCGCGCGGGGAATTGATGCAAAAGGCGTGCGAGGCGACACAAGGCGGGATGGCGGCGCTCATCGGCGGAGCCCGCGCGCTGGCGGAGGCGCTGGCCAAGGAATGCGATATTGATTTGGCGAATTTGAATTGCCCGGGGCAGATTGTGGTCTCGGGCGAGGCGGACAAAGTGGCGAAAGCGATTGGACTGGCGAAGGAACGTGGATTTAAAATGGCCGTGCCGTTGAAAGTCGCGGGGGCGTACCATAGCCGGTTGATGGCGCCGGCGAGCGCGGCGTACGCGGGGGTGCTCAAGGACGCGGTGTTCAAGGAGCCGCGGTTTACGGTTTATACGAATGTCACGGGCAACGCGGTGCGCGGGCCGGAGGAGATCAAGGCGGCGCTGGTGCGGCAGATTGTGTCACCGGTGTTGTGGGAGGATTGCCAGCGCGCGGCGCAGGCGCAGGGAATCACGGAATTTTACGAATGCGGCCCCGGCGCGGTGCTGGCGGGCTTTGCGAAGCGGATAGACAAGGCGCTGGTGATCAAGCAGGCGAGCGAGTGGGGGGATTTTTGAAGGAAGGGGGGGGCCTGAGGGACAAAGGAACAAAGGGACAGAGGCGGAAGAGAAGAAGGCTGCTTAAGGGCGGTTTTGGAGTCTTGATTGGCGTAAAATATGAGTCACAATGCGACTTGTGAATACGCTACCAAAACGTGGCCGTCGAAAGCGGTTTTCCGCAAAAATGCGCGCCCGCTGGATGAAGCAAATCTGGGGTGGCAATCAATTTGTATAGCGACGTCGAGGGACTTTAGCGGAGAACACTTTGTTTTTCATTGCCTTTCCGCTCGGGAAATGGTCTTTTGTTCGGTTTCCAATGCCCGATTTGGCGCATATCCGCAACTTTTGCATCATCGCGCACGTGGACCACGGCAAGACGACGCTGTCCGACCGCCTGCTGGAGACCACGCGCACCGTCGCGCAGCGCGATATGACCGCGCAGCACCTCGACGCGATGGACCTGGAGCGCGAGCGCGGCATCACCATCAAGTGCCATCCGGTGGCGATGCAATACCG
>CAZCMU010000094.1:0-10379 GCA_964499725.1 uncultured Opitutales bacterium
TCCCATTCCGGATTACACGCTGACCGGTAAAATTCTGATGCAAAAAACGCAGGCTGGCAGCGTGAACCAAACCGCGTACACGTTCTACCTCACCCTCACGGACATCACCACCCAGGCGGCGGTTTGGGAAGACCACAAACAGATTGTCAAGCAGGGCAAGGAATCGGCGATTGGGTTTTGAGAGGGACTAAATAGATCGGGAATAAGAGGCTATGCAGTTACTAGTCCTCCTCAATCAATGCCAGCAACTTACCGGTTGCCTCAGTGATTACTTCTTTCGCCGCGCGCGTGATGAATTCCACCCGGCGCTCGCGCCAATCCAAGCTGCGGATTTGGTCGCTTAACACGACACCTGTTACCACCGCATTGCCCACCACGACTTCGAACGGATAGCCTTTGCGCTGGCTTGTAATGGGACAAAACAAGGCCAGCCCGGCCCGGCGATTGTAGGATTCCGGCGATATCACCAAAACCAGTCGCCGCCCCGCTTGCTCGTGTCCGGCCTGCGGCGTAAAGCTCAGCCAGACCAAATCTCCGCGTCTTGGCACGTAACCCGCCATCACCAAATCTCCCTCCCCGCGGGTTCGGCGATAAATTGCTCGCGATGCACATTTGTGGGTTTGATGCCGCGAACCAGGTTGTTCAAACGATACTTCTTGCGCCGCTGTGGGGTGATCAGCAAAGCTCCATGCTTTATCACCATGTCCACGGTCGTGCCTTCGACCAGTTCTGTTTCGAGCGTGAATGCCCGCGGAATGCGCAAGGCCAGACTGTTGCCCCATTGCCGAATGGCGGTTTTCATGTGTCTATAATGTATCTACTGAAGTCGTTTGTCAAATGGAATCAACGGATTGCCGTCAAATTTCAGGCAAATTTTGTTTCGTCTCGCAAGAGGTTTTGCGTTTAGCCTGAAGCGTGTCTTCACCGTATAATATCGTGCTGCTCGGCTCCGGGCGCGGCAGCAATGCCGAGGCCGTGCTGGCGGCGCAGCGCGCGGGGAAGCTGGGCAAGGCGCGGGTGGCCGGGATTTTGTGCGACCAGCCGAAAGCGCGCATCCTGGAACTCGGCCCGCGCTTTGACGTGCCGGCGGTGTTCCTCGACCCCGCGCCGTTTAAAACCAAGCTCGAAGGCCCGGCGGAGGAGCGCTACATCGCGCAAATTCGCGAATGGGAAGCCGACCTCGTGGTGCTTGCGGGCTTCATGCGCGTGTTGAAAAAAGGATTCCTGGATGCCTTTGCCGGACGCATCATCAACTTGCACCCCAGCCTGCTGCCGGCGTTTCCCGGGCTGGATGGCATCAAGGAGGCCTTCGAGGCGCGCGTGCCCGTCACCGGCTGCACGGTGCATGAAGTGAACGCGCTGGTGGACGGCGGGCGAATTTTGCGGCAGATATTGGTGCCGGTCGCACCGGGCGAGACACTGGAAACGCTGGCCGTAAAAATCCACGCCGCGGAACATGTGCTGCTGCCCGAGGTGATTGCGGAATTGAGTGAAGCACGCCGCTAGTCGGCATTTGAGCATCCCGATGATCGAACTCCGTATTTCAGTTAAGGCAGAACTGGTTGACCCGCTCGAAGAATGGTTCAACGGATTGACGCGTTGCTCGTGGGGGATTTCCGCGGATTCAACCAACACGAAGTTTGAGTTGTTTGGCTATTTTGACGATGCGGCGGCGGCGCAGGTAGCGTGGATGGAATTGCGCGCGGCATTTTCGCAATTGCCTGCGAAGCCGACGGAAACATCCCTCGATGACCGAGATTGGAAGGAGGCGTACAAGGCGCATCTGCGGCCCTGGTCGGCGGGGGATTTGCACTGGGTGCCGGTGTGGTTGCGTGACGAATATCCGCTGCCCGCCGGACACACACGGCTGCTGTTTGACGCAGGCATGGCCTTTGGCACCGGCGACCACCCGACCACGCGGTTGATGGCCCAGCGGCTGCTCGACTTCCGTGCGGCGCGGGGGCCGAAAAATTTTGCGGCAGCGCGGGTGATTGATGCCGGTTGCGGCTCAGGCATTCTCGCTCTGTCCGCGGCGCTGCTGGGGTGCAAAAATGTTTTTGCGTTCGACCGCGACCCGGAGGCCGTCACGGTATCGCGTGAAAACTTAGCGGCGAATGGAATGGCGCCCGACGCCATTGAGTGCATCAATGCGGGCATTGAAGCCGCCTTGAAAAACCGTTGCGCTGACTTACTGCTGGCGAACATCCAGGCCGATGTGCTGGCGATTCATGGCGATGACCTCGCCGCGGCCATTGCGCCCGGCGGCGTGCTGGCAATGAGCGGCATTTTGGCCGCCGAGGTGAACGACGTGCGCGCGGCGTTTGTGCCCGTGCTCACCGTCGCGTGGAAATATGATGTGCGCGATGAATTGGAAAAGTTCGGCGACTCGCGCGTGATGGGCGACTGGTGCGATTTGGTTTTTCAGCGTTCCGCAAAATGAGCGACCTGCGTCCATTGTCCGGCGCGCGATTTTACGCGATACTCGACACCGGCTACGCGCCGGTCGAGCGGTTCGGTGAATTGGCGTTTGCCGTGTTGGCCGGCGGGGCGGACATCGTGCAGGTGCGCGCGAAAAAATCCACGACCGCCGAGCGCATAGAATTACTGAAGGGAATTGCGCCTCTCTGCGCGGCGGCGGGTGTGCCGCTGGTGTGCAATGATGATTTGGCCGCGGCACTGGCGGTGCCCGGCGTGGGCCTGCATCTTGGACAGGATGACCTGCCGGCGCGAGGGGCCCGCACAGCGCTCGGGCCGGAACGCGTGCTGGGGCTTTCGACGCATTCGCTGGCACAGGCCCAAGGCGCGCTGGCGCTGGGCGACGTGTTGACCTATTTCGCCGTCGGCCCGATTTACAAAACCGGCACGAAACCGGATTACCCGGCAGTGGGGCTGGAACTCGTGCGGGAAGTGGCGGCGTTAAATCCCGCGTTACCGTGGTTTTGCATTGGCGGAATAAAATTACAAAACGCGCCGCTGGTGCGCGCGGCGGGGGCCAAGGCGCTTGTGGCGGTTTCGGAAGTGCTCTTGGCGGAGAATCCGGCGGCGGTGGTCAAGGCTTTCCGGGGCAAGTAGTTGGTTTCCCCAATTCCTGCGCCCATGCAGGGCGCAAATTATATCTTTCCCTGGATTCCCACGGTGGTTCCAGCTGCTGCCGGATCAACCCTGGGCTAGATTCCTTCGCTCCTTCAGAGCGAAAGCCAAATCGGCATACCTGCATTCAACGTTGAAGATTGGGCCTCGGGCGTTTAACCTGTCCCTTCCTTGTCTTCCGTGACCCAGACCTCCAAGCCCCTCGTGCCCACCAAAGCGGAGACGGTGGCGCACCGGCGCATCGAACTGAAGTTCGCACGCGCGCTGGGCATTGGCACGGGGATTTTCCTGATTCTCTGGGGGCCCTTCAGCTTCTGGCGCTGGCTGGGCATTGGCCCGGCGTGGTCGCGGATTGAAGGCGGGTTCGACATCATCTTCGGCCTCCTGCTGGTGCTGCCCTATGCGCGCATCCATTCGCAAAAAATCTGGAAGCGGATGACGATTCTGCTGACGGCGGTGTCGGTGCTCTTTGTGTTCGTGCTGGTGTTTGACGTGTTGTACGTCGCCAACCTGTATGTGGAAAATGCGAACCCGACCGCGGCGCCCGCGAGCGCGGAAAAATCGCTGTATGTTTACGACGACGACACCGGGCCGAAACTGCCCTTTCCGGTGCTGAACTGCGCGCTGGTGTTTCTGGCGTTGATGCAGGCGCCGGTCGTCTTCTTTTCGCGCTATCCGGAAAAGCTGGACTGAGCGGCTATGCGCTACCGGCACGTCATTTGGGACTGGAATGGCACCTTGCTGGACGACGCTTGGCTGTGCGTCGAAATCCTCAATGGCCTGATGCATGAGGCGAAACTGCGCCCGCTGACGGTGGACGAATACCGCGCGGACTTTGCTTTTCCGGTGGTGAAATTTTATGAGCGGCGCGGGTTTGATTTCAAAACGCACTCATTCGACAAAGTCAGCGAGCAGTACATCGCGGCCTATAACCGCCGCCGGTACGAATGTAAATTGCAACCCGGCACGGTGGAGGCGCTGGCGAAGTTGCAAGCGACGGGGCTGGAGCAATCGGTGCTCTCGGCTTATCGTGAGGACACCCTGCGCGAGGCGGTGGAGCATTACGGACTGACGAAATTTTTCACGCGCCTGAGCGGGTTGGACAACATTCGCGCCGACGGAAAAGTGGACCGCGGCAAGGCGCACCTGCGGGCGCTGGAACTGCATGAGGCGCCGCACACGGTGGTGCTCATCGGCGACACCGCCCATGACCATGAAGTCGCCGAGGCGATTGGCGCAGACTGCCTGCTACTGCACCACGGCCACATGCATCCGGAGCGATTGGGCGGGCGCGGGGTGACGGTGGTCGGAAATCTGGAGGAAGCGGTAAGCTGGGTGCTTGGCGCAAAGTAGCAAAAACTACTTGCTCACCACGGTGTCTTTTGCCTCCGCCGCTTTTTCCGGGTAATCTAAAATATAATGCAGGCCGCGGCTTTCGCGGCGCTGGAGGGCGCATTCGATGATGAGTCCGGCGACGAGGACGAGGTTACGCAGCTCGAGCAGGCGGGGCTCGACCTTAAAATTCCAGTAGTATTCCTCGATTTCACGCGCCAACACCTCGATGCGCGAGCGGGCGCGTTGCAGGCGCTTGGTCGTGCGCACGATGCCGACGTAGTCCCACATGGTCTGCTTTAATTCGGCGGAATTGTGGGTGAGCACGACGCGTTCGTCAGGATCCTGCGCAGAGCCATCCACCCAGTCGGGCAAGCCGGCGACGAAGGGGTGGGCGGTGGTGAGATATTTGCCGACGGCTTCCGCGCCGCGATGGGCGAGCACGACGGCCTCGAGCAGCGAATTACTGGCAAGGCGGTTCGCGCCGTGGAGGCCGGTGCAGGCGACTTCGCCACAGGCGTAGAGCCCGGGCAGGCTGGTTTCCGCGCGCAAATTGGTCTGCACGCCACCGCAGAGGTAGTGCGCGGCGGGCACGACGGGAATCATCTGCTTCTCGACCTCAATGCCGTGGCGCGCGCAAGTTTGCACGATATTCGGAAAATGTTCGCGGGCGAGGCCGGGCGCGAAATGCGTGAGGTCGAGCCAGACGTGGCGCGCGCCGGAGCGCTTCATCTCGGCGTCAATCGCGCGGGCCACCACATCGCGCGGGGCGAGGTCGGCGCGCGGGTGGTATTTTTTCATGAACGCCTCGCCGGCGGCGTTGCGCAGGACGGCGCCCTCGCCGCGCACGGCTTCGGAAATCAAAAAGCGCTCGTTCTCGCGCGTGTAGAGAGCGGTGGGATGAAACTGGATGAATTCGAGGTCGGACACGGCGACACCTGCGCGGTAGGCCATGGCCACGCCGTCGCCCGTGGCGATGTCAGGGTTCGTCGTAAATTGGTAAACCTGGCCGACGCCGCCCGTGGCGAGCATGACCACGGGGGCGCGGAAGGTGCGCACTTTGCCGCAGTGGACATCGAGTGCGTAGAGGCCGAGAACATGGTTGGGCGCATCGGCCCGGCCGCGGTCGAGCCAATGCTGGGTGATGAGGTCAATGGCGAAAAAATGCTCGAGAGTCGTGATGTGTGGCGAAGTGGCGGTGGCGTGCAGCAAGGCCTCCTCGATGGCGCGGCCCGTGACATCCTTGACATGCAGGATGCGGCGGTTGGAATGCCCGCCCTCGCGGCCCAAGGCGTAGCCGCCGCCGGCCTGGGTGGTAAAGGCCACGCCCAGCTCGGCCAATTCCTGCACGCGCGGCGGGGCGTCCTCGACAATCGCGCGGACGACATCTTCGCGGCACAGCCCGTCGCCACATTCCAGCGTGTCACGGACATGGGAATTAAAATCGTCGGTGCGCGAGGTGACGGCCGCGATGCCGCCCTGGGCATAATTGGTGTTTGATTCGGCGCGATCTTTCTTGGTCAGAATCGCGACGCGGCGGCCTTGTTGCGCAATCTTGAGCGCGAAACTCAGCCCGGCAATGCCGCTGCCCACGACGATGACGTCGTAGTCGGTGCGCGGCCCGGGCGGCTCTGAGGTGGAAGAAGGCAAGCGGGTAAGGAGGGGCGATTATTGCCTTTTGGTGACGCAACGCAACACCGCGTCCGTCTGCAAACTCCCGCCTTTTATCGTTGCCGGGTGCGCGCGGACTGTGCATGGTTTTTGCTCTGAACTTGGGAAAACACCCCTTCGACTTGTGAGCAGCAAAACCGCCACCCGGGCCTCGGCCCTTAAACCTGAGCTGGAACCGCGCGCCATGGCCGCCCTGGCCAAGCACCCGGTCAATGCGCGCCTGAGCGCCGCCGACAAACTGCGGCTGTACCGCGACATGGTGCGCATCCGGCGTTTTGAGGAACGCAGCGTGCAGGTTTACCAAAAGGGCAAAATCGGCGGCTTCCTGCACTTGTACATCGGTCAAGAAGCCGTCGCCATCGGCACGGTTTCGCTCCTTGGAGAAAACGACCACATCATCACCGCGTACCGCGACCACGGCCACGCGCTGGCCGTCGGCATGAGCATGAATGAATGCATGGCGGAGTTGGAGGGCAAGGTCACCGGATGTTCCAAGGGCAAGGGTGGCTCGATGCACTTTTTTGCGCCGGATAAGCGCTACTGGGGCGGCCACGGGATTGTTGGCGGCCAAGTGCCGTTGGGCACGGGCCTTGCCTTCGCGCTCAAATATAAAGGGCTCCAAGGCTGCTGCCTCACCTTCATGGGCGACGGCGCGGTGAACCAAGGCGCGGTGCACGAAGCGTATAATTTGGCGGCGCTGTGGAATTTGCCGGTGGTGTTCATCATCGAGAACAACAAATACTCGATGGGCACCAGCCAGGAGCGGTCGAGCGCGGGCGAGCCGCTGGCCAAGCGCGCCGAGGGCTACGACATGGCGTGGCAGATGTGCAATGGCAACGTCCTGTACGAAGTCCGCGAAAAAGCCGCCGAGGCCATCAAGCGCGCCCACGAGGAATCCAAGCCCACCGTGCTGGAAATTTTTACTTATCGTTATCGCGGACACTCGATGTCCGACCCCGACCAGACGTACCGCGACAAACAGGAAATCGCCGATTACCGCGAAAACAAGGACCCCATCACGCTGTTCCAAAAATGCCTCCAGTTTGAAAATGTCCTCGACGAGGCGGTGGTGGCCAAAATTGACGAGGAAGCCCGGGCCGAGGCCGACGCCTCCGCGAAATTTGCCGACGATTCGCCCTTCCCCGCACCCGAGGCCATCCTGCAGGATATTTATTGGGAGGAAGACAATCGCACCGACAAAACCAATTCCGAGGGGCGGTTATTTTTCGAGGGGTTGGATCAATAGGTTGCCACTACGAAGCGCAATAACGCAAAAACTGAATTTTCTCCATGCCCGTCATTTCTTACCGCGAAGCGCTGCGCCATGCGATGGCCGAGGAACTCGACCGCGACCCGAACGTCGTCATCATGGGTGAGGAAGTCGCGCAATTTAACGGCGCCTACAAAGTCACCGAAGGTTTGCTGGAAAAATACGGCCCCAAGCGCATTATTGACACGCCGATCAGCGAAGCGGGGTTTGTGGGCCTGGGGCTTGGAGCCTCGATGCTCGGCATCCGCCCCGTGATGGAGTTGATGTTTTGGTCGTTCAGTTATGTCGCGTTTGACCAGATTTTTAATAATGCGGCGAGCATCCGCTACATGTCGGGCGGGCTGATAAATTTGCCCATCGTCATCCGCGGGCCGGCCAATGGCGGCACCGCGGTCGGCGCGACGCATTCGCACTCGCCGGAAAACTTCATCGCCAACACGCCGGGGCTGAAGGTCGTGTGCCCGGCGACACCCTACGACGCGAAGGGGCTGATGAAAGCCGCCATCCGCGACAACGACCCGGTGTACGTCATGGAGAACACGATTCTTTACAACGACAAGGGCGAGGTGCCGGCGGAAGATTACGTCATCCCGCTGGGCAAGGCCGACGTTAAGCGCGAGGGAACGGACCTGACGATTATCGCCCACGGGCGCGCGGTGCTGACGGCGTTGAAGGCCGCGGAAATTTTGCAGGCCGAGCACGATGTTTCCGCCGAGGTGGTGGATTTACGCTCCATCCGCCCGCTGGACGTGGACACGATTTTAAAGTCCGTGGCGAAGACCCACCGCGTGCTGCTGGTGGAAGAAAATAAACCCTTCTGCGGCGTGGGCGCGCAGATTTCCCACCTCATCCAGTCGGAGGCGTTTGATGAACTGGACGCGCCCATCAAGCGCGTGTCGGCGCTCGATGCCCCGGCAATTTATTCGATGCCGCTGGAGAAACTGCAACTGCCTGACCCGCAGCGCGTCGTCCGCGCGGCGTTGAGCGTGGGTTAGGCGGCTAGGGCTGGTTCGAAGGAGGCGCACTGAGGGGCTCGCGGTGCTCCTCTTGAAAAGGTTTTTCCAAAACGCCAGCTGAGGGAATGTCGTGCGAGCCCTGGCCATCATCGTAAACGACGCGCATTTTTGCTTTATCCACGGCTCCGGCATCAAAGTAGTAAACGGCGTTGCCCTCGTTGTCCCAGACGAATTTTTTCGTCTCCGGGCCGCTCTTGTTGCCGAAAATGTGGAAGTGGAGAACCGGGACGGGGCCGTCAGTTTGCAACTGGCAGTTGAGGTCCGTGATCATCGTGCCGCTGCCATCGAAGAACTCCAGCACAACCGTATTTGTGTCTTTCAGTTGAAAATATTGCAGGTCCGCAAATTCCGTGTAGGGCACCGGGCTGCTTGCGGCGGCGGGCGTGGCCGCGGCCGGAGCCCGGGTGGATGCGTCGTGACTCGAGCAGGCGGCCAGGGCCAGCAAGGCGCAAGGCAGCAAATAAATTCGCGCGGATCGTAAAAATCTGTCGGGGGGTAACATGCTGAAGCCTCCAAAGTCGTTCTATTTGGGCGGCGAATATGTCCAATCACCGGCGGCTTTTGAACCAGGCCGCACGCGCAGCCGTTCGGCGTGGTAAATCGTGAGCAGGCGGTTCAAGTCGTCTTCGCGCGAGGCGCTGGGCAGGACGTAGTCGAACTCCTTCCAGTGCGTGATTTCCTCGTCGGCGACCTTCAGGCGCTTTTCAATTTCCTCCGGCTGGTCCTGCGAGCGGCCCTGCAGGCGGCGGCGCAATTCCTCCACCGCGGGCGGCATGACAAAAATCGTAATCAGGCGCCCCGCGAGCATGGGTTCGCCCGCGGCGGTTTTGCGGATGGTCGCCGCGCCCTGCACGTCCACGTTGAAGACAACATCCTGGCGCTGGTCGAGCAGCATGATGACATCGCGCCGGCGCGAACCGTAGTGATTGCCGTGGACGAGAGCATGTTCGAAAAATTCCCCGGTGGCGAGCGCGGCGTCAAATTGCGCGGCGGGGAGAAAGCGGTAGTCCACTCCGTCCTGCTCACCGGCGCGGGGGGGGCGGCTGGTGCAGGTGACAAGGCGCTTGGCGCGCGACACGGCCGCCAGTAACGCGTTGCAGAGCGTGGTTTTACCACTGCCGGAGGGGCCGGAGAACACGAAGATCAGCCCGGGGCCGTCGGGCATGGTCGGAAGCGTCGGCATTTCAATACTTATTATGATACGTTAAAGCCAGCCATGCAAGTCCTATGCCATAGGCGGCGCAGAAAGCGCCCAACACCCGCCCGCGCGCCCGCCGCTCAAAGAGCCAGAGGAAAAAGTCCCGCGCCTGGTAGGGCAGGCTGCCGAAATAAATCGCGAGGACGATACAGAGATAAACAAACCCGTTCAGCCACACCCGCGACCCCGGCGGCGGGTAATAGACCAGCGAGGAATCCAGCATGGGCCGGGCGATGAGCAGGATGAGAATGGCCAGGCCGCGCACCGCCAGAAAGTCGCGCGAGGCGAAAAAAGCCGCCACCCCAACCACCCCAAAAATAAGCATGAGGATGTTCCGGTAGTCCCCGAAATCCGCCGGACCGAGTTTGCTGAGCAGGTAGATGAACCAAACCGCCGAGCCGCCGAAGAATACAAACGACGCGAGCCGCGAGCGGGGAAAGGCCTTGAGCCCGCGTTCAACCACCGGGTCGCTCCACAGCAGTGCGACACCCAGCAAAAGGAGGACAAGGGCGGCAAGCAGCGTGGCGGCGAAAAGGGACATCGGAAGGCTGAGTTCTGAATGCGGAATGCTGAATTAAAGAAAATGAAGCGTGCGGCAAGGGGTGAAAGCAACAGAGAATCAGCAATTCAGAATTCAGCAATCCGAATTCAGAATTTGGCGACAACTTCCCCGCTCAGGGCGGCCACTGTCGCTCCGGTGATGCGCACATGGACCAGTTCACCGAGCAGCCGTGGCGGAGCGTCAAAAAAGACCTTGCGGTAGCCGCGCGTGCGGCCCAGCAGGCGGCCGGCCGGACGCCGC
>CAZCMU010000095.1:0-9043 GCA_964499725.1 uncultured Opitutales bacterium
GCGCGCGTTTCCCCCGCCCATCCCGCCCGCCTCTCGGCACAAGGGTTTACCTTGGTTGAGATTATGACCGCGACGGCCATCATGGCCCTCATTGTTTCGCTGGTGATGGTCATCCTCACTCAAGTCATGACAGCGTGGAACAGCTCCAGCGACGACCTCACCTTCAGCACGAACGCCCGCTCGGTTTTTGATACCATGGCCCAAGACCTGCAGGGTTGCATCCTGCGCAGCGACGGCAACCAATGGTTGTCTTTGACGACCGACGCCCCGCCCGTCGCCAGTCCCATTCCTGCGGCCCAGGACTCCCGCTTTATTTTCTTCACCAGCACGCCCCTGCACCTTTCGAAGGATTACTCCACTCCCGGCGCCGTGGGCAAAACCATTGCCGGCGATATTTGTGCCGTGGAATACCGCATCATCTACGCCGACCCCTTCGGCTCCACCTCCACGCCCGGGGCCACCACCACCACCAAGACTTTTTCCCTGCACCGGGTCGTGGTTGACCCCGCCTCCACTTTTTTTGGCATCAATGGCGTTCCCATTATGGGGCTGAACGCCACGGCCACCCCTTTCAGCCTCGCCGGTTCATTTGATCAATCCGTTGACATACCGTCCACCAATGCAAACAGTTTGGCCCAGTCCACCAACCAGACTCCGGTCGTGGCCATTCCTTACGGCGGCTCCCCCGGCCCCTCGGCCCTCACCGTTCCCATCTATGGCGGCTATTCCACCGCGACCACGCTTTTGGACAACGTGGCGCAGTTTACCGTCTATCTCTATTTCACCGGGCAGGACCCCGGCGAACCCCTAACCGTTCAGGTTTATCCGCAAAGCGCGGTCAATAAGGTTAACCCGCCCTCCATTTACTACGGTGGCGGGAATCCCCCCACTCGCACCGGCGGCTATCTCGACGGGCTGAACGACCCCACGACCCCGCCGGTCTTCCTCAGCCTGGCCTACGCGGATGTCACCATCAGCATCCTGACCGCCGACGGCCTGACCTACCTTCAGCAAAACAATGGCGCCCTGCCCCAGGGCCTAACCTGGCCGCAGTTTATTCAAAAATTTACCAAGACCTACACCCAGCGCGTCCCCATTCTGGCCGCGCCCCACTAGGTTTGTTGCAAAACTGTTTTTCACCGCCAATGGGGAAGCATGAAAATTGTGCTTCCCTCCTTCAGAAAAATTCGGGGCCCTTCGTGGATGAATTCAGTGCGGTTTCGCCGTGAATATTCTTTGCGGTTGGTCTGCGGTCATTCTACAGTCTCGACATGAGTCGGCCAACTTCCGCCCGGTCTCGCTGGCTGTTGGCCGCCCGGCCCCGCACGCTGCCCGCCGCGCTTGCGCCGGTCGCCCTCGGCAGCGCCCTCGCCGCGCGCCTGCATCATTTTCAGCCCGTTCCCGCCGCCCTCTGCGCTGCGTTCGCCCTGCTCGCGCAAATCGGCGCCAATTTCGCGAATGATTATTTCGACTTTCGCCGCGGGGCAGACGCCCCGGGCCGCCTCGGCCCCACCCGCGCCGTCGCCGCCGGCTTGATTGCACCGGGTGCAATGCTCCGCGCCACTTTTCTGGTCCTCGCGCTGGCGGCGGTCGCCGGTTGCGGCCTGCTGCCCTACGGCGGCTGGATTTTAATTGTCCTCGGCGTCGCCAGCCTCCTCACCGCTCTTGCTTACACCGGCGGGCCGTTCCCGCTCGCCTACCACGGTCTGGGCGAGATCTGTGCGTTGGTTTTCTTCGGTTTCGTCGCGGTCCTCGGCACATATTTTGTGCAGACGGGCGGCCCACTTACTTTGGAAGCCTGGCTGACCGCTACCGCGTGCGGTCTGCTCGCGGCCAATATTCTGCTCGTCAACAATGTTCGCGATCTGGCCACGGATGCCCGCGCCGGCAAACGCACCCTCGTCGTGCGCTTTGGCCGCGCCTTTGCCCACCGCCTGTATTCCTGCAATATTGTTTTTGCGCTCCTCACCCCCGTGCTCCTCTTTCTCGGCGGGATGAAACCCTTTGTGCTCGTGGCTCTGGCGGAGCTTCCGCTCGGCGTGCTGCTCGTCCGCTTCCTCGCCGCCACCCCTGACGGTGACGGCCCGCGCTTCAATAAACTTCTCGCACAATCGGCACAATACCTCGCGCTCTGGGCCGGGTTCTTGGCCGTCGGCATTTCGTTGGGGTGAAGCTATTGGCTTAGGTGCCATTTCTTCATTCGGTGTTGAGCGTTCAGTATCGGGTGTTACTATACAAAGCTAGCTTGGCCCCTTCCGCCTCACCTGCTGACCCGTCGCGCGCGCCCTCGGCCGCCCGCGATCTGCTGTTCCTATCGCTGATTTTCGCGCTGGTTTACTTCCTGCCAGCCGGCTTCCGCCCGCTCGCCAACCCCGACGAAGGTCGTTACACCGAAATCGCCCGTGAGATGGCCGTCACCGGCGATTACGTCTCGCCCCGGCTCAACGGCGTATTATTTTTTGAAAAGCCGCCGGTGTTCTATTGGCTCGAGGCGGGCGCGGAAAGCCTCGGCGGCCAGAATCTCTGGGTTTTGCGTTTTTGGCCCATCGCGCTGGCGTTGCTCGGCGGCATGGCGGTTTATGGCACGGGCCGGGCCTTGTGGGGTCGCGCCGCCGGCTGGTGGTCGGCCGTCATCCTGGCCAGCAGCGTGCTTTATTATGGCATCGGCCAACTCGTCCTCCTCGACATGGCCGTATCGGTTTTTCTGACCTGGGCTCTGTGCGCCTTCGTGCTCGCTGTTCGGGCGCCTCCCGGGCCACGTCGCCGCGAGTGGTGCTGGGCGCTTTATGCCAGTATGGCCCTCGCACTGCTGACGAAGGGTCTCATCGGCCTCGTCATTCCGCTCGCCATTATTTTTCTTTGGCTGCTCCTTATGAACCAATGGCGCGAGCTGCGCCATGCGCACCTGTTTTCCGGGATTATGATCCTCCTCGTCCTTGCGCTGCCCTGGCATATCGCCGCCGCGCGCGCCAACCCGCCGGCGGGCGGCTGGAACTGGTCGCATTTCTTGTCCCGTGACTGGCATGATCAGGGGTTTCTTTGGTATTACTTCGTGCGTGAACACTTCCTGCGCTACCTCGACCCCGGCACCGAGCACCGCAACCAGCCGTGGTGGTTTTTCTCGGCCATTCTCGCAGCGGGATTTTTGCCGTGGACTTTTTTCCTGCCCTCCGCTGTCGCCAACGCAAGCCAGGGCGGCTGGATGCGCCTGAAAAACGAACCGGCGTTGCCGTTTCTTTTTCTTTGGGCGCTGTTTCCGCTCGTCTTCTTCAGTATCTCAAGTTCCAAGCTTATCCCGTATATCGTGCCCAGCCTGCCGCCGCTCGCGCTGCTCACTGGTCGGTTCATCGCTCGCGCCGAAGATACGCCCGGCGCACCGACACTCCTTTGGCCACTGCGCCTTCTCGCTGGATTCTGTTTCCTGCTCGGGGCTGGGGTGTCCGCCTATGCGGTTCTCGCGTCCAATCCACGGGTGGCGGTTAGTTTGCTCTGCACCCTGGCCCTGTTTCTCGTGCTGGCGGGAGTGTGCATTTTTCAATGGACACTTCACTTCCGTATAAGCGCGCCAGAGAAAATGAGGTCGTTCCTCGTGCTTATGTTCATCTTTCTTGGTGTGGTGATGGGTGTTGTCATCCGCGCCCAAAATGACCTCAAGCCCTCCACCGCGCCCGCCGCAGCGTGGCTGCGCCCGCGCCTCCAACCCACCGACCAGGTTTTTACGCTCTGGGACTACGGCCCGTTTCAGGATTTCGCGCCGCTGCTCAACCGCGCCATTGGCGTCGCCGGGCACATCCCCGACGAGCAGGAATTCGGCCTCATGCTCGAAGCGCCGCAACTGGCCGCCCGCTATCCCGGCCTGCTTGACTACCTCGCTCTGCGCCGCACCACGCCAACGGCCACCGCCCAACAAGCCATGGACGTCCTGATGCCGCCGTTCCTGAAAATTCTTCAGGGGCCCGCGCACGTCTATGTCCTCGTGGATTCCGGACGCTTCCCGGTTTTTCAAAAAAGCTACCCCAACCTCTCCAGCCACCTCGTGTGGAGCGACAACCACTTCGTCATTTTTAGCAATCAACCCGACGGAGCAAAATAGGGCTGTGCTTGAGCGACTGTTATTTTGACGAAGCACCGAGCACGAGAGCACTAAAACACTCTCTCTCCCCATGCGCCTCCCCTTCCACTCTCAGGCGGCCTGGCTGGCCAATTTTTCGGAACGCTACGTTCTGTCGCTGCTCTTTCTCGCGTTTGCCTGGCTGGAATTCAAGCAAGGCATGCTCGAATGGCATATCCTGCATTTTGGCGGCGATCACACGGACTTCACCTTCCTCATCCAACACGTCATCATGGTGCTGCTCAATGTCTCCATTGGCACCGGGCTCTTGTTTGGCCAGACCATGACCGTCGCCCCGCAAAGCCTTGAGGAAATCATCGTGCCGCTGTTCGCGACATTTTTCTACCTCACCTATAGCAGCATAGACACGCTGCCCCCGTGGCTGTCGGAGAACCTCGCGCCGCCCGCCTGGCAAGTGCCGCTGGCCGGGTGCGGTCTGGTCCTCGGCGTCCTGGGCCGCGTCATCGCCGCGTGGGGCGCACTGTACCTCGGTCGTTCATTTGGCATTTTTGTCTCGGTACGCGAAGTTGTTTTACGCGGCCCCTACCATTATGTGCGCCACCCGATTTACCTTGGGTACCTGCTCTTGTTTGCGGGCCTGGCCCTCGCCTATGGCTGCGCCGCCCTCATCCTCATTGTGCCCACGCACTTTGGCCTCTTCGTCTGGCGCGCGCGTTTGGAGGAGGCCCGTCTCGCCGCCGCCAGCCCCGCTTACGGCGAGTACATGCTGCACACCGGGGCGTTTTTTCCAAAATTGCGCCCACAAAAAAAACTGCGGTGATTCGTGTTGGTTCGGTGCCCGTTCCCACCTCACGAGCACGAGCCCGCAATGGAAATGCTCTTGATGCGTTTTTGGTAGCCTTGCGTCAATGGCACCGCGTGCGCAGCCGTTGTTTGCGTCGGACTGCTCGCGACCAAAGTAAAAACGTCCGTATCGGCATCCGCCCACGTTGAGCCATACAAACTTGAGTCGCCGCTGCCATTGCCGGCTGCAGTGCGCTGTTCCCATTGCACTGTCACTGTGTAATTGATGCCCGCCAGCAGGTTCGCCAGTTCGATTTGATAGGTCCCGGTCTGGTAGCCAAAACTAATTGCTGGAGTACTGCCGTCAATATCCTGCCGGGTTTCCCACAGCGAATAAAAGCCGCCCGCGACGCCGCCATCAAAGCCGTAATTATTCGTTGGGTCGCTGCCATCCGTGTCAATTTCACTCAAAGTCGCCCGCGCGATGGCCGCCGCCTCAGTGTCGGGGTTGACGAGCGTGACGGTGATGCTCCCCGCGGTGACGGCATAGGTGCCTGATGTGCCACCCATCGCGCCATGCGTGGACTGGGCCGCAATGGTATATTGCATCACCGTCGCACTGCTAAAACTCACCGTAAACAAAAATGGATCAAACTGGCCGCCCGTTGGGTCAATCGTCTCGCCGTTTGTCAGCGCCGCTGCGCTTGGGCCGGGTTGCGATTCGTCTTCCAACACCACCGCCATCAAGGTGAAGGGGACGTTGTCCGTCGGCCCCGCAGTGTTGTCCGGATTTTGGATGGCGTCATTGCTGTCCGGCGTGGCGGTCGTTTGCGGCCCGGTCATGCCCGACCAGGTGCTGGTCTGTTTTACGGGATACGGCGAAACAATGTGGTCCGGAGTAAGCGTGTAGACGGCCCCGCTGAACACCAGGGTGTACTGCGTGTATAAAACTGGCGGCGAACTGACGAGCCCGTTGAATTCCCAATAGCCCTGCAGGGTGGGCGCACCGGTTTGCAGGGTGCCGCGCACCTCCGCCGTTGGGCACGGGCCCGAGTTAATCCAGATGGGCGTGCTCATGGTGAATCACCCACCCAGTGGCGTGTAGGGCTGGCTGCATAACACGAGGATGGTTTGTTGCACTCCATCGTCGCAAATTTGAATCGGCCGCAAATACACCGCCAAATCCGATGGCACTGCGGACGCCGCGCTGCCGTCCACCTGCGCCAGATTGGTGACGATTTTATAAGTGCCGGGATTGCCGCCGGCTGGCGCGCCCACCCAGGTGGTAAGTTGCGGTTGCGCCTTGCTGCCGCTGCCGCCGCGGTCGTGCTTCCCCGAGCCGCCCGCTGGATGGCTGCCAATCGTGAGCAAGCCGTTGACGCGCGCCTGCCGGTCGCCAATCTCGCGCCAGCGGTTCACGCGGTACCAGGCAATCCAGTCCTTCGGCGACAAATATGCCACTGGCCCGAAGCGCAGTCGCGTTACACCCGTCGCCAAATTTTCCATTGTCTCGAAAATCGCCGCGTTCATCGTCGCCCACGCCGCAAGGCCACCCGTTAGATTCAGCGCCATGCCTAGGTATGGGCCGCCTGTTGTCCCACATTCCTGCTCGGTGATTTCCCACGAGCCTTCATACTGGAGTTGTGTCAGTGCGTTGTAGTAATTCTCCGCGAGGCCCGTCGGAATCGGCTCTCCGATGTAAACCCCGTCCAGTTGATTATACCAACCGGTGTTCAAATCGGTGCTCAGCACCTTTACTAAAACTGTCTCATTGCGGTGCTGCTCGACGACGGGGTTGCCGTTCGCGTCGTTGCCCATCACCATGTCGTAGTTGACGGCCAGCGCGCACAGCACCATCTGCGCATTGCCGGTTATCCAATTCGGGATGTCTCCCTCAATGACAAAGTTCGGAAACGTCGCGCCGCCGGGCACTGAGGCGTTCGCCTTGTCCGTGCCGTCGCTGCCTGCGGTGCTGTCCGTGCCGCCATCGGGCGCAATGGCGGTGATGGTGCCGGCATTACTGGAACTGTCAATATTACCGGACGGGTTGCCCGGATTCGCGGCGTAGTCGAGGTTTGTGATGTTCGTGTCATTGAGCCATGGCAGGCGTTCCTGCCACCAGGTGAGGTTGTTGATCTTGATTTCAGCGGTCTTCAGGTATTGCCGCATGTAGGTTGTTTTCTCGCCCTGCAAATTAATCGTCATCACCACCGCGCCCGGCTGCGTCGCGCTCGCGCCCGCCGGGTATTTGTCCACCGTCAGCGTGCGCTGGTCCTGGTCGTTAAGATTGTTGAGTTGCTCATAGTTGAGCACGACCACCGGCGGTACGAGTTCCGGCCGCGCCGCGATATCGAGCCCGCTCGCCGGCGCGCCGGCCACTGAAAACGTCACCGCCGCGAGATTGGACCGTTGCCGGATGTGAATCGTTGGGCACGGCGTGGTTACTCCGCTTACCGTTTTCGTCGTCGTGTAATCCCACCACGCCACGCAGTCCGGGTGCCAGCGCAGCATCCGCCGGATAACCTCCGCACAGCTCAAGTCGCGGGCGGACTCGCTCGGGATGGCGATGTTCGGGTCAATCGGGCCAATTTGTATCGGCGCGCCCGCGGTGATGGCCACGTTCAACGCGTCGGTAATTTGCGCGCCCGTCTTGATGGGCAGGCCCGTTGCGTCCACGCCCAGAATCAGGTTGGTGATAAGGCTTTGCTGCGGCGCAGGCCCGTGCGGCGGCGTCCAGCCATAGTATTGCCAGCTTTGCCGGTAAATCACGCTGGTCAAAAACGTCCAGCCTTGCACGTAGGGCGTGTGCTCCAGCCACCACCACGGGCCCTCCAAAGTATAGCCCACGCCCTCGGCTTGCGGGCGGCCCATGCGCGGTGTATGTGTCGCCACGCCCACAAAATACACCGCGCCATTGCGCTTAAGGATGACCGGCGACGGCGAGTAGGAGAATGGAAACAGTTCCGCCTCGTCAAACGCCGCGCCCTCGAGCTTGAGCGTCAACGCATCCGGCCGCTGCGTGCGCCGCGTAAGCACCGCCGAAGAAATGCCCCATGCCGCCAGTGTCTGCTCCAGCGAATCGCTGGTGCGCAAGAGGGTCCAGATTTGGGAAAGCGGCATGAAAGTGCTTTCGTGCTTCGTGCTTGGTTCTTTGCCGGCTGTTCGTGGAATTTCGTGGAGAAAACTCTTTGCGCCTTCGCGGTAAAAATCAGCTTTTGGGAGGGCTAATCTTCCCCCCGAGAAGTCTCTCCAACTTTTGCCAGTCGGCCACCAGCGCTTTGTGCGCGGCATCAAGTTCCACGCTCAACGATTGCCAGAGCTTTCTCGCCCCGGCCTCGGTGTTCGCGGCCACTTCGCCCGCCAGGTTGCGGACGGCGCCAAACACGGCGTCAAATCCCTGCGCCTTAATTTGCAGCGTGCTGCCATCCGCAAAACCATGCCACACGGTATAAACCAGTGCCGCCACGCCGCTGATCAACACCCCCATCGCGAGGAGGTTGAAGTACGCCGTTCCCACCTGCGTCGCCGTGAAAAACGCCGCCGCGCCGCCAAGACCCAGGCCGGCCGCGCCGTATTCCAGCTTCGGCAGCGTAAAATACATCCCAGCCGCCAAACTCAACGCCGCCAGCACACTCAACCCGCCGCCGACCAGTAGCGCCGCGATGACGCAGAGCCGGTCGGTCGCTTTTTTGGCGTTCGCCGCCGCGGTCGCGCGCTCCGCCACAACCTGCTTTTGTAAAATACCCACCTGCGCCGCGAGCCCATCGCCGCGAGCCACTGCAGCATTCCAGGCCTTTTGCGCGTCGGCGAGTTGCCCGGTCAGTGCGGCGTTCACCCGCGCCAGTGCCTCCTTCGCATCGGCCGGTTGCGGCGCGGGCAAATTTGCCTTCGCCACGCCCAGTTCACCCGCCACGGCCGTCTTGGGCGCCCCGGGCGGGTTGGCTGCGTTGGCCTGGCTGGCCGCCTGCACGCTGGCGCTCGCGGCACTGAGCTGCCGGGTCTGCGCAGTGTCGAGTTTCGCCTCGCTGCGCGTTTCGCCCGGCAGTGCGGAAGCCGCACAGCCGGAGCACAGCAGCCCGAGCAGCAACCCGGCTGCGAGCAGGCTCAGGCCAAATATGGCCCATTCCAACTTCGTCGGCTGGGAGTAATGAGGTGTTGGATAGTGGTGGAGGGATTTCATGGTGGGAT
>CAZCMU010000095.1:9143-10344 GCA_964499725.1 uncultured Opitutales bacterium
GTGAAGGGCTTCTTGACGAGTTGCAGCTGGCCGCGGACCTCGACCGGTTGGTCGAGCCCGTCCAGCGTCAGCAACGCCGCGCGAAGAATAAGCACGTTTTGATAGGTGAGTTGCATAATGAATTTTTGGAATTGGGTGCTGCCCTCCATGGTTTTAGCGAAGGCGGGTAAAAGTCTTAGGTAAGCGTCAAATCGCCAACCTTGACGGCGCTCCCGGTGTTGTAGCGCACGCGCAGCACCGGCGCGGAACCGTTGTCGTAAACGGTGATTTGGTACTGCCCGCTCGCCAGCGTCACACTCGGCGCACTCGTCACCGCATTGCTAAAGAGGAGATTGCCCGAGGCATCTATGCGGAGTCGTTCATTTCCAGTGTTATCGCCCCCAGTTGCAAAGCGGATAACGCCTGCAGCATTTGATGCCATGACTACTAAACCGCCTGAGCCTGTCGCAAAGATGGCACTCCCGCTTGCTGGATAAATATGGTAGCTGTAAGCAGAATTGTAAGAGCCTAACACGGCATAATCGCCATCACTGCTTTTGGCACTGAATTGGGCAGCTGAGCCACTACCGGCACTTCCACCGGAATATGCACTTGTACCGATAATTCGAAATTCTGTAGCCCCAAAATTTGATGGTGGTAAAAATTGTGCCATCACTGTCTGGTTAGGGTCTTGGATTTGGATTGACCAATCCGAAGCGCCATGAATTACCTGTCGATATTTGTAACCGCTATTGAAAATGCCTTCTTGCACAAGTGAAACGCGGCCTACACCAGCTGTTGGTTGCGCCAAAGTAGTAGGGTCGAAGGGCGGCGAACCGCTGAGGTAAGTTCCATATTCAACAGGGTAACTTCCGGAATTTTCGCAACCAACTGCTCCCGCAATTTTATTCGCGATGCTTACACCACCTATTTGTATTGAGGAATCAAGATTTGGATTCCAGCGAAAATCGATCGCACTTCCAGTGCCCATGTACGTATCACTTGTAGTTGTGCGTTGGATATGTAGCACATCATCCCAGGTCGCGGCTGAGTTGGTCATTAGGTGAGCACCGTCTGCTGCTTTCGCGCAAAAGCCTCCGTTGACCGTAAATATTGCTGTTGCTCCACTGGCTAGTGTTCCGGCTCCTCCGGTGCCAAGCCAATAATGCCCACTTCCATCGGTTGCAATGACACCTGCGAAAGCCTGTACCCATGCCGTGGT
>CAZCMU010000096.1:0-10204 GCA_964499725.1 uncultured Opitutales bacterium
ACGTGGAGCGGGTCGGTCACGAGCAGATCAACGTCGCGATA
This sequence comes from uncultured Opitutales bacterium, assembly GCA_964499725.1. Taxonomy (GTDB): domain Bacteria; phylum Verrucomicrobiota; class Verrucomicrobiia; order Opitutales; family JABDGR01; genus JABDGR01. Next base: position 42 of record CAZCMU010000096.1, read on the forward strand.
AATCCCCCCGATGAAATTAAAATCGCCCGCCCGAGGCTCAATTTGCGCGTTCCAGTTATTGTTCAGCCGCACCGCCAGCAGATTGTCACCAGGATGGATCGCCGAGGTGATTTCCAGGGAAAAACCTGTGTAACCACCCTTGTGCTCGCCGATGAGCTTTCCGTTGACAAAAACTTGCGCATCCTGAAAAGCGCCGGCGAATTCCAGCGAGACGCGTTTGCCGGCCCACTCCGGTTTTATGTCGAAATGCTTGCGATACCAGCCATAGCCGACGTAAAAATCCTTGCCCTGGAAGTAAGGCGTGCTGAAGGAGTGCGGCAGGCCGATGGACTCCCAGGTGGAATCGTCATATTTCGGCGCTTCCGCTCCCGGATAATCACCCAGCATGAATTTCCACTCGCGATTAATGTTGATGTCCTGCCGCAGCGGTTCGGCGGCGAAAAGCGCGTTGGCGAGCAACAACAGCAAAAGGGCAAGCCAGGGGTGTTTCATGCAAAGGCTTTTGCGAATGCTCGCGACGTGCGGACAGAAGTTAATGATGATGTATACGGGGCTGCAGACGAGGCCAATCACCCACCCTCTTGGCATCCACCATCGGCGTCCACAATCCCCGCAACTCCATCACGAGCAACTCGACATCAATCATGCAAGCATGAGTGACAAGTAGAAGCCGCCGCCGCGCTATCGCGAGCCAATAGCCATGCACATTGAAAAGTTCTAGGTGAGCTTGAGCTTGCCGGTGCTGTCGCCGATTTTGTCGTCAGAGGCGCCAACGTGGTCGAGCATGGAGAGCCAGAGATTATTGATGGGCACGTTCTTGGCGTCCATGTGGCGGCCGGTGTTGACCGTGCCGCCGCCTTTGCCAACGAGAATGAGGGGCAGCACGTCGTGGTTGTGGCGGTTGCCGTCGCTAATACCGCCGCCGTAGGCGATGATGGAATTGTCGAGGATGGAGCCGTTGCCTTCCTGAATGGAATCGAGTTTCTTGAAGAGGTAGGCAGCCTGCTGGAGGTGGAAGGCATTGATTTTCTGGAGGAGGGCCATTTTGGCTTTATCGCCGCCATGATGGGAGGTGCCGTGGTGGGGGACGTCGGCATCGCACCAGGGGTACTGCTGGTTGCTGCCTTCGTCGGCAAAGGGCATGGTAACCACGCGGGTGAGGTCGGCCTGAAAGGCGAGGACCATCATGTCGAGCATGAGTTTGGCATGCTCAGGATAATTCGAAATGGTGGTGTCGTTGCCGACTTTGACGGTGCCAGCGACGTAATCTCCGGGACGGACAGCGCCAGCGGGGAGCTTGGGCGGTGGCTCGCTAGCTGCGCGAGCGACACGGAGTTCAATTTCGCGCACGGCGGTCAAATACTCGTCAAGCTTGTCCTTGTCGGAGGCAACGAGGCGTTTATTGACGCGATTGGCGTCGTTGAGGACGTAGTCGAGCACGCTTTTGCTGTCGGCTTCGCGTTGGGCGCGGGCCTCGGCGGTTTCACGGGGGTCACTATTGGAAAAGAGGCGGTCGAACACGGACTGGGGATTGCAGTCCTTGATCATGGGGGTCTTGTCATTGTGCCAGGAGAGGTTGTGCGAATAGGCGCAGGAATAGCCGTTGTCGCAGGAGCCGATTTGCCTGCCTTCCTCGAGGCCGATTTCGAGGGAGGGAAACTTGGTGAGGTGGCCAATGCGCTCGGCGGCGGCCTGGTCGGCGGACTGGCCAACATGAAGAAGGGCCTCGGACTTGCGGGGCTGGACGCCGGTAAGGTAGGCGGCCTGGGCACGGGCGTGGTCGCCAGGGCCGTCGCCATTCTGGTTGGCTTTGTCGCAAACAAGGTTGCTGATGACGAGCGTCTTGTCGCGGAAAGGGGCGATGTTGCTGAGGGTGGGCGTCATCGCATAATCGGTGCCAAAAGTGGCGGGGGTCCAATTCTGCATGTCAATGCCGTTGGGGACGTAGAGCCAGGCGATGCGGCGGGGGCCGGCGGCAGCGGCGGCCACGGCGTCAGTGGTGAGGCTGGCGCCAAAAGCACGGCTGGGCAGGAGGGACTCAAAAAACGGCAGCGCCATAGCGGTGCCGAGGCCGCGCAAAACAGCACGACGGGAGAGGGGGTTGTGGTTCATGAGTTATCTCCTGCTTTAGGGTTGGTGGATTGGGCCAGGTCGGCGGTGGAAGGCCCGCGGCGTTTTTGAAAGGCATCAGTATGAACGACGGCTTTGATAATGGCAGAAAATTTATCGCCGTTCTTGTTCGTCTCCTTGACGATATTGTCAATCGTGCGCTTGTCGGAGGGTTCGGTCCCGCGCCCGAGGGCGTAGATCAGCAATTTGTCTGCCAGACAATGACAAAACTGGTCTTTTTGCAACATCAGAATCTGCTTGAGCTGGCGGGCGCCATTGAAGGTGGTACCGTCGGGGAGGGAGCCCGAGGCGTCGATGGCTACGTTTTGAGCGTCGGTGGTGCGCCAGTTGCCAATGGCGTCAAAGTTCTCGAGGCTGAAGCCGATGGCGTCCATGCGTTCGTGGCAGGCGGCGCAGGTGGGGTTGGCGCGGTGCTGCTCCATCTGCTGGCGGAGGGTGCCGGTGAGTTGCTTCTCTGAATCGAGAACGGGGACATTGGGCGGGGGCGGCGGAGGTGCGGAATCGAGGAGGTTTTCGAGCACCCATTTGCCGCGCTGCACCGGGGACGTGCGATTGTTATACGAAGTGAGAGTCAGGACGCTGGCCTGGGTGATGAGGCCGCCGCGCGGGGAGTCTTTCGGGAAAGTGACGCGCTGAAAGTCATCGCCGGTGATGCCATCAATCCCATAAAACTTGGCCAGGCGACCGTTGACGAAACTGTAATTCGCGTTGATGAAATCGAAAATGCTGCGGTCTTCATCCTTGATGCTGGAGAAGAACATCTGGGTCTCCTTCAGCATGGACTCGCGCAGTTCGGGATCAAACGCGGGGTAAAGGTGGGGGTCGGGGCTGACGTTTTCGACCTGGCGCAGGCGCAGCCACTGGCCGGCAAAGTTGGACACGAGTGCCTGGGCCTTGGGGCTTTTGAGCATGCGGTCAACCTGGGCGTCGAGGTTGGCGCGCAATTTGCCCTTGGCAGCAAGGGCGAATAATTCGTCGTCTGGCATGCTGCTCCAGAGGAAATAGGAGAGGCGGGACGCGAGTTCGTAATCGTTGAGCGTGTGCACGTTGCCCTTTTCCCTTGGCTGGGGGTCAGCCTCGACGCGGAAGAGGAAATTGGGTGAGGCCAGCACCGCCTGCAACACGACCACCATGGAGTTTTCGAGGGGACGGTCGGTTTTGTCCACGGAACGCCAGAGGCCCATCAGCGAATTCACTTCGTCATCGGTAACGGGGCGGCGGAAAGCGCGGGTAGTGAAAGTGCGAATGATTTTTTCCGCAGCCTGCGCCTTGGTGAGAGACGGGGAAGGCTGGGCAACCATGACGCGATGGTAACTTTCGGGCAAACGGTCCGGCGTGGGGGCCTCCGGCCCTTCGAGTTCAAAAAAGACGACGGCGAGCGAGGCATTGCCGGTAATTGATTTTGGCGGGGGCGGGCGACCGCCGCGAGCACCACGGGCTCCGGCAGTGCCGGCAGCTGCGGCCGGGGCCGCGCCGCGCAGGCCATTGTCAGCGGCAGCGGGATTATTGGCGGCGAGGAGCGCGGCAGCACCCGTGCCCAGAGCGCTGGCGGGGGCGGGATTATTTGCGGCAATGGGGGTGGAGGCGGCGATGCTTGGGGCTATGGTAGGGGCAGGTGTGGTAGTGGGCGCTGCCGCAGCAACTTGAGCCGCCGGAGCGGCAGTATCCGCAGCCTTAACCTGTACCGGGGCCGAATTGTTTGCCGCGATGACCACAGGGGCGGCAGGAACCGGAGCCGCGGCTTGCGCCGCAGGCGCGCCAGCCTCCGCTACTTTGGTGTCGGCAGGCGCCGGATTATTATTAGCGGCGACCGTCGGAGACGCAGCTTGCGCGGCGGCGGTAGCAGCGACAGCGGCGGCGTCCGCCTTGGCGCGATCGAGAGCCGCAAGGTAATCCTGGTAGGTGGTATTACTGCGGAAAGAAAGATAGATGCGGTGCTTGCCGGCGGTGGCGTGAAACAGCGGGGTGGCAAAGACGCGGGCGTTGTTTGACGCAGTATTGACCGAAAATGGAGTTTTGCCGATTTGCTGCTCATCCAGGTAGAAAGCAACTTTGGCCGGACCGTCTGCCCCTTGGGTGCCGTAGCCGCGGAAACTCAACACGTAATCACCTTCGACCGGGAAATTATAGTCGGCGTAAATGTTGCTGTAGTAATTGAAGACGCGGCCCACGGGGTCGGGCAGGGCGCGACCGCCGCTGCCATTGCGGGAGCTGACGACCGCCTTGGGGTCGCTTTTGGGGAAATCGCCCTCGGCCGTCGCAGCGACCCAGTGTTGCACCGGCGGCGGCAGCACGGGGTCGGCATTTACTGCTTTTTTAAGGGAGAGCGAAGCGGCCGTGATGTATTTCTCCAACAAAACCGGCGCGATGGAGAGCACGTCGCCATTGTTGTCAAAACCATAGCCGGCGTCGTCCACTGGAAAGGCATCGGCGGGATTAAAGTCAATGGCGAGCAGGTCGTGAATGGTGTTGTTATACTCGGCGCGGTTGAGGCGGTGGAGCGTGACGCGGCCAGGGTCAATGGGCCCGCTCAAGTAGAACTTGCTGGAGTAAGCGTTAATCCAGTTGGTGGCCGAGAGGTACTCATCTTCGGTGGGCCGCGGTTCGTCTTTGGGCGGCATTTTCCGGGCGGTGAGCATTTTCATCGCCTTTTCCAGCGTGGGCATGCCCTTGGCCAGAGAGTCGTCACTAGTGAAAATGTCTAAACGCACGCCGCCCTCGGTATCCTTGGGGCCATGGCATTCATAACAATGCTCGGCCAAAAAGGGCTGCAGGGTGTGCTGGAAACCCGCAAAAGTCGGAGCGGTCGCAGTCGAGGCTGGTTTGGCGTTAGCCGGAGTGGCGGCGGTGGGATTGGGCGAGGAGCAGCCGGGAACGCTGGCGCCGATGATCACCAAGGCAAGGCACAGCCTGGAAAAGGGTCGTGGGGAAAGGCCGACCGATTTTCTTGCCGCCAGGTGGGGTTTACCGGGGTTGGGCATATAAAAACTTAGTGCGTAGTCTAAACGCTCGTTTTAGACACTGACAAGCAAGAATAAGCTGATTTTTTCGCTGGAGTGCCGTCCGACCAATGACCCGGCACCCCGAAAAAGGCGAAAAAACCACCTCCGCTTTTCCAGACTTGCCAGAATCAGCAGGGTTTGTATGAAACCATGCGAGCATCCCTTCATGAAACCCCATTACGTTCTCCTTGTTGCAGGATTTTCCGCCCTGGTTTTTGGCGCCTGCGCCACCGGCCCAAGTGCGCCCACCCCCGCGCCCGTCGTCGCCAAGGTGGATTACGTGAAGCAGGTGAAGCCGATTTTTGCGGCGTATTGCTACCAGTGCCACGGCAATGGGCAGAGCCGCGCGGGATTCCACATTGACCAAAAGGACCAGGTGATGAAACAAATCGTCATCGGAGCCCCGGACGACAGTTATTTGTTTAAGGCGATGACGAAATCCATGGGCGCCAGCGACCACATGCCGCCGATTTCCCAAGACCAGCCGGATGACGGCGACATTGCCACGATCAAACTATGGATTGAGCAGGGTGCGAACTGGCCGGATGGGGTGTAGGATTAAGGGGAGTGGGATGGGCCTACTCTGCTGTTTGTTTTACTGTGGTCAAAATTGAGGCGGTCTATTTATCGCTCAAAAATCCCCCCGTCTTTAACCAATTAATCATCAGCTCCGGCCATTCGCCGAGGAGTGGGTCGCCGGGGGACATGCTGGTGCCGTGTTCACCGTAATTGTAGAAATGAACTTCCGTGGGCACGCCGGCGGCGCGAAGGGCGTTCCAGGCGTTGACCTCGGCATTGAGATGGCTGCCGTCCTCGATGGTGTTGAACATAAAGGTGGGCGGCGCGCTGGCGGGGTCGCGCGGGGTGCGCCCGCCGTAAATCAAGGCGATGAAATTGGGCCGCGTGGAAAAATGGTCGAGCGGGTCGGCGGCGGCGGGATCGCCGGGAATGACGCCGTTGAAAAAGGCGTCGCCCTCCAATTCCGCGCCGGCGGAAAAACCGATGGCGCCGACGCGGTCGGGGGAAATTTTAAAATCCACCGCGTGGGCGCGGAGGTAGCGCATCGCGCGGTTGGCATCGAGGACGGAAATGTTATTCCGGTAATTGGGCTGAATGCGGTAGCGTAGAACGAAGCCGCCGATGCCGTGGGCGTTGAGGAACCGGGCGATCTGCACGCCTTCGTGGTCGGCCACACGGTTGGTGAAGGCACCGCCGGGCAGAATGAGAAACGCGGCGCCGGTATTTTTGTCTGCGGGCGCAGGAAAGCAATAGAGCGCGGGTTTGTCCTCGTCCGTAAAGTTGCCGGAGGCGTCGGGCACTGCGCCGGGCGCGCCCTGGGGCCAGAGTAGCACGGGCTCGGGAATGCCGGGCACGGGGTTGGGCGTGTGCTTGAGCTGCTCGGCGTAAATGGCTTGCGCCTCGGCATTGGCGGGATTGGCGCGGCCTTGCGCGAAAGCATTGCCAGCGGGTGCGAGAAAAAATCCGAGCGCAACAATGGTGAAAAAGGGGAGTTTTTGGAAATAGGGCATGGGCGCGTTATTGGCTGAACACCGCGACATTGAAATCCGGGTTGCCCTCGGGGTTGATGACGACCGTAAGATCGTCCTTATCACCGGGATGAATCTTGGTATAGGAATGCTGATCGTCAATGCTCGGGGAAAGGATGCGCGCATGGCCGAAGGCGGGGTCGCGAATGAGGTCGGAGCTAAAGGCATTGCTCAGCCAGCGGTTGGCGTTCTGGCGCACATCCACGCGGTAACGACCGGGCACGGGGCCGAGTTTGGCGGGAATAGAGAAGGTGCCAATCGGGACGCCGGCGGTGGAATTAAAAACATGGGCGATGATGGGACCCGCGCCGATAGCGTCGAGCGGAGTAAGAATTAAATAGCCGAAGGGCAGTGGCCGGCCATCGAGCGACACCGAGCCGTGGATAGCCACGCGGGGCTGGTCGGTGAGAAAGCCGTAGGCGCGAACCCAATTGTAGAACAATTCCGGCCACGCGCCCAGGGACTCGTCCCCTTGGGCAAGGCCCGCACCAATGTCCGCCTTGGGAAAGAAATGCGCCTCGACCGGAACGCGTAGTTGCGGGCTGCGCAGGTAGTTCCAAAGGTCAATCATGTCCGAAAGATTGTCCGACGCATTGGTGGAACCGACCAGAAAAGTCGGCGGCGGAAAAGCGGCCGGGGCGGCGGGCAAACTGGCTCCATCAATCAAGGCCAGAAAATCCGGATGGTTGGAAGCGCGGGAGACAAAGTCGGTTGATGCAGAATTGGCTTCCGGCGGATGAGCGAATGCGGCGTTGGCGGCAACGGCCGCTCCCGGCCCAAAACCCAGCACCCCTATGCGACTGGCGGAGAGGTGAAAAGCGGCGGCATGGGCGTGGAGATATTGGAGGGCGAGATTGACGTCGTGCGTCTCATCGTCTGTGGAAAAACCCGGCGCACCATTATAAACGAGGACAAACGCCGCCAGGCCGTGGTCATTGAGCCAGCGGGCCATGGGCGCACCCTCACGGTCGGCGGACTGGTCAAAAATGGAAGCGGGTTTGGAAAGAATCAGCAAAACTCCGGCGCCAGTGTTTTGGGCTGACTGAGGCAAGAAAGGCACAAGTGCCGGTTCCCTACCCGAGCCCGGCGCACCGTCGGGCAAGAGGCGAATGGATTCCGGCTGGCTGGCCGAGTTGGGCACTTCGGCGGCAAATAATGTAGTTACATTAAGCGCGCCGAGAAAAAGCCAGGCCGACAAACACACAAAACGTCTTACGAAGACCAGGGGCATGCCTATAAGCTAAAAAGAATATTAGCCAAGGCAATGCCGAAGCAGGCGTTGCCTGCCGCAATCATTATCGCAAAGCCCGGGCGAATTGATAGAGATTCAGAAAAGGTTCGTTTTAATTGCCGCCACTTTTTAGTAAAGAGGCCCACCCCTCCCTCAGTAAGAAACGTCCGCTTATGCCGCCCCACCCCGCCCATCGCGTTATTTTCCGCCGCACACTTTTAATTACCGCCTTGGTTTGGCTGGCCTTGACCGGCTGCACCAGCCCGGGGCCATCGTCCGCGGCTCAATGGATAGATGCGTGGGGTGTGAGCTACCTGCCGACGACGATAAACAATGCCCAACCGGCGGGAGTGCCAACGTTTGACCACCAAACCGTGCGCTTGAATTTTTTAGCCAAAATTGCCGGAGCAAAGGCGCGAATTAAATTCACCAACCAATACGGCTCGGAGCCGCTGGAAATCGGCGCGGCGCATATTGCCCTGCGGACTAATGGTGACGCCATTAATCCGGCAACCGACCAGATGCTGACTTTTGCCGGAGCGCCCTCCGTGACGCTGGCCCCGGGCGCGGAAATATGGAGCGACCCCGCGGCCATCAGCATCCCGCAGCTCGCGGATGTCTCCGTGAGTGTTTACCTCCCATCGCGCCTCAAGCCGACGGGCTTTCACCTGCTGGGGCTCAAACCCGCCTATCTCTCCGCGCCGGGAGATTTTACCAGCGCCGCCAGTATGCCACGGCCGACCAGCAACCCGGCGACGACGAATTCACTTTTCTTTGTGTCCGACTTGCAGGTCCTCGCGCCGACCAGCACCAAGGTAATTGTCGCCTTCGGCGATTCCATCACGGACGGCGCGAACTCCGATGTTGATACCAACACCTCTTGGCCGGATGTGCTCGCACAACGCCTCGCCAACCACGGAGCGAATCTTTATTCGGTTGTCAACCTCGGCATCGGATCGAACCGGGTGGTTTCGGCCGACGCGGCCGGCCCTTCCGGACTGCATCGTTTCGCAGCGGAGGCCCTGAGCCGCGCCAACGTAACCCATATCATCGTGCTCGAAGGCATTAATGACATCAGTTACGAATTGGCCCCGCCGGATCAGATTATCGCGGCCTATCGCCAAATGATCGCCCAAGCGCACGCGAAAAAAATTAAAATTTACGGGGCCACGCTGCTACCGATTTTGAATTCCCGCAAATACACTCCAGCCAACGAAGCCACCCGCGCGGCGGTCAACCAGTGGATTCGCACCTCTGGAGAATTCGATGCGGTTCTTGACTTTGAACACGTCGTCCAGGACTCCGCGAATCCGTTAAGCATTCGGCCGGACTTGACGCGTGACTACGTCCACCCCAACTCCGCCGGCTACAAACTCATCGCGGAATCCATCAACCTCAGCCTCTTCAATTAGCGCAACCGTGGAAATCGTTTTTGCCTGAGCTTGGACTTGCCATGCTGACCAAACTATCCATGAATAGAAGCACCCCTACCCCATGAAAACCCTCTCTTTGACCCTGTCTCTTTTCGCAGTTTTGCTCGCGCCGTTGTCCGGCTGGGCCGCTGACGCGACAGCCGCCCCCGACGCAAGCACACCAACAACCCCTGCGCCCGCTGCCACTCCCGCAGAGGCTGCGCCAGCCGCCAGCGCCGCCGCTGCCCCACGCGGGCGCGGAGGCCGGGGAGCGAACCCGGGGCCCTTGACCGCCGCGACCAACCATATTGAAGTCCCGGCCAAAGGAGCGATTTGGATGCCATCGCTCGATCCAAACCAGATTGGCAAATATGGTTTTGGGCCGGACTCGGAAGTGCACGACGGCGTGCCGCAGGGGACGATGGATAAATACGTCCTCACGAGTGAAGTTTACCCCGGGGTCATGCGCCGGATGTGGATCTATGCGCCTGCGCAATATGACCCGAAAACGCCGGCGTGCCTGATGGTGGTGCAGGACGGCGTGATGCAATACGCGGGGCGCGTGGCCGACCGCACCATGGGCATCACGCCGGAATATCGCGTGCCAACCGTGATTGACAACCTGACCGCGCGCAAGGAGCTGCCGGTGATCATTTCGGTGTTTATTGATTCCGGCAGCACAACGCTGGGGGAGACGGGCCGGCCCGCAAAGCAGAACCGCAGCATCGAATATGACACGGTCTCCGACACGTATTATCAATTTTTGAGCAAGGAAATTTTGCCCATCGTGGAGAAGAAATACAACATCCGCAAAGATCCCGCGGGCCGGGCCATCATCGGC
>CAZCMU010000097.1:0-10201 GCA_964499725.1 uncultured Opitutales bacterium
AGCCGTAAGTTGCCGGGGCCTTGGCTTATTTTCGTGGCGTTGGACCAATTAGCTCAACGTCAGCCTTCAATTTTTTCAATTCGGCGCAGGTGCCGCCCGCCTTCAAACGTCGCGCCCAGCCAGGCATCCACAATTTTGCACGCCTCCTCCACGCTGACCATCCGCTCGCCGAGGGAAATGACATTGGCGTTGTTGTGCTGCTTGGCCAATTGCGCGCTTTTTTCATTCCAGCACACGGCGCAGCGAATACCGCGCACTTTGTTGGCCACGATGGCCTCGCCGTTGCCGCTGCCGCCGAGCACGATGCCCAGGTCGCATTTTCCCGCCGCGACGCTTTCCGCGCCCGGACGGATAAAATCCGGATAGTCCACGGGCTCCGTGCTATTCGTGCCAAAATCAACGACCGCATAACCCTTGGCTTGCAAATGCGCGATGAGGGCTTGTTTGAGGTTAAAGCCGGCATGGTCGGAGGCGATGGCGATTTTGCTCACGGGTGTTTTTAATAGTGCCAAAACGCCGGCCTCGTCCATCGTTAAGTGCGGTGCTCTGGTGTGGGCATTTCCCGTCCCAGTCCCGCTCTGTGCTTGTTAATACCCCTCCGATCCGCTACCGTCAGCCTATTATGACCACGCCTTCCGACCAGCCCACGCCTCCTGCAGAGCCTGCGGATCAGCCTTCCATCGCGCCTAAACCCGTGGAAGTGGCGAAACCCGCCGCCCGGCCCATGCCCCCGCCGATGAAGGGCTGGCGCAACTATTCCGGCAACGCCAATCAAAAGATCAAGCCCAACCGCTCGCCGGCCACGCGGTTCATCCAGGCCCGCCGCGCGCCGGGGAAGTAAATTTGTTTGAAAAAGTCTCCTGTCAAACTGTCAGCCCCCGCGCCTGTCCAAATTGTTGGCCGGCGGATGGACGCCCTTGCTTTGGCCCTGGCCACCAAGCCCGGACTGCAAAAAATTTACTCCTCCATGCCGCCATCCCACCAGCGCGAATACAATACCTGGATTGCCTCCACGAAGAAACCCGAGACGCAGCAAGCCCGCGTCGCCAAAGCCCTGAAGATGATTGCGGAGTGGGGGAAGAAGCGGGCAAAGAAGTAGTTGGTTGTTTTTTTGTTGGGGCGCAGACTTGCTGGGGCTGATTGTTCTGTTCTAATCTGTCCGCTTCATGGCCCTGCCCTCTGCTCCGTTCAAAGTCCTCATCGTCGGTTCCGGCGCGCGGGAGCACGCCCTGGTCAAGGCCGCCCGCCGCAGTCCCCTTGTCCGCGAGGTTATTGCCGCCCCGGGCAATGCGGGCATCGCCGATGACGCTCCGTGCTTCACCGTCAAGGCCGATGACGTGCCAGGGCTCGTCGCGCTCGCGAAAAAAGAAAAAGTGGACTTCGTCATCGTCGGGCCGGAAGTTCCGTTGAGTCTCGGCCTGGTGGATGAGCTGGCCGCCAAAAAAATCCCCGCCTTTGGCCCGAAGCGCGCGGGCGCGCAGCTCGAAGCGAGCAAAGTTTACACGAAGAATTTTCTCCTGCGAAATAAAATTCCCACCGCCTACGGAGAAACGTTTACGTCGTCGAAAACCGCCGTCGCCTATGTCGCGAAAAAATCGCTACCCACCGTCATCAAAGCCAGCGGGCTGGCCGCGGGCAAAGGCGTGACCGTCGCCGCGACGCGCACCGAGGCCGAGGCCGCCATTCGCGCTTCGCTGGACGACAAGGTTTTTGGCGCGAGCGGCGAGGAGGTTTTGATTGAGGACTTTTTGCCGGGTGAGGAGGCGTCCATGATGCTGGTGGTCTGCGGCGAGAAATACCTGGTGCTGCCGCCGAGCCAGGACCACAAGCGCGTGGGCGATGGCGACACCGGCGGCAATACCGGAGGCATGGGGGCCTATGCGCCGGCGGCGATTGTGGACGCCCCGCTGCTCGCGCGCATCGAAACGGAAATCATCCGCCCCACCCTGGCCGCTTTCACGCGCGAAGGGCTGGACTACCGCGGCGTGCTTTACATCGGGCTGATGCTCACGCCCGCCGGACCGTCGGTGGTGGAGTTCAATGTCCGCTTCGGCGACCCGGAGTGCCAGGTGCTGCTGCCACTGCTCGAAACCGACCCGATTAAAATTTTATGGGACTGCGCCAACGGGGTGCTCGACCCCGGGGCGTGCCGCATCAAGCCCCATTTCGCCGCGACGGTTGTTCTGGCCGCCTATAATTATCCGGCCAGCCCGCGCCTCGGCGACGCCATCACCCTGCCTCCGGCAGCGAGTTTGCCCGCCGGGGTGGACATTCTCCACGCCGGCACCAAAAGCACCGCCGAAGCGGCGCTCGTGACGAGCGGCGGGCGCGTGCTGAGCGTGGTGGCCACGGCGCCGACGTTGCGCGAGGCGCTGGCCGCAGCATACGAAACGTGCGAAAAAATCCATTTTGCCGGGGCGCATTACCGGCGGGACATCGGCGCGCGCCAGCTCGCCCGTGAATAGGCTGAGGAACAAGTTTGGCGCGGCTGGTTTCAAATAGCGTTTACAAACCACCACGAATTCTGCGAGATTTGCCGTTTACCTCATTATGTTTCCAGCCTTGTTACTCGCGACGGCCTTGCTGGCGCTCCCACCGGGGGTTGACCCGACGCTGTTTCCGGATGTGGACAAACTGCCCGCCGGGGAAATCGAGCTGGCCGGGCTGGCCTCGCTCTATCCGGGCCGGATTTTACACGAAGCCCCGCAGTCACTTGACGAACACGACAAGGGCCGCGCGCCGATGCACTATGATAGTTTGCCGCGCAACCTCGACTACCTGCGGGTGTACGACCTGGGTGTGGCGCTGCCCCAAATCACCAAACTGTTGAACGACAAACCTGCGCTGATCCTCGACCTGCGCTTTCTGCGGACGGACGCGAACGACGCCGCGGGCCTGGCCGGGGTGCTGAGCCAGGCCGGGCTGGAGCACGCCGCGATTCATAGCGAAGGTGAAGCAATTTTTGAACCTGGTAAATTGCCCGCGCATGACCCGAAGGACACCAGGCCCGCGCCAGTGGTGCTCGTCCTGGTCAATGGCCTGACTTCCGGTCCCGTGGAAGCCTGGCTCGCCGCGTTTCAAGAAAAGGACGGGGTGCTGTTGGTCGGGACACCCACGGCCGGGCAGCCCGCCCATTACAAAGCGATGGAAGGCCATCCCGGCTATTATATTATTGATGGCGAGCTGCTGCCGGCCTCCGGCTCGCTGGTCGGCCTCGGCGTCAAACCGCGCTTTCCGGTGGAGGTGACACCGGAACAGAGTTACGACGCGTATTACTTTGTCGAACGCGGCGGCGACATTAAAACGCTTTTGCAGCACGATGCGACCACGACGACGGCCAGCGCCCCCGCCAAACCCGCCACCGCGGCGTCTGCCCCCATCCCACAATCCGTTCCCGTCGAGGAAATCTCCGATCCGGTGTTGCAGCGCGCGGTGGATGTGGTTGCCGCTTTACAAGTGCTCAACCGCTTGCCATCGTCTACTGCCCCGGCCGCTCCGGCCCGGTCCACCACCGCCCAACGTTAAAACCTTTCAGCGAAAGCGCCATTAGTATCCGGATGTCCGCGCGGAATGTAATCACCTTTGTGTGCACGGCCAACGTGTGCCGCAGCCCGATGGCCGAAGGGCTGCTTCGCCACGCGTTGCAGGCGGAAGCCGAGCCGTTGCGTTCGCTCAAAACGATGTCCGCGGGGATAGCGGCCTACGGGGGCGATCCGGCCTCGGCCAACACCCTGCGGGTGCTCGAGAGCGTGGGGGTTGACCTGCGCAACCACGTCAGCCGCCCGCTCACCCAGGAGCTGATAGACCAGTCGTTCGCCATTTTTTGCATGACCTCCCTCCATCGCGTGATGCTGGCGACCCAGTTCAACCCTTCGACGCGACATATTTACCTCATGCGCGAATTCCTGCCGGCAAACGTGGAGAAGGAAATCTCCGACCCCTACGGGTTTAACCGCGACGCCTATGAAGCCTGCCGGGACGCGATGGTCGAGGCCTTTCCTTCCATTCTGGCCTTCTTGCGGCGCGAGTACCCCGGCAAGGCGAAATGATGCGGGTAATTTTTTTTGCCATCGTCGGTATGTTTTATAGACTAAACACATGAAAATCAGCCTCGGCGCCGACCATGCAGGAGTGGATTTGAAAGACAGCTTGGTCCAAGCCTTGCGCGCCGCCGGGCACGAAGTCCTGGACCGCGGCACCCACGGGCATGACTCGGTGGACTACCCGGACTTTGCGGTGGCGGTTGGGAACGACGTGGCCGGCGGGGTCGCCGAGCGCGGTGTGTTAGTGTGCAGCACGGGCATCGGCATTTCCATCGCGGCGAATAAAATTCATAAAGTGCGCGCGGCCCTCTGCCACAATGAGGACGGCGCGGAATTCTGCCGCCGCCACAACGACGCCAACATCATCTGCTTCGGCCAAAAATACATCACCCCTTACATGGCGCAAAAGATGACGCTGATTTTCCTTAACACACCCTTCGAAGGCGGCCGCCACGAACGCCGGGTGGAGAAAATTGCGCAGGAGGAGAAGGAGGAACTTTATTAGCAGAAATCAAATGGCCCACCCATCAGAGTCCCCCGCAGGTTTGCCGCTTGCGTGGGATTAGGCTTTTAATTAGAGACAAGCTTTACAATACTTTTTCACTTGCATGATTACCGCTCCGTCCATCCTTCCCGCCGAGTCGCTGGCCGAGCTTGATCCGGAAATCTTTGCCGCGATTGAGCAGGAAAAAGCGCGCCAGCAGTCGCACCTCGAGTTGATTGCGTCGGAAAACTTCACCCTGCCGGCCATCCTCGAAGCCGCCGGGAGCGTGTTGACGAACAAGTATGCCGAGGGCTATCCCGGCAAACGCTGGTACGGCGGCTGCCAGTACGTGGATATCATCGAGCAACTGGCCATTGACCGCGCCAAGGCGCTGTTCGGCGCCGACCATGCCAACGTGCAGCCCCACTCCGGCAGCCAGGCGAATTTCGCGGTTTATACTTCAGTCCTCGAACCGGGGGACAAGCTGCTGACGATGAACCTGAGCGACGGCGGCCACCTGACCCATGGCAATGCGGCGAACTTTTCCGGCAAGCTCTACAAAATCGCGCACTACGGCGTGTCCCCGCAGGACGGGCGCATTGATTACGACGACCTCGCCCGGCAGGCCGAACGCGAGAAGCCGAAGATGATTACCGTCGGCGCATCCGCCTACCCGCGCATTATTGACTTCAAACGAATGGGCGAAATCGCCCGCGGCATCGGCGCGCTGATGCTGGCGGACATCGCGCATATCGCCGGCCTCGTCGCGACCGGCGAGCACCCGAATCCCTTTCCGCACGCGGACTTTGTCACCACCACCACGCACAAGACCCTGCGCGGGCCGCGCGGCGGCCTGATTTTGTGCAAGGAACCTTTCGCCAAGAGAATTGACTCGGCGGTGTTCCCCGGCGGGCAGGGCGGCCCGTTGATGCACATCATCGCGGGCAAGGCTATTTGCTTCCGCGAGGCGGCCAAACCGGAGTTCAAGGAGTACAGCATCCAAGTAAGGCGCAACGCTGCCGCCATGGCCCAAGCCTTTTTGCAGCGCGGGTACAAGCTCTCCTCCGGCGGGACGGACAACCACCTGCTGTTGATTGACCTGCGCCACAGCCACCCGGACCTCACCGGCAAACAGGCCCAGCAGGCGCTCGACGAAGCGAACATTACCACCAATAAGAACACCATTCCCGGCGAAACCCGCAGCCCCTTCCAGGCCAGCGGTGTGCGTTTGGGCAGCCCGGCGGTCACCAGCCGTGGGATGCGCGAGCCGGAAATGGTGCGGATTGCCGAAGCCATTGACCTCGTACTGGGCGGGCCGACCGACCCCAGCCGCATCGCCCAAGCCAAGGCAATTGCCCTCGAACTGTGCGGACGCTTTCCCCTTCCCTACTAACGTATAGCTGATAGCTTTTAGCATTGGCGAGAGGCAAATTTCCCTTGGAAAAGGGGGCAAAACCGCCGTTCTTTTTACTTAAACTTTATACTTTCATTCCGAAATTTTAAGGTATAGGGTTACCTTATTAATCCCCTCTACCCGGCCCCCCGGCCGCTCAAACATTACCTTGTCCAACATCGGTTTATCCTTTTCCCCATGACCATCCGCAACCAAACCTCCCGCAAGGGTTTCACCCTTATTGAACTCCTGACGGTGATCGCAATCATCGGCATTCTCGCGTCGATTTTGATTCCGACCATCGGCAGCGTGATCACGACCGCCCACAAGGCCGCCGCCCAAAACAACGCCGGCCAGATCGCCAAGGCCTACATTGCCTACTCCACGAGCGGCAGCAGCTCGCGCATCATTTCCAGCACCAAGGAAAACAGCGGCACCAAAGAAGGCGGCACAGCCGGCAAAATTGAAGATGCGGCGTACATTCTGGCCAAGTTCTCCCAACTGAACGAAGCCTCGGTCTGGTTTGTCAAGCAGGACGACGCGCTGACCGGTCAAAACCTCCCCAAGGTCGTGATTAGCGGCGACATGAATTCGGCGACCGACGTTGACGCCACCTTTACCGCCGTCAATCCCAAGAGCTGGGCATTTGTGGCCGGCCTCTCGCCCAATGCGCCGCCCACCTCCACCCCGCTCCTGTGGACCTATGGCCTGCAGCCCACCGGTTCCTGGGCCACCGATTCGGTGTGGAAGGCTGGCGGTCACATCGCGTACCTTGACGGCCACGTGGAATGGGCGGACAAACTTTCGAAGGAAGGCAACGGCGTTTCCTTCACGGGCTATGCCACTCTCGGCAACGGCATTGCGGGCACACCCCAGGTTGACTTCAACAACGCGATCAACCCGAAGGCCGTGGTGCTCAACAAAGACGGCAAAGGCAATTAATCCTGATGGAGAAAGTTCTCCAACTTTGTCTGCAAAAAACCCGGCTGTTCGCAGCCGGGTTTTTTTGTGGGCCAAGGTCAATGCCAAGGAATGCGGCGCGATTAGATGATCTCGCGATACAGTTGCGCATAGGCGGGTGCGAATCTCTGCCAACTCGAATCAACCTCCACCGCTCGCTCGCGGACGGTTTCGCGGTACTCGGCCTCATCATGCAAGGCTTGGGCGCTGGCCAGACCTTCACGCCAGCCTTCGACACTGGGCTCAAATAAAATGCCGTTCCCGGTCGTCGGGTGCTCGCCAATGTCGAAAATGACATCCGTCGGGCCGCCGGTGCGGGCCATGACGGGAATGGCGCCGTAACGCAGCGCGCGCTGGGCATGGTGCGGGCTGGGCTCGATGCGGGTGGTGCCGAGGAAAAAGTCTGCGCCGCCGAGGACCCGGTGCAGGACGCCCATCTCAAAATGTTCCAGCAAAATGATCGAACCGGGTCGGCCACCCGCGAAAGCTCGCCAGGGTTCCATTTCCTGGGGAGAAGTGCTGCCCAACAATACGAGTACCGAATCCTCGCGCAAAGCGGGCATCAATTCGCGGGGGTCGCCCAAGCCCAAGGCCGCCATGAGGGGCAGTTCGGCGGCAATCAGCGCGCCGGCGCGGGTGGCCGGGTCGAGGGCAAGGCCCCGACGCAACGCATCCCGGCACAACGTCTTACCCGCCGGCGCCCCCCAGTGGTAGCCGGCTGGCAAATAGGGGTCGGTGGCCGGATTCCATTCCGATTGGTCGAGCCCGGTGAGCAACCCGCGGAGGTCATCCCGCCGCCGGGTAAGCAGGCCTTCGAGGCCGAAGCCCTGGCCGAGTTCGGGGATTTCCCGCGCTGCGGCCGGGCTGGGCGCGAGCAGAACTTCGGAAAAGACCAGACCTCCCTTCATAAAATTGATTTGCCCAAAAAACTCCAGGGCGTCCGGCGTGAACAATTCCTCTGGCAGGTTGGTGAGGGCAAAAGTCCGGCGCGGGTACACGCCCTGAAAGGCCGGATGATGGACCGTAAACACGGTGCGGCCGACGACGCCCACCGCACGCTTGCGCTCCTCCAGCCGCAGGAAAAGAGGCAGCATGGCCGTGGGCCAGTCATGGCAATGCAGGACGTCAACCGGGGTTTCCCAGCGACACAAGGCGTCGGCCACGGCCTTGCAAAAAATCAAAAACCTCGAATCGCTGTCTTCATACTCGCCGCCGGGCGGACCGTAGGGAAAGCTGCGGTCAAAGGATTCGTCGCGCCGGACCAAATAAAGCGTGAGGTTTTCCGCCACTGGCAGGCGGAGGGTTTCGGCGGTGACCTGGGTGTCGCCCAATTCCAAGACATGCTTGTAAACCAACTCGGCATTGGCGGCGCGGGAGTCGGCCAGCACCTGCCGGTAGCCGGGCAGAAAGACGGAGACCTCGTGCCCGAGTCGTGCCAGTTCCGCACACAAGCCCCCGACGGCGTCCGCCAAATGGCCAACGCGCACCCAGGGGGAAAATTCACTGGCCACGTGGATTATTTTCATGTCCGAATTATCAGGGCATTTCCCAAGCCGCATGCTTTCGATAATTCACCCCGAAACCAAGCGAAAAGCATCAATTTGTCAGCCCCGCTCGCGTTCGCAGTTCCAACATTGGGCAAATCCCGCCGGCACGCGCGACTGGCAGTGGGGACAAATCCAGTCCGCACCCGTGGACACAACGGGCGCAATTTGGGCGGCGATCAAACCCCTGGCGCGGTCGAAGTCCGCGTCATTGACGACACAAAGCGCAGGGTAAAAGACGGGGACGGGAATGCTCGTCAAGTTCCCCGAGGCTTCATTGCGGATAAAGGTGGTAATGCCCGCTTCATCCAGCAGTGACTTGCACAGCCCCACGCGCGCGCTGTCGAAATGAGTGAAGACGACCTTCATAGCCCAATTATTTGCCGAGCAAATGCTCAATGGCCTCGAGGTAACGCTGCTGGGTTTGCTGGATGATGGCGGCGGGCAAGTGCGGGCCGGGCGGGGTTTTGTTCCATTGCAGTGTTTCCAGGTGGTCGCGCACGTATTGTTTGTCAAACGCGTGTTGCACGCGGCCGGGCTGGTAGGCGTCCGCCGGCCAATAGCGGGACGAGTCCGGAGTCAGCACTTCATCTATCAGGTAAAGTTTTCCGTCCGAGTCGGTGCCGAATTCGAATTTGGTATCGGCGAGAATGAGGCCGGTGCGGGCGGCTTCGCGCGTGCCAAGTTCAAAAAGTTTGAGGCTTAATTCGCGCACTTCGACATAACGTTGCGCGCCGAGAAGACCCGAGCATTGGGTGGCCGTCAGGGGTTCGTCGTGGCCGGCGTTGGCCTTGCTGGTCGGGGTAAAAATGGGTTGTGGCAATTTGTCGCTCTCGCGCAAACCGGCGGGAATGGCCTGGTCGAACAACCGACCGGTCTCGCGATAAACCTTCCAGCCGCTGCCGGCGAGATAACCGCGCACGACCGCCTCGACGGGCAGCGGGCGCAATTTGCGCACAAACATGCTGCGCCCGAGGAGTTGTGGAAAATCCTTGAGGCGCCGGGCTACCTCTGCGTCGTGATTGGGCAGGAGGTGGTTGGGAGTAAGTTTGGATGTGCGGTCAAACCACCAGAGGCTCAATTGCGTGAGTAAAATTCCCTTGCCCGGGATGCCATCGGGCAAAATCACATCGAAGGCCGAAAGCCGGTCCGTCGCCACCATCAGGAGCGCGTCGCCGGCATCAAAGAGTTCGCGCACCTTGCCGGAACCGATTTTGGGCCAGGGCAGGCCCACGACTTGATTGAGCGCCGTTGCCGGCAGCGAAACTTTGATTTGGTTGGTGGTCCAAGCCATAATGAAAGCCTTGCGCACCCGGCTGCATTTGTCTATATTAACCTGTTCCGGGCATTGCGCCCGGGTTCTTTGAGATGCTCGGCCCGGGCTCAACCCGCGCCGGCATGTCAGCCAAAATTTACGGGGGTGTTCCGGATTCGACCTTGGGACGACGTACTTGGCTGCAGGCCAGAGATGGTGGTTGGCTCTGTCAAAACTCCACCAACTGTATAGTTGGCAACAACGAATACGCACTCGCTGCTTAATGCAGTGACAGGCCGCCTGGAAACCTGCTAAGGGACGGCCTGCTACAGCAGGCATAGCGGCGCCGGGGTCAGCGGCGGCGCCGTCGTAAACTACTGTTAACTCGGACTGGGGCAGCCTGCGTGGGGCGGCTCCCGTCTTAAACCAAATCACCCGCTAAGCCTGTAGATGCCATTTGCCGAAGACCAGGGGACGCGGGTTCAACTCCCGCCACCTCCACCCTTTTAACCACTGATAATC
>CAZCMU010000098.1:0-10059 GCA_964499725.1 uncultured Opitutales bacterium
GGGGTCCTGGGTGGCGCCGGTGACGAGGATGGGTCGGGGCGCAACGAGGGCAATCAATTCGTTCGCGTCCACGGGCAGGTTGTTCCAATGGCCGGCGTATTTCCGAAAATTGGCGGCCATCCATTGCGACCCGGCGATGTTATCCACCGTTTCACCATAATTGCGGCGCGAGAGCTTGGCCCCGCCTTCGCCCGAACAACTGGCAAAGACAATCGCCCAGCGCTGGTCCATCGCCGCCGCCCAGAGCGCGGCCTTGCCCCAACGCGAGTGGCCTTCGACGCCCGCGCGCTTTGCGTCAATCGCCGGATCGGTTTCCAGATAATCCAGCACGCGGCTCAAGCCCCAACTCCAGACCGTCAAAGCGCCCCATTCATCGCCTGCGCGCGGTTTACCCTGGGCCACCAACCCCATGACGCCACTTCTGAAGCCCGCCGTGCTGTCAGCCTGAATGGTGGTGAGGTCAATCCGGCCATAACCCCAGCCCTTGGCCAGCACGGGCGGCGCGCTGCCACCGGCGCTCAGGGTTAATAACAAGGGTACCGGCCCGGTGGCATTGGCCGGAATCGTGTAGGTGAATGAAAGCGTGATAGGGCCGCTGGCGGCAGAATCGCCATTGGTAATATGGCCGGTCACCGTCCGCTCAATGGTCGAGAATGCGCCGCTGCCGAATTCCAGCCGGCCTTTGGCCACGGTGGTGGCGGCCGGGCGGGCCAGCACGACTTCAGTCGGGCCGACCACGGCGGCAATGGTTGTATTCAACCAGCCAGCGGCCTGACCCGCGCCCCAAAAGTAAACCGTTTTGCCGACGTCAGCAGCGGTGAAGGCCGCGGTTGCGCTCGTGGCGTGCGTCTGGCCGCTCGTGATGGCGGCGTCCGCCAAAAGTTTGGGGCCTGCATCGGGCGCCGTCACTGCCCAATTCACCTGGAGATGGTTCGGCGGAATCCGGCCATAAACTTCGGTTTCGAAATCATTTAAAATTTCCGGGCGCCGTTGCTTCCACCAGGTGTCGGCGTCCTTCACCGGCTGGGCATTTTTCAAAACCAGCGGATTGGGTATCGGAAAAGGACTGGCCTTGGTTTCATCGTAATTGCTCCACGTCCCCACCGACGAGCGCTTGTATTGGTTATAAACATTGCCGTTGTCGTCCACGCCCACGTCGTCGGTCCAAACGCCAGCCTTGAGGAGCCGGACGTTGGGCGGGCGATTCGGGTCGTCGGTATCCGGCGGCAAATGGGTGCGCGGGGCAAGTTCCGCAGCGCCCGGAGCAATGGGCGGCAGATTTTGCTGGTCGGCCAAAGGCAACACGCCAGCCACGAGCACCATAAAAACGTGAAGCTTTTTCATGGGGATGGGGCGTCTTTTACGGCACCAAGCTCGGTATCGGGTGCGCCAAGCCGGAAAACACCTGTGGCATTTCCGTGCTGAGGCCGTCCTGGATGTCCACCGTGTGCGAAGGGATTTGCACCGTCGCGGAGGCGAGGCCTGCGCGCGTGGCCGTGAGCGTGATGGTGCCGGGCGTCGGCGTCGAGCGAATCGCCACGCGGTTGATGCCGCACTCGGTATCGAGATAGAGGTTGTTGGTCGTATTGAGTTTGTCGCTGCAGAAGCCGCCGCGCCAAATGACCGGGCCGTCCACGGCGAAGTCCACGCGGGCCTCGTCCGTCGGGCAGCGGTTGCCCTGGGCGTCTACGACTTCGAAGTCAATCAAAGCCACGTCAGCGCCGTCGGCTTGCAAGCCTTTGGGCCCGGTGTGAACGGTGAGCTTGATTGCGGAAGGCGCGCCCGCCGTCTTCAGCTCCTCCTGCGCCACCACCTTGCCGGACTTGGTGGCGACGGCTTTGAGCGTGCCGGGCGCGAACGCCACATCCGGGAAGGCATAAACATAGCCGCTATCCGGCGTTTTATTGACGCCCAGCGACTGGCCATTGAGAAATAATTCGACGGAGTCGCACACGCTGGCGATGACATAGACGGTCTTCTTCGTGTTTGCCGGGTAAGTCCAGTGGCCGATGATGTGGATATCCGGCGTGGCGCTTTGCATCACTCGCGAAGCAAAGAATATTTCCTTGGGCAGGCGCACGCCGTCCACCTTGCCGCTGACGCGCAAGACCTCGCTGCCGTCCTGCCGGCCGTCGGCATCGGAGTCCGACCAATAAATCGAAGCGTAGGCGGACCACTTGGAATGCGTGGGATCGGGGTTGTCGATGCGGTTGGTGGCGAATTGGTAATAACGGCGCACGGCGGCGACACTGAAGGTTTCGGAATTCCAATTGTACGTGTCGTTTAGTTGTTTCTTGAAGCCAAAGGACGGCGGCGAAAAGTCGTCCCAAATGCCGCGCGCGGCTTCGTCACGAAAATCTTCGGTTTCAACCATCGGGGCTTGGTCGCGGTCCGGATCGGTGTAGGGGCCGCCGAGCATGACGCCGAAATACTCCGCGGCGGCGACGGCCCCCGGATCCCGGAGCGAGCGGCAACCCACAACCCGGCCACCATTCGGGTCAAATTGCTTGCGCAGGGCCACCATTTGCTTCATCTGGGCTTCGATGATTCCCGAGTTGCCCGCTTCCCATAAAAGGATGCTCGGATTGTTGCGGAAATAAATCATGGAATCGCGCATGACCTCGACACGCTGATCCCACTGGCGGTCGAAGACATCGTGTTCGCCATCGCCGGCGGGGCAGGATTCGGCGATGCCATATTTATCGCAAGAGGTGACATCCACGCGTTGCGGGGAAATGTGCATCCAGCGGATGTAATTGCCATTGCTGGCGCGAACGAGCGCGGCGTTGAAGTCATGCATCCAATCCGGATATGCCTGGCCCAGCCCCGGCCAGTCGTTCACCGCGCGCTGCGAATAGCCCGTGAGCCACACGTAGTGATTATTGAGCCATACCCCGCCGGTGCCCGCGCCGCCCTTGTATTCGGCCTTGCGGAAGCCGGTGTGAATCTTGCACACGTCCACCACTTTACCATTCACACTCAGAATGGAATAAACGTCGTAGAGGTACGGATCGTGCAAATCCCAAAAGCGCGCGTTGGCGAGCGGGCCGGCGGCCGTCAACGTGTCGGTTTGGCCGCTGGCGAGGGTTTTGGATGCGCCGTCGATCGTCGCCCGCACCACGCCGTCGGCGTCCACCACCACTGCGGAGAGCGCGACAGCCGCGCCCGCTGCCGTCTCATTGCGCACTTGGGACTCGACATTGACCTCGGTGGTTTTGCCGGAGATGTCGTAGTTTTTCCCGTAAACGTACACACCGGTCGTTTTCAGATTTTCATAGAGCGGCAGGGTTTGGTAAACCTTGCCCATGACGTGCAGCCACACGTCGCGATCCAACCCGCCGAAATTCGGGTTGCTGTTGCTGAACTTCCATTCGAAGGGGGAGCCTGTGGCCTCTTCTTTGTACTCGATGGTGTTGTCCACTTTCACGGCCAGCACGTTGTCCTGCCCGCCAAACTTCGCCAGCGCGGTGATGTCGAGCCCGCATGCGGTGATGCCATTCTCATACAAGCCCAGACGCTGGCCGTTCAGGTAAAAATGCGCCGCCTGTTTCAGGCCCTCAAATTCGAGAAAGATTTTTCCGCCCTCGGCGCCCGCGGGCAGCTTAAAGTGTTTCCGATACCAGGCGATGCCTTGGTAGGGGCCGCTTTGGTCGCCGCCGCCATGGCTGATGAGCGCGCGGTAGGTGTCCGTTTCATTCCAAGTGTGGGGCAGGCTGACATTGGTCCACTGCGAATCGTCGAAATTCACCGCCTCGGCGCCGGTCACGTCCTTGCGCATGAATTTCCAGCCGGGATTAAAATTATAGGTGGCGCGCGGAGAGGCGGGCGGCTGGTAGGTGGCGGGTGCCGCGGCGCGCGCGGCGAGAGTCGTCGCCAGCAAAAAAAGCGGGAACAAGCGCAAGAGACGAAACAGGGCCAGATGGGGTGGGGTACGCATGGGGTGGATTTGCTAGGGGTTGGAGCAATGAATTTGCACAACAACAAAGAGATGGGCGGGAAGCTTTATCAACCGAACGCCGGTGCGAACGGCTGATGCAAAAGAGAACGGCAGTGGACGTTATTAGGGCACCAAGGCCGGGATGGATTGCGACACGCTGGAAAACACCTGCGGCAATTCCGTGCCGAGGCCGTCCTTGATATCCATGGCGTGCGAGGGGATTTGCACGGTCGCGGGGGCGAGGCCCGGGCGGGTGGCCGTGAGCGTGATGGTGCCGGGTGTGAGCGTTGAGCGAATGGCCACGCGATTGATGCCGCACTCATCGTTAAGATAAAGGTTGTTGGTTGAATTAACCTGGTCGCTACAAAAACCACCGCGCCAAATCACCGGGCCGTCCACCGCAAAGTCCACGCGGGCCTCGTCGGTCGGGCAGCGGTTGCCCTGGGCGTCCACGACTTCGAAGTCAATCAAGGCCACGTCGGAACCGTCCGCTTGCAGCCCGTTCGGGCCGGTGTGGACGGTGAGCTTGAGCGCTGCGGGGGGGCCGGCAGTCTTCAGTTCTTCCTGCGCCACGATTTTGCCGGCCTTGGTGGCGACGGCCTTAATGGTTCCCGGCTCGAAGGCAATATCCGGAAAAGCGTAAATGTAGCCGGTATAGCCCAAATTATGGGGATCTGCCGCAGTGCTGTCCGTGCGGCCGCCGGGCGTGGGGTCCACAAATGAAGTCGGCATTTTTTGCACGCCCTTGGATTGGCCGTTGACGAACAATTCCACCTGGTCGCAAAGGCTGGCGGCAACATACATTGTCTTTTTGGTGCCGGTCGGGTAAGTCCAGTGGCCGATGATGTGCAGGTCAGGCGTTTCGCTTTGCATCACGCGCGAGACGAAGTACAGTTCCTTGGGCAGACGGACGCCGTCCACCTTGCCGCTGACGCGGATGACTTCGCTGCTGTCCTGGCGGCCGTCGGCGTCGGAATCCGACCAATAGATGGAGCCGTAGGCAGACCATTTCGAGTGCGCGGGGTCTTTATTGTCAATGCGGTTGAGGACATAACTCGTGTAGCGCGCGGCGGCGGCAATGGCGAAGGTTTCGGCATTCCAATGGTAGCTGTCATTCGGGCCGGGCTTGAACCCGAAATGCGGCGGCGAGAAATCGTCCCAGATGCCGCGCGGCGCCTCGTCACGCAAATCTTCGACTTCGATCAACGGCGCGCGGTCGCGGCGCGCGATGCTGTAGCCGCGAAAGATGTCGTCCCCGGTGATGGTGTCGGTGGTCGGGTCCTGGCCAATCATCACTTCGTAGTCTTCGGCAATCGGCGTGAGGGCCTTGTTGGCCTCAACGATGTCGTTGTCCCGCGTGCCCATGACGCGCCCGCCGTGGGGATCCCATTGCTGGCGCAAGGCAATCATTTCCTTCATCTGGTCGGGGGTGACGATGGTGTTGCCCGCCTCCCAAAAGAAGATGCTGGGGTTGTTGCGGAAAAAGATGATCGAATCGCGCATGACCTCGGTGCGCTGCTCCCATTGGCGGTCATGCGCGTCGCCCTCCTTGTCGCCGGCGGGGCAGACGGCCACGATGCCATAGGTGTCACACGCGGCGATGTCTGCCCGCTGCGGCGAGACGTGCATCCAGCGCATGTAGTTGGCGTGGGTGGTGCGCATAAGCGCGGCATCGTAGTAATGCATCCAGTCTGGATACGCTCCGCCCAGGCCCGGCCAGTCATTGGCCGACCGCTGCGCGTAGCCGGTGAGCCAGACGAAGCGGCCATTCAGCCACACGCCGCCAGTGCCGGCGCCGCCCTTGTACTCCACTTGGCGGAAGCCGGTGTGGGTTTTCTCCACGTCCACCACCTGGTCGTTTACGCTCAGGATGGAGTATACATCGTAAAGGTAGGGGTCGTTCACGTCCCAAAAACGCGCATTGGTGAGCCGGCCGCTGGCCGTCAGTTCATCCGATTCACCCCGGACCAGATCAGAAGTACTGCCGTCAATTTTTGCGCGCACGATGCCGTCGGCATCCACCACAACGGCTGAAAGCGTGATGGACGCGTAATCGCTGACATCGTTGCGCACTTGGGCCTCGACCGTCACATCGGTGGTCTTCTTCTGGAGGTCAATGTTTTCCGGATAAACGTAGATGCCTGTCATCTGGAGGTTTTCATAAAGTGGCAAAGTCTGGTAAATTTTTCCCGTAACGATGAGTTTGGCGTCGCGGTTCAATCCGCCGAAATCAGGGTTGAAGTCTTTTGCATTCCACTCGAACCCGGTGCCGGTGGCTTCCTCCTTGTAGGTCGTACGGTTGTCCACTTGCACCGCCAGCACATTGTCCTCACCGCCGAATTTGGCAAAATTCGTGATGTCGAAGCCCACGGCGGTTACGCCATTCTCGTATTTGCCGATGGGCTGGCCGTTGAGAAAGAAATGGCCCGCCTGCCGCATGCCGTCAAATTCGAGGAAAATCTTTTTGCCGTCGGCGCTGGCCGGCAGTTTGAAGTGTTTGCGATACCAGCCGATGCCCATGTAGGGGTTGCTACGGTCGCCGCCGTGGCTGATGATGGCGCGATAGGTGTCCACGTCGTTCCAAGTGTGCGGCAGGCTGACATTGGTCCACTGCGAATCGTCGAAAGCTGCCGCATCGGCGCCGGCCACATCCTGGCGGATGAATTTCCAACCAGAATTGAAATTGTAAGTCGCGCGCGGCGAGGCGGGCACGGTGAATTTATCCCCCACCTTGGGCGCGTCCGCAGCCATGGCTGGCGCGGCGGTCAGAAGGGCGGCGGTCGTCAGCCAGAGACGGGGCCAACTGAAACATTTCGACACATATTTTTGGAAGCAGAGTGGGTTCATGGGTAATCAACAGGCTAATCGGGGAAAGTTGCCGGAAGTCGGCGCGGGGTTTAAACGCCAATCCATAAGCTAAACAAAGCCGCCTTTGCGCACAAGAGCCTTCTTGCGTAAAGAAGGGCATTTTAACGCAACACTTGTTTTTCATTGGATGGTGACGTTGCCACCCGAACCATGATCGCCAAAACCTAATTCTTAATCGCCCCGGCCTGCGAATACTGGAAAATCACCTGCTGCATCGCCGCCCTTTCGTCGTCGCTCACATTGGCGGCTTGGATAGCTGCTGAGGCTGCAGAAGGGTCGCGTTTGGCCCATTGTTGCAAAACCGTCGTGTAGGCGTTGTCCTGGGTCACGCTATTGCTGATGGTCGAGGCCCACGCGAATGCGGTCGGCAAATCGTTCCCGCCTTCCACATTGATCAATTGCGTAATTGCGCTGTCGCGGGCCGGACTGGCGGGCATAGTGTTAATGGCTTGCGAGGCACCCTGGGGGTCTTGCGCAATCCAGTTGCCCAGCACGACTTTGGCGGCATTCGTTTCCAGGCTGCCTGCCGGCATATCGGCCAAGTGGGCTGCGGCACCTGCCCCATCCTGCGTGCTCCAAGCGACAAGGATATTGGCCAGCGTCTTCGTTTCAATGCCCGCATTGCCGTCAAGCGGTGGCTGGGTGTTGCGGCTCCACCTGGCTTGTTCGGCCAGGTCCCACGCGGTTTGCGGATCAACACTGGCATAAGTGGTCAGCGCAGTGCGCATCGCATTGGCTTGCGCTCCTTGACCCGCAGAAGGCAACGCTTGCGCCCAGGCAAAAGCAGCGGCGGGGTCGGCGGTGGCCCAGGTTTGCGTAATAATATCCGTCAGTCCGCGGAAATTAGGATCCGTCGGAATCGTCTGCACGAAGGCGGCGGCGCTGGCCGGGTC
This sequence comes from uncultured Opitutales bacterium, assembly GCA_964499725.1. Taxonomy (GTDB): domain Bacteria; phylum Verrucomicrobiota; class Verrucomicrobiia; order Opitutales; family JABDGR01; genus JABDGR01. The sequence goes on from CAZCMU010000098.1 coordinate 7,699, forward strand.
CGTTTGCGCCCAAGTGCCGACCACGTTGCGATACGCCTGGTTGCGTGCGTCGGCATCGGACTTCGGCAGCGACTGCACCCACGCAAGCGCGCCCTGGATGTCTGTCTGTGCCCACGCTGACGCGAGTTGCGGCAGCGCCACGTCGCGCACGCTGGCGAGGGAAATTTGCGCGAGCAGCGCCGCCGCGCCCGCCGGGTTGGCTTCACTCATTTGCGCCAGAATGCCTTCCACGGTTTGGTCGTGCAGTTGCCCATTGGTATTGGTATCGGCCCACGCCATCGCGGCGGTGGGGTCGCTCGCGGCCCAATTAGCGGCAAAGCTTACGACGAGGGAATCTTTGGCCGCGCCATTGGGGAGGCCGGAGAGGTAGGCCGCGCCCGTTTGCGGGTCTTGCGCAGCGATGGCAGTCAGTGCAGAGGCGAGTGCTTCGGTGCGGGAATTACCCGCAGGCAAGCTATTGGCCCAGGCTAGGGCGGACGAGGGATCCTCTTGCGCCCAGCCCGCTGCGAGTTGCTGGATGGCTTGGTTGCGCGCGAGGCTTGGGGGCAATTTTTGTGCAGCGAGCAAGGCGGCAGCCGGGTCTTGCAGAGCCCACGTATAAAAAACTTCCCCGTAGGCGTTGAGCGATTGCTCGCCGGCCGGCAGGCTGCGCAACGTGGCGAGCGCGCCGGCGGGGTCGGTGGCGGCGAGGCGGGTGAAAATGTTCTGGAGAATCTCCGCTCGCGCATGGGCGTCGTCCACCTGGCTCACGGCGGTGAGCGCGGCCTTGGGGTCTTTCGCGGCCCAAGTGGCAAACACGGTGGCTATGTCTTGTCCGCGACCATCGTAGATCGTGCGGCTTTTGGCCCAGGCGAGCGCGGCAGCAGGGTTGGCTGCGGCCCAGCGCGCGAGCACCAGTTTCTTGGCGAATTCCGCCGCGGCGTTGTGGGGCAATTTTTCGAAGGCCTCCAGCACTCCGCGCGCATCCGAAGGGTTGAGCTGGTCCACGAAATCAAGCACTTCGCGCATGGCTTCGATTTCGTTTTTGCCCGAGAGATTGAGAATTTGCTCAAGTGTGGCCGGGCCGGCAGCCTTCGGCAGCGCCGTGGTATTTCGCGAAGGATTCGAGGTTTCGCGCAACCGGGCAATTTCCCGGTACTGCGCAATCAAGGCGGCGCCGCCAAGCAAGAATACCCCCGCCAGAGTAAATTTAAATTTTGCATTCATAATAATACTTTGGCCAGCATGGGCTCATCCTCTCCCATGACTCATCTAATCCGCGGAGCAGAATGGGTGGCAAGGGGGAAATGAGCCGCGTTATTGCGGCACATGCAAAATCCAGCAATCTTCACTTCTCTTTCTTTTTGCTCCGCGCTCCCTGCTCCGCGCTTCTTGCTTTTTTTAATTCCCGCCACCGTTCCAAGCGTTCGGCGATGGCGGCTTCGGCGCCGGCGGGGTGGGGGCCGGGGTCGTATAATTGCAAAAGCTTTTCCAGATAATCCTGCCCGGAAATCGCCTCGGGAAATTCGTGGCTGTATAAATACCCTTCGCCCTGGCCGAGCTTTTTGTTCGTCACCGTGTGGCTGTCGCGCAGCGTCATGGGCACGGGCTGCACCGGCTGGTTTTTCAGCGCCTCGCGCGCCGCGCCCAGCGCCCGCGTCGCGGAATTGCTTTTCGGCGCGGTGGCCAGGAACAGCGTCGCGTGCGCGAGGTTGAGCGCACATTCCGGCAGGCCCACTTGCTCGCAGGCTTGGAACGCCGCGACCGCGACCGTCAACCCCCGTGAGTCCGCCAGGCCCACGTCTTCCGACGCCAGGATGACCAGCCGCCGGGCGATGAAGCGCGGGTCTTCGCCGCCTTCGAGCATTTTCACCATCCAGTAAATCGCCGCATCGGGGTCGCCGCCGCGCATGCTTTTAATGTACGCCGAGGCGGTGTCGTAGTGTTCGTCTTCGTTGGCATCGTAGCGGATGCGCCGCTCGCGGGCAAAAACGGTCAGCGCCTCTTCGGTGATTTCCCCGCCCAGTGGTTGCGAGAGCGTGAGTGTTTCGAGCGCATTCAGCGCGCGGCGCATGTCGCCATCACACAATTGGGCCAGCGAGGCCAGCACCGCATCACGCGCCCGCACGCGGAGGTTGCCCAGGCCGCGGACGGCATCCTCCAGTGCGCGGCGGAGCACGAGCGCGACGGCCTCCGGCGGCAGCGGCTCGAGCCGGAAGAGGTGGCTGCGGCTGAGCAGCGGCGGGATGATGTAAAAGCCCGGGTTGTGCGTCGTCGCGCCAATGAGGCGCACGTTTCCGGCCTCGACATCCGGCAGCAGCAAATCCTGCTGGGCCTTGTTGAAGCGGTGGATTTCGTCAATGAACAGCACCGTGCGCTCGC
>CAZCMU010000099.1:0-10029 GCA_964499725.1 uncultured Opitutales bacterium
CGAGTAATCACATTCGTGTTGTTCGTGGATCAGCCCCGAACCTGGGCCCCTCAACCCGGCCAGTCGGGCCAAGTCCGGCCTAGTCGCACCAAAAAAAAATAAAAAAATTTCGTGCCTTGGGGGTTCGAGGCCTCGCTGGCCAGCGCATCCGCCACCCCGTTAAGCCAAATTAAGTCGAAAAATAAAGCTGCATCAATACAGAGATGCCCAACTGCCGCCGGACCGCTAGCGTCGCAGGGGTCTGCGTTCTCCCCGATGCTTGACGCTGGGGGCGGGGTTGTTAGAACGGGTGGCCATATCCCATGGCTATGCGACCCCCCTCTGCCCGGTTGTTTTTTATCGCGGGAATTTCCGCGCTCGTCTTGGGCGCGTGTGCGCACGGCCCGGCCAGCGTGCCCTCGGCGGCGGCTCCCTCGCCCGCGCCGACGTTTGATTCGGCGCCGCTCGTTGCCGCGATGCCCGCGCCAGCGCCGAAGCCGGCGGTGGTAAAGGTGGATTTCGATACGCAGGTAAAGCCGTTTTTTCAAAAATACTGTTACGAATGCCACGGCCCCACGGTGGCCCTGCCGCCGGGCGGAGTGAACATGGGCAAGAGAAGGAGCGTGCTGGACGTGATTATCCCCGGCAGCCCGTTTACGAGCCTGCTGTTCAAGGAAGTCTGGAACCACAAGATGCCGCTGCCCAACCATCCCCAGCCCATGGCGAAGGAAATCGCCATGCTCCAGCAATGGATAGATGAGGGCGCGAACTGGCCGGAAGCGCCGGCGGGACAATGAAAATTGTCGACTCGTTTAGTAGTGTGGGCTAAAGCGCCGCGTTACAGACTGGCGGATTTCCCTTTGTCCCTTTGCTCCTTCCTCAACTACTCCATCATCTCGCCCAAAAAAGGTTCCCAGTGCTCGACGCGGTCGGCCGAGTTCACGGCATAGGCAAAAGGCCGCCACTTGGGTTTCGTGGGTTTTCTAATTAAGTGCATGCCGGCCTGGTGGGGCAGGCGGTTGGCTTTGCGCGAATTGCAGCGCACGCAGGAGGTGACCACGTTTTCCCACGAGGTCCGCCCGCCGTTCTGGCGTGGGATGACGTGGTCGAGGTTCAATTCCTTGGCGGTGAAAATTTTCGAACAATACTGGCAGCAGTAGCCGTAGCGCTCAAAAAGGTTTTGGCGGTTGAACTTCACTTCCTTGGCGGGCACGCGGTCGTAAAAGCGCAGGAGGATGACGGTCGGCAGGCGCAGGCGCAGGCGCACGGTGTGGATGCAGTCGCGGTCGTCGGTCGGCGGATTGGCAATCGAGTGGGCGATCCAGTTCTCGGCATCGAGGACTTTAATAGCGTCGGGCCCGGTGTGGACGACCTGCGCGTGCTCCATCATCAACAGGCTGAAGGCTCGTTTGACGCCGATGATGTTAACCGCCTGCCACAAACGATTGAGCACCAATACACGCTGGTTCAATCGCTCGACTGGCATAATGAAGGGTATTTATAGCAGGGAGAGGGATGGTGTCAATATCTTGGCAGATGCACCGAGGGACTAAGGCACTGAGGAGCAAAGGGGGCAAAACAGCGAACATCCAAGTAAGGAATCCAGACTGGTTGCGGTGTTAATTCGGTGTTCGATGTTTTCCTGCCTGCGGGCCGTCGTATTGAATTGCCTCCCCGCCTGTGGCGTTGGAAGGTTTGCGGGTGAAATCGGACAAGGACCTTTACCGCCAACTGCGGGCGTTGTCGTGCGACGAGTTGTGGAGCGTGGAGGTACCCAAGTTCGAAACGGCGACGCGGCGGGAGCGGATGACCCAGGTGGCCTTGATTCGCGCGGTGGGGGTGGTGTTCGCGGCTTCCGGTACGATGGAGCAGAGGGCAGCGGTGCGGGCGTGGTTGACGCGGCTGTTGCGCGACCCGGAGGAGAAAATCCGCCGCTACGCAATGGCCGCGCTGCCGAAAATCGGCGTCGGCGCAACCGAGGAGAAGGAATTGATTTCCCTGCTGCAGGCGACGGCGGGTGAGCGCGAAACGAAATCGCTGGGCCGCACGCTGGAAAAAATCGGCGGGGCGGCGACATTGGAGGCCGTGAGCGCCGCGCCGGGTTTGTTGCCGCAGACCGAACAAAAAGTGAAGGCGAGCTTGGCGCGCCAGGAAAGCCCGAGCGCGGTGCGGCTGGACCGCGTGCTGCCGCTGAGTCCCGGCGTGCGCGTGCATCTGCGTTGTCGGAAAGGATTGGAGGCGATTGTGCGCGAGGAAGTGAAGGAGAAGCTGGTGAACCCGGGCAAATTTCGCCTGCTGGATTTCCGCAGCCGGTGCGTGGCGATTGCGCCGCTCGCGCCGTTTTCGTTGAATGATCTTTATGCGCTGCGCTGTTTTGCGACGCTGGGATTTGGGCTGGGCGTGGTGCGCGAGACTAATCCCGTGCAATATGTCGAGGGTCTGGCACAAGTCATCACTTCACCGGTGGCACGGCAGTTGCTGGAAACGTTCACCGAAGGGTCCATCCGCTACCGGCTGGATTTTGTGGACAAGGGGCATCAACGCGGGGCCGTGCGCAATGTGGTCAACCGCGCCTACGCGTTGTGCCCGGACATCCTCAACGACGCCCGCGAAGCGCCGTGGGCGATGGATTTGCACCCGACGGGCCACGGCACGTCGGTGGAGTTGCGTCCGAAGATAACGCCCGACCCGCGTTTGTATTACCGCACGGACGACATTCCGGCAGCTTCGCATCCGCCGCTGGCGGCATGCATGGCGCGCGTGGCGGGGCGCGTGCCCGACGAGGTGATTTGGGATCCCTTTTGCGGCAGTGGATTGGAATTGATTGAAAGCGCGCTGCTCGGCGGGGTGAAGAGCGTCCACGGCACGGATCTCAGCGCCGGGGCGTTAAAAATCGCCGCGGCGAATTTTACGGCGGCGAAACTTTCAGGAGTGCAGGCGCGGTTTGATTGCGCGGACTTTCACGATTTTGCAAAAGTTCCGGGCCTCGCGCCAGGTAGCGTGACGCTCGTCATCACCAATCCGCCGATGGGCCGGCGCGTGCGGGTGCCGAATTTGCACCGGCTGATTGGGGATTTTTTTACGGTTGCCGGGCAGGTACTCAGGCCTGGCGGGCGGCTGGTGTTGGCGAATCCCCTGAAGGTGGAACCGCAGGGCGCGCCGCTCAAGTTGGAGTCGCGAGAAGTGATTGACCTCGGCGGCTTCGATTGCCGGCTGGAAAAATACATCAGACTCGCGCCGGGGGAAACCGCCGGACGTTATTGAATCCGCGGGTATTACCGTTCACTGGTCATGCGCAGACTCAGACACAGCAAAACGGTCAGCAGCATTTCCCATGCAGCCATGACGGTGAAGCCGTTCTGAATGATGATCGTCGGCGTGATGACGCAGACGACCATAAACAGCGTAACGGGACCCGATAGTCCTGACTGCTTGAACAACTTTCGGGCATTTCTCCGCAGAGAACCCCGGCTCCAGGGTTTAATTGGTTGCGCTTGCGACATGGCTGCCTGTGTTATCGGCAGCTTTTATAAAAAAGTAATGCAGCCTTTTATTTTTTTACAAGAATTTGCAGGGGATTCATTTTGCCTTGGGTGAAAGCTTCGTGAACGGCCGTTTGAGGAGAAACCACTGGCGGAATTCTCAAAGCCGTCAGGATGGCCGTGCCTTCGGCGGTTTCAACGGACCACGCAAAACAATATTTTGCCTCGGCATGATTGATAAGTTCAAAAGATTCGACGACATCTTCCCAAACGACGCGGCCTTTGACAATTTCCTGGACGGGCGTGGAGGTCAGCCAGCGGGCATTGACCTCATGTACCGACTTGATGGTTGAACGTAAAAGCAATTTATATGCGGCGCGGCTCATGGGTGCGGGGTAAGTCGGGTGGGCAAAAGCGACTTAACCTTCCGGAATAGGTTAGGACGGCGCACAATTGCCAACACGAGTAAATAGGTAATAAGCGTTCTTATTAAAAAATAAGCGATTGGTCAAATGCAAAGAGGATATTTTACGAACATTTTATGTCAGGGGAGCGAACGTTGAGTGACAGTGCCGCAATAAATGGCTGAACCAAGAAATCTTCAATTCACTGGTGGTGAATAAGATGTTATTGCCAGGTTCAGTCTGGCACGGCAACTGATAGCTAGAAGCCATGATGCAGCCCAGGGTCAGCCTAGTTGCCGCCACCGACAGTTCCCGGGGGGCATCCCCCGTTGTCATGGTGCACGGCATTTTTCGCGACCATCGTCTGATGGCCCGGTTGGGCCGCGCCTTCGTACTGGCGGGCCGGCGGGTGCTGACGCCCGATTTGACGCCTAACAACGGTTCGGTGAGCCTTAATGAACTCGCTCAACAACTCGGCGGGTATTTGGAGGAAAATCTGGGGCAGGGCGAGCAGTGCGACATCATCGGCCACAGCATGGGCGGCATGGTGGCGCGCGCGTATGTCCAGCGCCAGGGCGGGCGTAAACGCGTGCGCCGGCTGGTGACGTTGGCCGCACCACACCAAGGCACGTTGATGGCCTGGCTGTTGCCGGGCCAAGGCATGCGCGACTTGCGGCCCGGCAGCGTTTTCCTGCGCGATCTGGCGAGCGATGTGCATTCGCTCGACGGCGTGTTGGTGGCGTCGTATTGGACGCCCTTCGACGCGATCATTGTGCCGCCGCGCAGTTCGGAAATGCCGATTGGGCGCAATCGTCGGGTGCTGTTACCACACCATCGGGCGTTTCTCGAGCGGCCGGGCTTGGCGCGCGAATTGGTGGCGCTGCTGGCCGCCTAGGATTTTTTGCGCCGTTGCCGCACCGCCTCGAAGAGCGCGAGTGTGGCGGCGGCGGCGACATTCAGCGAGTCGGATTGCCCTGCCATCGGGATGCGCACTTGTTGATTGGCGGCCTCCAGCCAAAACGGAGTGAGTCCGTCTTTTTCGCCGCCGACCGCCAGAGCGACCGGCCCGCGCAAGTCGGCATCCCAGTAGGCAAGCGTGGCTGCCGGGGTGGTGGCGATGAGGGCGATTTTTTTTGCACGCAGAAAATCAAGCGCCACTTGCGCCGAGGCAACGGCGACCGGCACACTGAACAACGCGCCCTGTGAATTGCGCACCACCTGCGGGTTGAAGAGGTCGGTCACCGGGTCGCAGACAATCACGGCTTCAACGCCGGCGGCGTCAGCCGAACGCAACAACGCACCCAGGTTGCCAGGCTTCTCGACTCGCTCGACGATGAGCAACAAAGGCGTGGCGGAGAGCTTTAGGTCAGTCAGCAAATGTTGCCAGGCGCGAGCCACGCCGAGCAGACCGTCCGGCCCTTCGCGCAGGGTGACTTTGTCAAACGCCGAGGCGGCCAATTGGCACATCGCGACCCCGGCCTCCGCGCTGCGTTCGATGAGGCCCTGGACGCCTTCTTCGCGGAAAAGTTCCGGGCAAAAATAAATCTCCTCGACGACCCCTTGGGCCAGCGCGCGCTCGAGCTCGCGCCGCCCTTCGACGAGGAAGCGGTGCTGGGCATCGCGGTGGGCACGCTCATGCAGCCGCGCGAGATTTTGGACGCGGGGGTTTTGGCGGCTTTGGACAAATTCGTGGGGCACGGGAGGAGGAAGGACGAGTTTAAACAATATTCGCGGAAAAGACAGAATGGAAATTGCCGTAAAAATTTATCGGAAAGCCGGAAAATGCCGTCCATGCTGTTGGTCTGGCCAAAACTTCCCCCTATTGAATGCGCCCGCCACCCAAATTCAACGACCAGCCCTTTGCCTACCATCAGGAAATCACCCTGGAGGTCGCCACGCTGACTAATCTGGGCGTGGGCCTGGGCCGGTTGGACGGCTGGGTGGTGATGGTGCCCTATGCGCTGCCCGGCGAGAAAGTGCGAGCCCGGGTATTTCGCAATCGAGCGAATTTTTCCGAAGCCGATTTGGTGGAGGTTCTCCAGCCTTCGCCGGCGCGTCAAAAACCGGAATGTCCGTTGTTTGGCGCCTGTGGTGGCTGCCAATACCAGCATCTGGCGTATGAGGAGCAATTGGGCTGGAAGCGGCGGCAAGTGGGTGAGGCGTTTGCGCGGATCGGCGGGCTAGTTGACGTCGAGGTGCGTCCGACGCATCCTTCGCCCAAGCAATATCATTATCGCACAAAGTTGACGCCGCATTACGAGCCGCCGCACAACGGTGCTTTCCCTATCGGTTTTTTGCGCACCGGCAGCCGCCGCGCGCTGGTGGACGTGTCGCAGTGTCCGATTGCCACCGAGGGCATCAACGCCGCACTGCCGAAGGTGCGGGCGGAGCTGGCCGCCCGCGCGGAAAAGCTGAAACGGGGCGGCACGCTGCTGCTGCGCGAAGCGAATGAAGGCGTGGTCACCGACTCAACAAAGGAAATCAACACTGCCATTGGCCGTACGATATTTCGCTTCACCGCGGGTGATTTTTTTCAGAACAATCCGTTTATTCTGCCCGAGCTGGTGGATTACGCGCTGGGCGAGGCGGCGGCGGGCGGAGCCCGTTTTCTCCTCGATATTTATTGCGGGGTGGGGGTGTTTGCGTTGTGCGGACGAAATAAATTCGAGCGGTGCCTGGGAATCGAGGTCAATGCGGACGCGGTGCGCCGGGCCAATCAAAACGCCGGATTGAACCAAGTCGAAAATTGTGAATTTGCCGTGGGCGAGGCGGAAGCGATTTTTGGCTCAACCTCATTTTCGCCCGATGAAACCGCCGCCATCATTGATCCGCCCCGCGCGGGCTGTAGCGACGTGTTTTTGCAGCAATTGATCGCTTACGGCCCCGCGCGGCTGGTGTACGTGTCCTGCGATCCGGCGACGCAGGCGCGGGATGTAAAAATCCTGGTCGCCAGTGGCTATCACTTTCTCCATGCCCAGCCGTTTGATTTGTTTCCACAGACGCGGCACATTGAAAGCGTGGCCACGCTGGCGCGAATGAATCCGCCTCAAGTTTGAAGCCACGCGAGGTCTTGCAGCCACGCTTTAACGAGGGCCATTTCGTCATTGGGTAGCAGGCCGGCGTTGATCAGGCCTTCGTAGCAGGAAACCAAATTGTCCGGCAGCGCGGCTGGCTCAGGGTGCAATTTCAATTTGAGCAGGCAGTCTGTAATTTTTTCGTTTTCCAGGTAACCGGGCACTTCATCTTTGAAATCATGGAGCAAATTATGAGTGTTGCGTTGTTGAATCACCTCAGGGGCGTGAAAGACGACGCCCCGGCCCAGTTCCCACAGGCAGCGCTGGGCGATGAACGAACGCCAAATATCGGTCATCCGAAAGGTGCAAAAGCTGGGCAGGTAAAGCAACGGATAGGCGGCGGGCCACCACCAGGTGGTCTGGCTGTTAAAGGGACACCACGCGCCGGGTGCCAGCCAGATGCTTGGCCCAGACTTAAAATAAAATTCCCGATCAAGGGTTAACCGCCAGATGGCGTCCACATCCGGAGCCAGATTGGCGAGGCCCTGTTGAATGGGGGCCTCAACATTGGTTGCGGGTGGAAAATCCTGTTGTTGATAGGTGGCCGGATCGTTGATGGAGCGCAGTGGAAAACCGCGCGGCCAAATCAACTCAGGGGTATAGCAGCGGTAAATGTTTGCCCAGCCCGGGCGCAGCCAGGGCCGGGCGGATGTCGTCAGGGAGCGGGGCGCCCAGCCGGGGGAAGGCATATTGTCGTCGTCGGTTTCATAGATGCAGGCGGCCCGTTGGCGGATGGCTTCAAGGTAGCCGAGATTTTTTCGCGTGTAATGGCCGGTCGGCAGCAAGCGCGCTAGTTCGTAGGGCAAAGCCGCCTGTTGCTCAAGGGTGAGCAGGTCGGCTTGGGACATCTCAAAACGAGCCGGACCTTTCCGGTCTCCAATGATGATCACGCGACTGTTGGCGAGCGCCAGCGCTTCATTGAGCCGCCGCATGCAGGCGGTGGGTTCCTGAATGGTGGTGACAACGCACAGCAAGGCCGGGTTATTCATGGTCATCGGAGAGGCGGAAGTGCAGGAAACCAGGCCAATATCTACCCAGTGCGGGCGGGTGGCGAATTTTTTAATTCGCGCCGCAGTTGCCAGAGAATGCGAAAGGCCTCCAGCAGGCTGTCATTCCCGAGGCGTTTGCTGGGGTTGGAGTAATTAATGGGCACTTCGACCCAGCGCATATCATGCAGCATAAAACGGATTTCCGTTTGGAAGAAATGGGCGCGGCTGCGCACCCGCCGTGCCAGCACCCGCTCCATCGCCCGCCGGGAAAAACATTCGAACCCGCTGGTCATATCGGCCATGCGGGTGCCGAGCATCAGATTAGTCAACATGCTGCCGCCTTTGCTCACCAGGTAGCGAAAGCGGGAGCCGGAGTAACTGCCGCCGGGGATAAAGCGGCTGCCGGCGGCAAAATCAATGGATTGCTTGATGGCTTCAAGGAAACGGGGAATTTCCGCAGGCCGGTGGCTTCCGCCGCCGTCCATTTCCAGAATCCATTCCGCCCCGGCGTCGTAGGCGGCCTGGTAGCCGCGAAAATAGGCGTCAACGACACAGCGGTTTTCCGGCGCCCAGACGAGGCGAACCCGGGGGTCGCGCTTGGTCCACGCAGCAATTTTTCCCCGGGTGTGGTCGCGGCTGGCGTTGTCGAGTACGCAGAAAATTTGATCCTGGTCGCCCAACTGGGCGAGCACGCTTTGAATCCAATCGTCAATGCCAGCCTCTTCATTGGCGAGCGGAGTCATCACGGCCAGCCGAAGCGGAGAGGGCAAAAGGGCCGGGGGGTCCATGATCTTCGATCGAGAGTTGCCCGTGTCGTCCGGCCGTGAACAGTGCACCAAGGGAAACCATCGATGATAGGCCGCCTTCTCCCATGGTCAAGAATTGAAAGGTCAAAGCGGTATCCTGATTTGAAAAGTGAACTTCCCCATTATCAGTTTTTTGCTGGAGGCGGATTTTAAAAGGGTGGCTGCACTGGCGAGAGTTGCTGATTCGCAATTTTGAACTTGTCACCAAGTCTAGTCGCTAAATGATTTAGCGCCATGCTCACCCAGCCAAGCACCCGGACGAATATTCGGGCTCGATTGCCCATGGCGGTCGTATTGGCCTTGTTGTTTATGGCAACATTTGCGATGGGGGTGTCTTTCTTCGCAACAAGACATGGGGTGGGTTTTGAGGCAGATTCGATGGACTATGTGTTCGCCGCGCGCACCCTAGTTGAGCGAGGTCAACTTCTGAACTTAGATTTGACGCCGTTTAGTCATTGGCCCCCTCTGTATCCGGTTATCCTGGCGGCTTTAAGCCCCGCATTTGGTGATGCACTGGTTGTCGCCCGCGACTTGAATATCGTTTTATTTCCTTTGAACCTTTTGCTTTTGGCGGGCCTCGTTTTTCGCACAACCTATCAGCCCGCAGCCACGCTGATTAGCACATTGATTTTTCTGCTTTCAGCCAACATTCTCGACACACATGTGACCGCCATGTCGGAAGCACCCGCACTGACGTGCTGGCTGACGGGTTTAATTTTTCTCCTCGAGTATAAGCGCTCCGGTGCATGGGGGTTTCTGCTGGGGTCTGCATTCGCTGCTGCGGCTTGTGTATTGGTTCGCTATGTGGGCATTGTGTTGGTCGTAACTGGCGCCAGCTTTGTTGCGGTATATGCCCCGGGCGCACGTATGCGCCGCGGATTGCATGCCATCTTCTATTTCGCAGTAGCTATCACGCCCTTAGCTTGGTGGCTTCTGAGTCGACCGGCATCAGGCTTGACCACGGAACGCCATATTGGATTTTATGGATTGGGTTCGGAACAAATATACAACGTAGCGGTGGCGGTGTTACGCTGGCTGGCACCGATTGATGAACACGCTGCACTCAAAATCGCATTGGCGGCATTGCTAGCTGCGGGCACGGTTGTTTTGGCTGTCTTCCTATACAAGGTCAAGCAGTTGCCGGCGGATGGTTCAAACGGGCAGACACGGGTGGACGCCGCGCCGGTTTGGCTGGTAGCCGCCAATTTTATCGCTTATGAATTGCTGCTGCTTGTTTGCGGACTTTTTCTCGATCCACGTCAAGACATCGGCGAAAGGATGCAGACCATCGCCTT
>CAZCMU010000100.1:0-9985 GCA_964499725.1 uncultured Opitutales bacterium
AGGGTGGCGAAGTGCTGATCAGCGATGAATCCGGTGGCGGCGCGCGGATAACGCTTCACTTGCCGCACACTCCCTTGCAGAATCCCCCGGCGGAATGAACACCAACCCCTCGCCCCGTTTGCTGGTGATTGACGACGAAGTGCAAATCCGTCGCCTGCTGCGCGTCACCCTGGAGTCCGGCGGGTTTGTCGTGCATGAAGCCGAAAACGGCCAGCTCGGTTTAAACGAAGCCGCCGCGTTGCAGCCCGAGGCCATTATTTTGGATCTGGGGTTGCCCGACCTGGATGGATTGGAAGTGCTCCGGCGGTTGCGGGAATGGACGCGCACGCCCGTGCTCGTGCTCACCGCCCGCGACCGGGAACAGCAAAAAATTGCCGCCCTCGACGCCGGGGCCGACGATTATCTCACCAAACCTTTTGGCGGCGGCGAGTTGCTCGCGCGGCTGCGCGCCATCCTGCGCCGAGCCAACGTGACCAATGACCCGGCCATCGTCCGTTTTGGTGAAATTGAAATGGATTTCCCGGCGCGGGTGGTGCGGCGCGCGGGCAAGGAAGTCCACCTTACGAGCAAAGAATACGCCCTCCTGCGTCTGCTGGCGCAACATCGCGGCAAGGTCGTGACCCATCGGCAAATTCTCCGCGAGCTCTGGGGCCCCAATGCCGAGGAAAACACCGGCTACCTGCGCGTCTATATGCTTCATTTGCGGCAAAAGCTTGAAGATAACCCCAAACAGCCGCGGCACCTGACCAACGAATCCGGGATTGGTTATCGTCTGGTCGAGGAATAGCCGAGGCCTTTGAAAAAAATCAGCCTGCACCGTAACCGATGCAGGCTGGGAAAAAGGTGGCGACCCAGCGGTGGATTACTGCAACGGCACGAATTCCTGTTTGCCGTCGGCGTCCAGAATAATCACGCCCATGGGCTTGCCATCCGCGCCGTAGACAATCTTGCCCTGCTTGGAAGACATGGGCATCGAGCTTGAAACGGGCGCGGCTGGGGCGGGGGCGGGCGCAACGGCTGGCGCGGGCGAGGTAACGACGACGGTCGGCGCGGGTGTGGACACGGTTGGCACCACAATCTGCTGCATCGGAGGCACCACCACGCACTCGCTAAGCACAACACCGGCGGGCGTGGTCTGATAAGCCACAAAGGCGCCAGGTGGCACATGCCGGGTTAAGAGCACGGGGCCGGCGGGACCAGAGGTCACCAAGGCCACATTTTCGGGCACGGCTTGGGCCACAAAATAGCCCGGAGGTAATGTCGAAACCACCGGCACGCCCGGTTCGACCGCGTAAAGGGTGGTATGCACCGGCACGCCCAGGAGGTTGGCAACTTCGACTGTGGCGATGTCACCCAAGCCCCACGCCACGGCATCCACGGTCGGGCGCAAAAGCAAATCCAGCAGGGATTCGCGCGAATTGATGAAGCGTCCAGCCGGCATGGGGCGGACAAAAAGAAATTCATCGCGATTGGGTCCGTACACGAAGCGTCGGTCGCGCCCCGGCTCGATCAGGACTTGGACGTCGCGGTGGGGGCCGTGATCGCCAAAGCCGTCGCGGGGCTGGGCTTGGGCCGGCAGGGGCAGGCCTCCGACAGCCACCACCGCGGCCAGCAGGCCCGCGGCAGTCGTGGAAAGGAAACGGCGGGACCGCAGCGCGATGCCGCTTGGGAGGGAAGGAATAGGTGTGTTCATGGCGTCGAAGATTGGGACAAGTTTCGGGCTGGGCAGGTTCCCCCGTCAAGGCCAATCGCGTCCAAACCATTTAAAACGAGCGTTTTAAATACTATTTTAATATTTAGCCCGCCCAACAAAAGATTGCCCCGGGCCCGGTTTCCGCCACTTTGCGGGGTAATCATGCTGCTGCGCCGGCTTCATCTGCAAAATTTTCGCAATATTCCTCTGGTCCAATTGGAATTCAACGCTGCGCGGACATTTTTTGTCGGGGCCAATGGACAAGGAAAGACCAACCTCATTGAGGCGGTTGGGTTGTTGGGGGCGTTGCGTTCGTTTCGCGGCGCGGAGCCACGGGATCTGATTGCCCGCGGCGCATCCGAGGCGCGAGTCTGGTGCGCCCTCGAACACGAACGCGACGGAACGGTGGAAATTGAAATCCAGGTGCGTCCACAGCGGCGCGAAGTGTCCATCAATGGGGCGAAATGCGAACGGCTCGCGGATTTTCTGGGCCGCTTTCCCGTGGTGGCGCTTTCCTCGCACGATCTGCAATTGCTGCGCGGCGCGCCGCAATTGCGCCGGCGGGCGGTGGACCTGGCCATTGCCTCGCTCGATGAAAATTATTTCAACGCACTGCGCCGATATCACGAAGCCTTGGACAGCCGGAATGCGCTGCTGCGCGGGCCGCGTTCGCCGACCGCTGAAGAACTGGCGGCCTTCGAAGCGCAGATGGCCCCGCACGCGGCGGACTTGGTGTCCGCGCGCGCCAAAGTCACCCTTGAATTGGCGATACATTTTATCGCGGCCTACGACCAGCTCACGGGTGGGGCGCTGGAAGCACCGGGCTGGAATTATGCGCCAGACTCACCGGCCATTACTCCTGAAGACTGGCGCCAAACGTGGGTGGACTCCCGCCCGCGCGATCTGGCGATGAAAACCACGCTGCGTGGGCCGCATCGCGACGATTTTGCCTTCCAACTCGCTGGGCAGGAGGCCAAGGCGCTCGGCTCCGAAGGGCAGCAACGGGGCTTGGTGGTGTCGTGGCGGCTCGCGCAAGCCGCCTGGCAGCGGGCGTGCACTGGCATCGCGCCTTTGGTGCTGGCGGATGATGTGCTGGGCGAACTCGACCCGGCGCGTCGCGAGGGATTCTGGCGGGCCGTATCCAACGCCGCGCAAGTACTGGCCACTGGCACCACTTTGCCAGTGGGCGAATGGGGCGAGTGGGCGGTGTGGAAGGTAAGCGCGGGGGCATTTGAACGCTCAACACCCAACGTTTAACATTCAACTCTCAAGTAAAACTGAAAATACAGAGGATAAAAAACAGGAGCTGCTTCAGGCGATTTGAGTTATCATGCGGCATTGAGCGTTGAAGGTTGAACGTTCGGTGTGGGATGTTTTTACTTTGGCCATGGCCCGAAATTCCCGCCGTGCATTGTGGACCGCCAAGGTGCTGGGCAATTTGCCCGCGCAGAAGGGTTCAGGTGATGACGACGAGATTCTCGCCGCGCGACACACCCCGCTGGGCCGCCGGGCGTTTTTGGGCGTGGTGCTCGGCATTGACCCCAGCTTACGCGGCACCGGCCTGGCCTTGGTGGAGTTTTCTCCTACTGGCGCGAGATTGTTATTTAGCCGCACGCTGAAGTTTAAGCCGAAAGTTTCACTGCCCGCCTGTCTCGGCGAAATTTTTGAAGGCGTTCGCGAAGCTCTCACCAAAACCGCGGTCAAACACGTTGCGATTGAAGAGACCATTTTTGTGCAAAACCGCAAAGCGGTGCATATCTTGGGTGCGGCGCGCGGGGCGGCCATCGCGGCGGCGGCACGGGCCGGGGTGGAGGTGTTTGAATACGCTCCCCGCCGGGTCAAGCAATCGGTCGTCGGTCGGGGCGCGGCCAGCAAGGAGCAGGTTGTTGCCTTGGTCGCCCAACATCTTGGCTGTGCGCACTTGCCCTCCGATGAAGCTGACGCCGCCGCCACGGCCCTCTGTCATGCGTTTACGTGGCGGGAGTAAAGGCCTTGTGTTAACGCGGTGTTAATGGCGCAATTTTTAGTCATTTTTTACAAAGGAACGGGAAATACTACTCGATTAGGGTCATGGAGCCTTTATAGTGCAGTCAGAACAACCTCATTTTAAACCAATAAATCCATGAGCTGCCTAATCATCCCCAACCGTTTGCTCGTCTGGCTGGCCATTCCGGCCTTCGCTCTTCTTTCCACGCTTCGCGTCTCGGCTCAAGCAACCGCAGTCGAGGTTAACAGCAGCGGCACTGTGGTGGTGCCGACCACGGGCGCGGTCAACTTTACCACAGGTCAACTGAAGGTTAACGGCGTCGCGGTGACGCCCGGGCCGGGCCCGACTGGTCCCGCAGGCGCAACCGGGGCCACCGGTCCGGCCGGTGCCAAAGGCGCCACGGGTGCTACTGGAGCGACCGGCCCGACTGGTCCACAAGGTCCGGTTGGCCCCGTTGGTCCGGCTGGGGCCAAGGGTGCCACCGGCGCGACTGGTTTAACGGGCGCTACTGGTGCCACCGGGGCAGTTGGCCCCGCTGGTCCCGCAGGCGCAAAAGGTGCGACCGGTGCCACCGGCGCAACGGGTTTAACCGGAGCCACTGGCGCGGCGGGTGCAGTTGGCCCTGCTGGCGCTAAGGGCGCCACTGGAGCTACCGGTGCAACTGGCCCCGCTGGCCCCCAAGGCATTGCGGGTCCCGTCGGTCCGGCCGGCCCCGCTGGAGCCAAAGGGGCGACCGGCGCAACTGGCCCGGCAGGTCCCGCCGGAGCAACGGGTGCTACCGGCCCGGCCGGTTCGTCCGGCACAGGAATCAGCGGCTCAAATCTTGCGCTGGGCGTCTGGGATATTTCCGTTGGTAGTTACAATGCTGGTAGTAATACGGGAGTTATACCGAATGTTTTAACTTTTAGCCAGAATGGCGCGGATATCATGGCCATAGCCAACGACGGCGTTAATGCGACGGGCGTGCAAATCAAGGGCAGTTCCAACGGGGGCCTTGATGTGGTCAGTGGCGGAATCAATGTTGATGCTGGCAATATTAACGTTGATGCGGGTGAGCTAAACGTCAATCAAGGCAGTTTTAATTTCAACGTCAGCAGTAGCGGCGTTCAAATTGATAATGGCGGCATTAGCGTCGGTAACGGCAATGTGCAGGTTAACGGCGACGTCTTCGCCAAAAATATCAACACAAGCAGCGACCGGAATTTGAAGGAGAAGTTTGCCCCAGTTAATCCTGAGGAAGTTCTGGCCCGCGTCGTTAATATGCCGATTACGAGTTGGAATTTCAAACAGGACGAGACGGAGCGCCACATCGGCCCCATGGCCCAGGATTTTTATGCCGCCTTTAGTGTCGGCTCGGACGACAAGCATATTGCCGTGGTGGACGAAGGCGGCGTCGCGCTGGCAGCCATTCAGGGTCTGAATCAGAAACTGGATGAGAAGGACGCCGAAATTAAAGCCCTCGAAAAACGCATGGCGGAATTGGAAGCACTCATCAAAACCTCCAATCACCCATAAGGGCAAAGGCTGCCGGGAATAGTAATTATCCTGCGGCCTGCAAAGTTTCCGGCGTCACGATTTTGTTCAACGCATCCCGCAGCGAGAATAGCTGTGCGGTGTTGTCCGTCTCGACCGGGTTGACGTTTTGCACGTGGAACGTGTCAATGGCCACGCCGCGCTCGGTGGAAATGCGCGCGAAGGTGATGTCGAAATTGTGGTCGGAGATGGCCTTCGTGATTAAATAGAGCAGGCCGATTTGGTCATTGGCTTGCACCTCGACAATCGTGCGCCGCGCCGAAAGTTCCTGATAGATGTCAATGCTGGGCGGCAGGGACGCACTAAGGCGATCCTGCGTGCGCAGGTAGGAGAGCTGGCGGTGTTTGCGGGCCTGTTCGAGGATTTCCGGCAGCAAATCCTTGTTGTGCAGCAGGGAATCTTTGACCGCCTGCTCGAAAATCTCCCGCGCGCGGGGGTTTTGCACCGGGCCGCCGCCCGGGTCGCAGACCAAAAACGTATCAATCGCGATATGGTCCGTGCGCGAAATGGCTTTCACGCTCAAAATGTTCACCCCCGCCATCGTGAAGGCCCCGGCGAGCCGGAAGAACAACCCCGCGCGATCCCAGGTGACGACATTGACAACCGTCAGCGCCTGGTCGCGGTCGTCCTGCCAGTCAATCACCGGCACTAGCGAGCCGATGGATTCCGCTTGCGCAATATTGTTCAGCAGCCGGTTCACCATGCAGAGGTGCAGGTAAACTTCCTGGGGCGAACCGTGGACAAAGTAGCGCTCGGGCAGGAGGTTGAAATGGGCCTCGATTTCCTCGTTCGCAATGCCGGCCTGGTTAAGGGCTTGAATTTCCTTAAGCATCGTTTGTTTACGTTCCTCGTGCCGGGTCTGTGCGACCTGCTGCCCCTCGAGTACTTCGATGGTCGCGGCGAATAGCCGGTGGTGCAAAAGATTCTTGTAGCTGTTCCATATGGAAACGGCCGTACCCCGGGCGTCGCAGTACGTCAGCGCAAAAAGATAGCGAAGGGTCTCGGGATCCCCCACAACTTTGGCAAACGACACGGCAGTGGTTGGGTCGTCAACATCGTACCTCTGCCAGAATCGTGCCATTTCCAGATGGTTCTGAATATTGAACAAAATTGTTTCTTGGTCCTTGGGGTCTATACCCAGGCGGTTGAGTAAGGGCCGGGCCATTTTCACGCCATTCTTGGCATGATCTTCGATGCCCGCGCCCTTGCCGATGTCATGCAGCAGCAACATGAGATACAGCAGCCAAGGTTGGGCGGTTTTGCGCAGTTCGTGATCAAAGGTTTTGACCCCGGGGTCCTGGCTGGAGAAAACAATATCTAACTCCTTGATGGTGTTGAGGGTATGGATGTCCGCCGTGTAGCGATGGTAATACTCGTGTTGGACCAGACAAGTCAGCCCGTTGAATTCGGGTAGGAAGCGTGCCAGGACGCCGAGTTCGTGCATTTGCGCCAGAGTGGGGTGGACCTGCCCCAAATCCTGCAAAATGGCCAAAAAGCTGCGCACGGCGTGGGGGTCGTTCTGCAGTTGGGGCGTAATCAGCCCCAGATGGCTGCGAATGAGCAGGGTGAGCTCAAAATCGAGCGTGACGTTCATTTGCTGGGCCAGTCGAAACACGCGGATGAGCCGCGCTGGATCCTGCGTAAACACCTGCGGGGTTTCGTGGGTCAGCGTCTGGCCCGTCACCACAAAGCCGTCCAGGCGCTTTTGCCGGGTCTGCTTCCGGGCGGTGAGGAAATTCTTGATCGAGGATTTCCAGGAACCACTTTCCTCGCCAACGATGGCCAGGCGGCGCTCCAGGATGGCCGACAATTGATAGATGGCCTGCGCGTGCTGGTAGTACTCGCGCATGAACGACTCCACCCGCCGAAAGATGTTTTCCTGAGTGTAGCCGAGGTTGAGTGCGACCTGCGGTTGCTTCTCGAGGTCGAGCAGGTCGGTGGCGTGGTTGCTGATGAAATGCAGCTCGTTGCGCGTGCGCAGCAGGAAATCATAGGCCGCATGCAGGGCGTCCCGCTCGGGCGGCTCAAGGTATTGGCGCGGCACCAGTTCGTCCAGTGTGCCGACGTTGAGCCGGATGCGCGCCATCCATAAAATGTTATGGTAGTCGCGCAGCCCGCCCACGCCGTTTTTGATTTCCGGCTCCTGGAGGAAGACCGTGTTGCCGTACTTTTCCCGGCGCCCGGCCTGGTCGAGCAACCTGGCCTTGATATATTCGTGCGGTGATTCGCCGCGGCAAAAGTTTCCGTACGCCTGCGAAAATACCGCAAACAACGCGGCCGAGCCCGTGACCAGCCGCGCCTCCAGCAGCGCGTTTTTTGTGGACATGTCGGCCTTGGCCTCGTCAATCGCCTCTTTGATGGTGCGGGTCGAGTGCCCGACTTTCAGCCCCATGTCCCACAAGGGATATAAAATTTCATCGGTGTACACTTTCTGCACCGGCTCCAGCACCTTGGGCTTCACGCCTTGTGGAAAGAGAAACATCAAGTCCACGTCGCTGTAGGGACAAAGTTCCGCGCGCCCATAGCCGCCCAGGGCCAGCAAGGCGGTTTGGATGGGCAACGGGCCATATTGAGCCACATAGGCTTCATTCGCCAGGTTCGCCAGGATTTCCATGACCACATCCATTACGAGTGAACGCTCGTGGGTGACTTGCAGACCCGAGGCGCCGGCGCGGTGGGCGCGGAACAGGCGTTCGTGCTCCTGCTGCAAATAGCTTTTGAACAGCGGCAGGCGTTCCGCCTTGGTCAGTTTTTCCGCAGGACGCAGGATGGCCTCCGCCCGTTGGCGCAGGGCGGTGTGGGTTTCGACGACGGTCAATTCCTCGGGCATGAATCGTACCAGCCTACCCGATAACCGGGGTGGGGTGGCAATAACGAAGCGTTAAAATTCCATTTCCCTTTTCCCAGCTTATCTCTATCTTCCACCCTTTGCCTTATGTCCGGAACAGATATCGCCAAAGCCTACGAACCCGCCCTGGTCGAGCAACGCTGGTACCAAGCGTGGCTCGACGCGCACGCCTTTGCCGGCGTGGCCGACCCGGCCAAGGAGCCTTTCTGCATCGTCATCCCGCCGCCCAATGTCACCGGGGTGCTGACGATGGGCCATGTGCTCAACAACACGATTCAGGATATCCTCGCGCGCCGCGCGCGGCAGGAGGGCAAAGCCGTGCTCTGGCTCCCGGGCACCGATCACGCCGGGCTGGCCACACAGACGCGCGTCGAAAAAGAATTAAAAAAGGAAGGCCTCGATCGGCGTAAACTCGGCCGTGAGAAATTTTTTCAAAAAGTCGTGGACTGGCGCGACAAGCACGGCGGCATCATCATCGAGCAGCTCAAACGCCTCGGCTGTTCCTGCGACTGGGACCGCACCGTCCACACGCTCGATCCCGCCTACAGCCGCGCGGTATTGACGGCATTTGTGAAGCTTTACGAAGGCGGCCATATTTATCGCGGCAAACGCATGGTGAATTGGTGCCCGGCGTCGCAGACGGCGCTTTCAGACGAGGAAGTCATTTCCAAGCCGCAAAAAGGCGCGCTTTACCACATGCGCTACGAAATCGTCGAGCGCCCCGGCGAATTTATCCAGATTGCCACGACGCGCCCGGAGACTTTGATGGGCGACACTGCGGTGGCCGTGCATCCGGATGACCCGCGCTACGCCCACCTGCGCGGGGCGCACGTCTGGCGGCCGTTTCCGCGCGCGCAGATACCGATTATTTTCGATACCGCCGTGGACAAGGACTTCGGCTCCGGCGCGCTCAAGGTTACGCCCGCGCACGACCGGGTGGACTTTGAAATCGGCCAGCGGCACCAGTTGCCGATCATTGAAGTCATAGATGCCGCTGGAAAACTCAACGATTTGGCCGGCGAGGAATTCAAGGGCATGGAACGTTTCAAGGCCCGCAAGGTGGCCGCGGAAAAATTGAAGGAACTCGGCCTGCTGGTCAAAGAAGAGCCGTATGAAAACAATGTGGGGTTTTCCGAGCGCGCGGATGTGCCCATCGAGCCGCGTTTGTCGGAGCAGTGGTTTTTAAAGTACCCGCGCATCGAAGAGGCGAAGACGGCGGTGCGCGACGGCCACATTAAGTTCTGGCCCGACCACTGGAGCAAAGTTTATCTCAACTGGCTCGACAAAATTCAGGACTGGTGCATCTCGCGCCAGGTTTGGTGGGGCCATCGCATTCCGGTCTGGTACAAAAAAGGCGCGGACCGCAGCGACGCGCGCAACCGGCATGTCTCGGTGGACGGGCCGCCCGACCCGGAGAATTGGGAGCAGGACGAGGATTCGCTCGACACCTGGGCCTCATCGTGGCTGTGGCCCTTTGCGACGATGGGCTGGCCCGCGCCGGATAAAGAGCAGGCTGCGGAATTGGATTTCTGGTATCCCACGAGCGACCTCGTCACGGGTCCGGACATTATTTTCTTCTGGGTCGCGCGCATGATCATCGCGGGCCTTGAATTCATGCGCCCCGGTGAATCGCTGGACCGCCGCATCCCGTTCAAGAACGTTTACTTCACCGGCATTATCCGCGACAAGCAGGGCCGCAAGATGTCGAAGAGCCTCGGCAACTCGCCCGACCCGCTCGACCTCATTGACAAATATGGTGCCGACGGCCTGCGGTTTGGGACGATGAACAGCGCGCCGCAGGGCAACGATATTTTATTCGACGAAGCAAATGTCGAGTTGGGGCGAAATTTTTGCAACAAGCTATGGAATGCCGCCCGCTTTCGCCAAATGCAGGGGCCGACGAATCAGAACGAGAGCTTGGATA
>CAZCMU010000101.1:0-9916 GCA_964499725.1 uncultured Opitutales bacterium
GGTTCGGTGTCGGTGAGCTCGCCGATTTGCAAATCGGTAAAGCCCGCTTCCTTCGCGCGCTTGAGCAATGACGCCGGCAGCGCCTTCTCCGCATGGGCTTTTAGTTCACACTCAATGCCGAAAATCTGCTTCATTTGTTCGAGGAACCACGGGTCAATATGCGACACCTCGTGAATCTGTTCGACGGTGAAACCCGCCATCAGCGCATAGCGGATGAAGAAAATGCGCTCGCACGTCGGCTTCGCCAGCCGCCCGCGGATGACGTTCGGGTCGGTCACTTCGCGCCCGCCGAATTTCCCTCCGCCGCCCAGCCCGCGCGAACCGATTTCCAGCGAGCGCAGCGCCTTTTGCAGAGACTCCTTGAACGTGCGACCAATCGCCATGGCCTCGCCCACGGATTTCATGGACGACGTCAGCGTGGTGTCCGCGCCGACAAATTTTTCAAACGCAAAGCGGGGGATTTTGGTGACGACGTAGTCAATCGTCGGCTCAAAGCTCGCGGGCGTCTGGCGTGTGATGTCGTTGCGGAGTTCATCGAGCGAATAGCCCACAGCCAGCTTGGCGGCGATTTTGGCGATGGGGTAGCCGGTGGCCTTCGACGCCAGCGCCGAGGAGCGCGACACGCGCGGATTCATCTCGATCACAATCATGCGCCCGTCCTTGGGGTCCACCGCGAACTGGATGTTCGAGCCGCCGGTCTCGACGCCAATGGCACGGATAACCTTGAACGACGCGTCGCGCATCAACTGGTATTCTTTGTCCGTCAGCGTCATGGCCGGCGCGACGGTGATGGAGTCGCCCGTGTGGACGCCCATCGGGTCAAAATTTTCAATCGAGCAGATGACGACGCACTGGTCCTTGTAGTCGCGCATGACCTCCATCTCGTATTCCTTCCACCCCAGCAGGCATTCCTCGACCAGCACCTGGTGCGTGGGCGAAACCTCCAGGCCATAGGCTACCATGGTCTCGAATTCCTCCTTATTATAGGCGATGCCGCCGCCCGTGCCGCCGAGGGTGAAGCTCGGCCGGATGATGAGGGGAAATTTCTTGATGGCCTCCGCCGCCGCGCGGGCTTCCTCCTGATTATGAACGATATGCGAGAGCGGCACGTCCAGCCCGATGTCCACCATAATTTGGCGGAACAACTCGCGGTCTTCACCGCGTTTGATGGCTTCCTCTTTCGCTCCAATCAGCTCAACCCCGTATTTTTTCAAGATTCCTAGCCGCGAGAGTTCGAGCGACAGGTTCAGGCCCGTCTGCCCGCCCAGGGTCGGCAGCAGGGCGTCGGGCCGCTCCTTCGCGATGATTTTCTCCAGAATTTCCGGGGTCAGCGGCTCGATGTAGGTCACATCGGCAAACTCCGGGTCGGTCATGATCGTCGCCGGGTTGGAGTTGACCAGGACGACGCGATAGCCCTCCTCGCGCAGGGCCTTGCAGGCCTGGGTGCCGGAATAGTCAAATTCGCAGGCCTGCCCAATGATGATGGGCCCGGAACCAATGATGAGGATGGTCTTTAAGTCAGTGCGCTTGGGCATGGAGGAACAAAGAGCAGGAAATCGAAAATTCTGCCGAGTTTTGGCGTCCCGGCCCCGCCGCGCAAGATTAAAGCCTTCTCTTTTTAGCGCTCCTGCGAATAAAATGGAAAATCCCCCATGAAACCTGCTTGTCCCGCCTTGTTCATGCTCGTGTTGCTTTCAACGAGTTATGTTCGCGCCGCCGAGGCCACGGCTACGCCGGCCGCTGCCTCTTCTCCGGCTCCTGCCGCCACGGCCGCTGCTGCGACCAGTTCTACTGCCTCTGCGCCGGCAGTGGCGTCGAATGGCGACAAGCTGGCCCCTAAGCCCCTCTACCGCGACCCGGTTTACGACGGCGCGGCCGACCCGACCATCATTTACAACTCCACCGATAAAAAATGGTACATGTTCTACACTAACCGCCGCGCGAATGTCCCCGGCCTTGGCGGCGTGGGCTGGGTGCATGGCAGCCCCATCGGCATCGCGACCTCGGACGACGGCGCAACGTGGAAATACCTCGGTCTGGCTAAGATTAATGACAAAGACGCGGTGCCCGACCCCACTTGGTGGGCCCCGGCAGTGGTCGAGCACAACGGCGTCTTCCACATGTTTCTAAGCTACGTGCCCGGCACTTTTTCCGACGGCTGGAACCACCCGCGCGACATCATCCACCTCACCAGCAAGGATCTGCTCTCGTGGGACTACCAGTCCACCCTGCCGCTTGCCTCGCACAAGGTCATTGACCCCGGCGTGCTGCACATGCCCGACGGCTCCTGGCGCCTGTATTATAAAGACGAGGCCAATGGCTCGACCTGCGATTACGCGGAGAGCAAGGACCTCGACACCTGGACCGACCACGGCAAAGTCCCGGGACTGTCCGATGCCGGCGGCGAGGCGCCGCTACCCTTCCACTGGAAGGGCCATTATTGGTTCCTCCGCGACATCACCGGCGGCCAGCACGGCCTGGCGCTATACCGTTCCGATGACGCCAAAGATTGGACCCGCGTCTCGACCTTATTGCAAGTCTCCGGCACCGACCCGGACGACAACGGCGTCGGCCACCACCCGGAAATCATCATCTCCAAGGACCGCGCCTATATGTTTTATTTCACCCAGACCGGCCGCCCGAGCCACATCCAAGTCGTCGAGCTGAAATACGACGCGGCGAACAACGTCCTCACTGCCGACCGCGACCAGCCCACGATGATCCATTTGCAGCCGCCGAAGGACGTGGAGACGGAGTCGAAGTTTAATTGAGGGAGACTGGCAGTGTAAAAGTGCGCTGATTGTGACCCATGAAACCGAACTTCAAATCATTGATTGTTGGTGAATTCGAGAATTCCGATTTCGAGCCATGCGCTTTGCTCTTTCAGCAGGTTTACCAGGAAACCCATCCCGACTTGCCGGCACAATTTAAGCAAACAGAGAGATTCCGTTCTATCCTTCAGCATTGCAAAATTGCGGCCAGCCATTTTTGGACGGCCAAAAACAGGGATGAATTGGTTGGCTTTTGCGTTTTACTGCCCAATTTTCTCGACCAGCTTTACATTGCCAATGAATTCCAACATCGAGGGCTGGGGACATTTTGGCTTGAGGAAGCCAAGCGGCGGTATCCGGAAAAACTGGAACTCTACACCTTGGCTTCCAATGTGGGGGCTGTGAAGTTTTACGAAAAAAACGGTTTTAAAATCAAAAAACGTGGAATTGCGCCTGATGAAAAGGTGCCGGATGTGCTTCTGGCGTGGCCTTGATGCGACCACCGCTTTTTCTCATCGACCTGACTTTGCACCTATTCCACTTTGCTAAAATAATTTTTCACGCTGGCGACGAGGTAATCGCGGTTCAAATGCGCGATGTGGTCGAGGGAAATTTCCTTGGGGCAGACGGCCGAGCACTCGCCAAAATTGGTGCAGTTGCCAAAGCCTTCGGAGTCCATCGTGCGCACCATGGCGAGCACGCGGCGGTCTTTCTCGGGCTTTCCTTGCGGGAGCGCGTTGAGGTGCGAGGCTTTGGCCGCGACAAACAACATCGCGGAGCCATTCTTGCACGCCGCCACGCACGCGCCACAGCCGATGCACGCCGCGGCGTCCATCGCGTAGTCGGCGATCTGCTTCGATATGGCAATCTCGTTGGCATCGGGGGCTGCGCCGGTGCGCACGGAGATAAACCCACCGGACTGGATGACGCGGTCGAATGCCGCGCGATCCACAATGAGGTCTTTCACGACGGGAAAGGGCCGCGCGCGCCAGGGCTCGATGACAATCGTGTCACCGTCCTTGAAATGCCGCATGTGCAACTGGCAGGTCGTGGTGGCCCGCTCCGGCCCGTGCGGGATGCCGTTGATGGTCATTGAGCACATCCCGCAAATGCCCTCGCGGCAATCGTGGTCAAACGCCACCGGCTCCTCGCCGGCATGGATGAGTTTTTCATTCAACTGGTCCATCATTTCCAGGAACGACGCGTCCGGCGACACGTTGGCCAGTTGGTAATCCGCCAGCTTGCCCGGCGCGGACGCGTTGGGCTGGCGCCAGACCCGGAGGGTGAGCTTCATACCGGAAGATGCTTCGGATGAGGACATGGCGAAATTCAGAGTTATTTATAAGAGCGTTTCGACAGATGCACTTCCTCGTACACGAGCGGCTCGATATGTTTCACCGGCGGCTTATTCTCGCCCTGGCTTTCCCAGACGGAAACGTTGTTAAAGTGTTCGTCGTCGCGCACCGCCTCGCCTTCGGCATCCTGGTGCTCGGTGCGGAAATGCCCGCCGCAGGATTCGTCGCGGTCGAGCGCGTCGCGGCAGAGCAGTTCGCCAAATTCCAAAAAGTCCGCCACGCGCCCCGCGCGCTCCAGCTCCATGTTCAGGCTTTCGCCCGTGCCCGGCACGCGCAGGTTCTTCCAGAATTCCGCGCGCAATTCGGGAATCAATTGCAGCGCTTTTTTCAGGCCCGCCTCGGTGCGCGCCATGCCGCAGTATTCCCACATGATTTTGCCCAGCCGTTGGTGGAACGACCGCGCGGTGACATGACCCTGGATGGCCAGCAATTCATTGACGCGGTCATTGACCAAGGCCTGCGCCGCCTTAAACGCCGCATGGTCCGTCGAAGGGGCGCCGGCGCCCGTGCGCGCGAGATAATCGCCCAGCGTGTAGGGGACGACGAAGTAGCCGTCGGCCAGGCCCTGCATCAGTGCGCTCGCGCCGAGGCGGTTGGCACCGTGGTCAGAGAAATTTGCCTCGCCGAGCACAAACAGGCCGGAGACATTGCTCATCAAATTATAGTCCACCCAGAGGCCGCCCATGGTGTAGTGCACGGCGGGGTAAATCATCATGGGGGCGCCGTAGGCGTTCTCGCCCGTGATGCGCTCATACATGTCGAACAAGTTGCCGTAGCGTTCCTTGATTTTTTCCTCGCCGAGGCGCTTGATGGCGTCGCTGAAATCGAGATACACGCCAAAGCCGGAGGAGGCCACGCCGCGGCCGTCGTCGCAGGCTTCCTTGGCGGCACGGGAGGAGATGTCGCGCGGGGCGAGGTTGCCAAAGCTCTTGTATTTGCGCTCGAGGTAATAATCGCGGTCGGCCTCGGCCACGTCAGAAGATTTGATTTGCCGCGAGCGCAATTTCGCCGCCACGTCCTTCGATTTGGGCACCCACACACGGCCGTCGTTGCGCAGGGACTCGCTCATCAACGTCAGCTTGCTCTGCTCGTCGCCGTGGACGGGGATGCAGGTCGGGTGGATTTGGGTGTAGCACGGGTTCGCCATCCCGGCACCGCGGCGGTACGCGCGCCAGATGGCCGAGACGTTGCAGCCCTGCGCGTTGGTCGAAAGATAAAACACGTTGCCGTAGCCGCCGGTGCACAGCAGCACGGCGTCGCCCGAGAAAGATTCAATCGCACCCGTGACGAGGTTGCGTGCGATGATGCCCTTCGCGTGCGGTTCGCCGGAGGAGTCGGGAACGAGGACAAGGTCGAGCATTTCGTGGCGGTTGTACATCGTCACCTGGCCGAGGCCGATTTGCCGCGACAGGGCCGAGTACGCGCCAAGCAAAAGCTGCTGGCCCGTCTGTCCGCGCGCATAAAACGTGCGCGACACCTGCGCGCCGCCGAACGAGCGGTTGTCGAGCAGGCCGCCGTATTCGCGGGCAAACGGCACGCCTTGGGCCACGCACTGGTCAATGATGTCCACGCTCACCTGTGCGAGGCGGTAAACGTTGCCCTCGCGGGCGCGGAAGTCGCCACCCTTGATGGTGTCGTAAAACAGCCGGTACACGCTGTCGCCGTCGTTCTGGTAATTTTTGGCGGCATTGATGCCACCCTGCGCCGCGATGGAGTGGGCGCGCCGCGGACTGTCCTGATAACAAAAACACGAGACTTGGTAGCCGAGTTCCGCCAGCGTGGCTGCGGCGGATGCCCCCGCCAGCCCCGAGCCCACCACCAGCACGCGGTATTTGCGCCGGTTGGCCGGGTTGACGAGCTTGAGGTTCGCCTTGTGCAGGTCCCACTTCTGGGCCAGGGGCCCGGCGGGAATTTTGGCGTCAAGTTTCATGCGGCAAAAATTTGTTTATTTACGGATTCTTGGCCGCAGTGGGCGCGGGCAGGTTGTAGTTAACGACGACCGGGGTGGGCTGGTCCGGGTTCCAGCCCGCATTGGCCTGCTGAACCTGGTTGAGCACGGTTTGCACCGGCAGCAGCGGGGTGGGGGAATGCAGTGACCATTGCACCGCCAGCGGCACGACGATAAAGCCGAGGAAAATTATCCACGCGTACGCCAGCGCCACTTTGTTGAGCCAGCCGCGCCACTTGTCGTTCCGCAGGCCGAGGCTCTGAAACAAACTGCTGACGCCGTGCGAAAGGTGCAGGCAGAGCAGGCCGATGGCGACGACGTAAAAGGCCACCACGGCGGGGTAGGAGAAGCCGACCAGCACCATGGCATAGACGTCGTGAATGTGCTCGCCGTTGTTCACATACTCCAGCGATTTGAAAATCGGGTGAATGATTTGCAGGGTATAATGCGCGAGGTGAAAAAGGATGAAGGCCAGCACAATCAGACCGCTCCAAATCATCGTCCGCGAAGCGTAACTGGCCTGCACGGTGGCATCCTGCGTGTAGCCGACCGGCCGCGCGCGGCGGTTTTCCAGCGTCAGTAGCACCGCCATCCATACATGCGCCACCACGCACCCGAGCAGGAAAATCCGCACCAGCCACAGCAACTCGCCCAGCGATTGCAGAAAATGCGCGTAGCGGTTCAGCGGCCCGGGCGACCCGGCAAACACCTGCAGGTTGCCCAACATGTGCCCAAGCACGAACAATGCGAGCACCAGACCGGTGGCCGCCATCACAAATTTTTTGACCAGCGAGGGTATCCGCGCCGTGGGGTTCTCACTCATGGACGAGAAAAGGGCAAAGCTGTGTGGAGCAAAACACAGCCATTGTCTGTATAGGCCCTGCGGGGAGATACCTCAATGCGAAACGCCCGTTCTCACGCCTTATTAGGCTGCTCTATATCGCTCATTACCAAGCCTCGCGCTGCTCGACGCATCTTCAGTCATCCATGCCCAAAAACCGGCCGTTGGGTCCGACGCTGAAATCGAAGGACTTACCGTCTTTTTTTGCCTGCACTTCGAACGAAAAAACTCCGGCGGTATTTTCGGTGAAGGTGCGATCAATGCGCAAAACGTTGCCGCGGCCCAATTGCTGCATGATGGTCTGCTGGACCGGGGCGGGGGTGTCCGCCAGCGCCACTTCCCGGCTGGCCAGATTCCCCTCGGCGTCCACGGTAAATTGGCGCTCACTGCCGGCTTGGGCGAAGTAAGTGACCTCATAGAGGATGCCGTCCGGGTCAAAAACCTTGTCAATGCTCTCAATTTGGCCGGTGCCCACTTCGCCGGCGACCGTTTTTTGCACCGGTGCGGGCGTTTCCGTGAGGCCGATTTCCATGCTTTCCAGGTGCCCGTCCTCGCCGTCAATTGTAAAGCCGCGGGGCGTGCCGTCTTTCGTGGTCAGCGCGACCTGGTAGGTGGCGTGGTTGTCCTCGTCAAAGATTTTCTCGATGTCTTCAATGGGGTTGGCGGCGGCTTGGGTCTTGATGGCGCGCTGCACGACCTCTGGAGCGTCTGGAAGTTCAATCCGCTCGCTGATTATTTTGCCGTTTCCATCGAGGGTGAAATCGCGATTCTTGCCATCATTGGTCAAGAGGCCGATGTCAAAGGTGGTGTCGTCCGGGTCGAGATTTTTTTCGATGCTGTCGAGCATTCCGGTGCCGATCAGTCCTTTGAGGGTTTTTTGCACCGGGGCGGGGGCGTCCGCCAGCGCGATTTCGAGGGAAAGGAGCGTGCCGTTCTCCGCCAGGGTAAAGTCCCGCGGCTTGCCTGCTTTGTTCGTGAATTCGATCTCGTAGGTGACCCGCCCCGGTTCCTGCACCTGATCAAGGCTGTCGAGCGAGCCCCCGGCCATCCACAACTGCACCGCTTTTTGCACGGGTTTGGGGGTATCCTTGAGATCGAGCGCCTTCGCCTCCGCCCGGGCCAGCCCCGTCGAAGCCAGCAGCAGGCCGCAGGGAATGATGAATCGCCAGGTGTCCATGGGGAAATCTTTTTTCAGCGATTCGTCAGACTGACCGGGTTTTAACTGCGGGTGCGCACCTGGAGCTGCCGGGAACGCACGCGACGCAAGCGGGCGCGCAACCGGGCGATCCGGGCTCGCAGGCGGCGGCGGATGAGGCGAAGCCGGCGGCGTTCAGTCTGGGCAGTCCTTTCAGCCGCTGGGGGTGGTGGGGCGGGGGTGGCGCCATCTGCGGTAAAACTCGAAAAACTCAGGCAACTCAGCAAGAACAAAAACGGCAGGCGCATTTTCATGGACAACACCAATTTAGCCTACGTTAGGGCACTGTCAATTCGTTTTTGTCATTCCATCGCCCCAATCGCTCACGTTATGCATAATGAATGGGTAATGAATTAATGCCTTGTTTGAGGTTTATAATCTAACGGGAAAATTACACCGATAAACTCAAGTTGTCCCATGGGATATTGCCCGTGCCCAGGGCTTGCTTTCCAACCAGCTTCACCCACAATGGTGACCATGTCTTCGACGTCATCCCCTGTGGCCGGCTTGGCCTTGTTATTCACTGTGGCGTTGCTTATGGCAGGCTGTCCGGCGGTCTCCGGCCACGCCGGTTCCGGCCAGGTCGCGACGGAAAAGCGCTCGGTCGGCGCGTTTTCTCGGGTGGATCTCAGTGGGGCCGCCGAGGTCGAGGCGTCCATCGGCCCCGTCCAATCGGTGGAGGTTACGCTTGATGACAACCTGCTGCCCCTCATCGAAACCAAGGTCGAGGGCGATACGCTGAAGATTGACTCAACCGAGAGCTATAGCACTTCCCTGGGCTTGAAGGTGAAAATCGTCGCGCCTTCGATCGAAGGCTTTTCCGTCTCCGGCGCGGCGAACCTGCACGCCACCAGCCTCGACGCCAAAACGTTTTCACTCAATATTGACGGCGCGGGCAATGTGAACCTCCAAGGTCACGTTGATGTGCTTGAGGTTCAAGCGGCGGGGGCGGCGAAAATCCGGGCCTACGACCTGGCGGCCAAACAGGTGCGGCTCAATCTCTCCGGTGCCGGTGATGCCCAAGTTAATGCCGCAGAATCGCTCGACGCCACGGTTTCGGGCGCGGGCAGCGTGCGTTATCGCGGCCACCCCGCCCAGGTCCGGCAAGACGTCAGCGGTGTGGGCTCCGTCCAGGCGGAGTAAATGTTAGCCGACTAGTTGCTGGTGCTCGAACCGGCCGGCGCGGTGGACGTTCCACCGGGTCCCATTGACCGCGGGCCGCGACCCATGCCGCGTTCGCCCCGGCCGCCGAATTCTTCGGGGTGCGTGCGGGCATATTCAATGCCGGCCTTTACGTCCTCAATGGCCTGGTCAACGCTTTTGATGGCTTTTTCGCGGTTGCCGCCCTTATCGGGCAACGCGTTTTCAAGCATGCGCCGGGCTTCTTGCAGGCTGAGCAGGGCGGCCTCCATGCGCGGTTGCCCGCCCCGCATGCCACCCCGCATCCCCATCCCGCGGCCCGTCCCGGTCGGCGGTGCGGTGCCGGTCGCGGGCGCGGTGGAAGTCGTGGAGGTGGACTGCGCGGCGAGAAAGCTGCTGCCGGCCACGGTCGCCAGCATCAAACCAATCGCCAAAAATTTGGATTTCGTTTTCATAGGAGTTTTTTGAATGAGATGTAAAGATATCAAACAAACATCAGGCGGTAACGGTTCCACCCTTGCTGGTCGTACCGCGCGGATTGGCTGTCTGATAGTATGCCTGATTAAACCCCGGACCGCCACTGTTGAGTGCGTTAAAAACCCGTAAATTCGGACGGCTTCCAAGTAGGGTATTTACTTACGGCTCGGTCCATTTGCCATCCGCAAT
>CAZCMU010000102.1:0-9810 GCA_964499725.1 uncultured Opitutales bacterium
AGCCGCCTTTGTCCCGCTGGACGAGAAAAGCGAGTCTTGACCCGCCGCCCTCCTTGCGATGGACTAGAATGTTTTTAACCTGAATGGCCCTCCTCGAACGCATCAAAGGCCCAGCCGACGTCAAGGCGCTCACCAACGCCGAGCTGGCCATCCTCGCCGACGAAATTCGCCGCGAAATCATCGAAGTGACCTCCAAAAACGGAGGCCACATCGGTCCCAATCTCGGCGTCGTCGAGCTGACCATCGCGCTCCACCGCGTCTTCTCCACGCCCAAGGACCGCTTTGTCATGGACGTCGCCCACCAGGGCTATGTCCATAAGCTCCTCACCGGCCGCGCCGGCCCCCGCTTTAAGAAAATCCGCCAGGGTGGCGGCCTCTCCGGCTTTTTAATGCGCGAGGAAAGCGAGCACGACTGCTACGGCGCCGGCCACGCGGGCACCGCCCTCTCCGCCGCCCTCGGCATGGCCGCCGCGCGCGACCTCAACGGCACCGACGAACACGTCGTCGCCCTCATTGGCGACGCCGCCCTCACCTGCGGCATCACCATGGAGGCCCTCAACAACGTCGCCACCTCGACCAAGCGCCTCACCGTCATCCTCAACGACAACGAATGGTCCATCGCCAAAAACGTCGGCGCCATCGCCAGCTACCTCAACGAGCTCATCACCAACCCGACCTACAACCGCTTCCATCACGATCTCGAAGGTTTTTTGAAGAAAATCCCCGGCGGCGATTCCCTCCGCGAACTCGGCTCGCGCGCCAAAAAGGAAGCCAAGGATTTCATCGTCCCCTCGTCGCTCTTCGAAAAATTCAACCTCCGCTACCTCGGCCCCATTGACGGCCACGACCTCCCGCTCCTCACCCAGTACCTCGAATTCTGCAAAAATGCCGACCATCCCGTTCTCCTGCACGTCCTGACGAAAAAAGGCCGCGGTTACGATGTCGCCATCAAGAATCCCGAAAAATTCCACGGCACCAGCCCCTTCGACATCGCCACGGGCCAGGGCGCGCCCGCCAAGCCCGGCACCCCGCCCAACTGGCAGGATGTTTTCGGCAAGGCCCTCGCCAACTTCGCCAAGCAGGACCCGAAAATCGTCGGCATCACCGCCGCCATGCCCTCGGGTACCAGCCTCTCCCACCTCGCCAAGGAAGTGCCCAAACAATTTTTCGACGTCGGCATTGCCGAGGAGCACGCCGTCCTCTTTGCCGCCGGCCTCGCCACCAGCGGCATCCACCCCGTCTGCGCGATTTACTCCACCTTCCTCCAGCGCGCCTACGACCCCATCATTCACGACGTCGCCCTGCAAAACCTCCCCGTCGCCTTCTGCATGGACCGCGCCGGCCTCTCGCCCAACGACGGCCCCACCCACCACGGCCTCTTCGACATCGCCTACCTCCGCACCGTCCCCCGCGCCGTCATCATGCAGCCCAAGGACGAAGACGAAATGATGGACATACTTTACACCGCGCTCGAGCATCAAGGCCCCGCCTTCCTGCGCTACCCGCGCGGCCCCGCCGTCGGCGTGAAAATTAAAGACCAGCCCGTCGCCCTCCCCATCGGCCAGGCCGAGGTCTTGCGCGAAGGCCGCGATGTCATCATCTGGGCCCTCGGCCCGATGCTCCAGGACGCCGCGAAGCTCGCGGACAAACTGGCCGCCGACCAAGGCCTCTCCGTCGGCATCGTCAACGCCCGCTTTGCCAAACCCCTCGACACCGAGCTTCTTTACCAGCACGCCCGCAGCGCGAAATTAATTGTGACGATGGAAGACCACGTCATGATGGGTGGCTTTGGTTCCGGCGTCCTCGAAGCCCTCAGCGAAGCCGGCCTCGCCACCCCCGTCGTCCGCATCGGCTGGCCGGACAATTTTGTCGCCCACGGCTCCAGCGCCGCCGAACTCCGCGCCCAAAACGGCTTGTCCCCCCAGGAAATCGAGGAAAAAGTCCTCCGCCGCTGGAAAGCCATTCCCGGCGTCGGGGCTTCGCTCGCCACGGCCCGCAGGTAGCCTTTTTCATGCAGGCCTCGCACTAGCGCGATGCCTTGGTTGTACGGGCGCAGTCTTGCTGCGCCCTCTCTTCTTGTTACATCGCCCACAGGTACTCCCTTCCTCGCGGCTCCACGCCTTGGCGCCTCTGCGTCTTGGCGCGAATATCTCTGGATCCCTCTGTCCCTCGCTGCCTCCGTCCCCTGACTTTCCACCCAGAAACGTGCTTGAAACCTGGGCCAAACGCTGAAACAAGGGATGATGAGCCACGCCTCCCCCATCAAAATCCACCTCTTTCGCAACGCCCCCAACTTCCGCGCGTACAAGAGTGGCGACTATATTTTCCGAGAGGGCGAGCCCGGCGTCGAAATGTTTGTCATTCGCCTCGGCAAGGTGGACATCCGCCTCGGTGACAAAACCGTGGACACCCTCGAGCAGGATGAAGTCTTTGGTGAAATGGCCCTGGTGGACCGCCACCCCCGCAGCGCCTCCGCCGTCGCCGCCACCGATTGCGAAGTCATCCCCATTGACGCCAAACATTTTCTCTACCTCGTCGGCCAGACGCCCAACTTCGCCCTGCAAATGATGCAAATCATGGCTGTCCGCCTGCGCCAGATGGATTCCGCCCATCTGCGCTAGGACCCCAACTAAACGGCTGGCAATTGCTTTTTTCGGGCGGCCGCATCCGCGCCCAATCTACTGCACCGTGTGGCTGAGCAGTTCCTTGACCGGCGCGCTGTCGAGGTTGTCCTTCGTCAGCAACGTCGCCCCGGTGTCAATGTTGGCCGGGACGGTTTTGCCCGCCAGATGGTCGAGCATCACTTTCACCCCAATATAGCCCATCTGATACGGATTTTGCAGAACGAGCGCATGAATCTGTCCCGCTTTCAGTCCCTCCATATTTTGGGCGCCGCCGTCAAAACCCACAAACTTCACCTTGCCCGCGAGCCCCGCCTGCTGCAGTGCGAGCAACATGCCGTTGGTGCTCGATTCATTCGGCGTGAAAATGCCGTCCACCTTGCCCGCATAAGTGCTGAGCAGGTTCGTCGCCTGCTCTAGCGCCTTTTCGCGCGTCGGCCCGGCGTAATTGTCCGACGAAAGAATCTGGATGCCCGGGTGCTTCTTCATCTCGTCGAGGAATCCTCGCTCGCGGTCGTCGCAACTGGCGGAGCCCGGATTGTATCGCATCAAAATTACGCTGCCTTTGTCATTCAACAGCCGCGCCAATTCCGCCCCGGCGATTTCGCCGCCGTGATGATTGTCCGTGCCGACAAACGCCACCGTCTCCTTGTAGTTCAACGTCGAGTCCACAATCACCAGCGGGATGCCGACGCGGTGGGCCTTTTCCGCCGGCGCGGCCAGCGCGTTGTCGTCGAGCGGGCATAAAATAATCCCGTCCATGTGCTGGTTCACATAATTCTCCATCATCGTAATCTGCCCCGGGCGGTCGCCATCGGTGGTCGGGGCGTCCCACGTGACCTCGACATTTTGACCGGCGGCCTTCGCTTCCGTTTCCGCCTGGCGCAGGCCCTTTTCCACCGACTTCCAGTAAACGTCCTGCAAGCCCTTGGCGATGTAAGCGAGGCGGATTTTTTTGCCCGCGGGCGCCGCCGGGGTGTCGCTGCTTTTCCCGCAGGCGCCGAGACCAATCACAGCGGCCAGGGTGAGAGCCGTAAACGACGAATGAATGAACCAGCGGAAAAACGATGGGGGGGAAGTCATGGGGGTAGTGCACCACCATCCGACATTGCCGGCCAAAATTCAATCCCGGAAAACCGGGCAAAAGCATTGACACCCCGCACCCGGCAAATTGCGATGGTGGCGCGATGCACCCCAATCGTCTCCGACTATCGTTTGCGCTGCTGTTTCTTCTCGCCGCTGGTTTTTCCGGCTGCGCTTCCCTGGTCCAAACCGGCTCCTCCGCTTCCACCCAAAACGCGCCCCTCACGCTTTCCTCCGGCTGGCAATTGATGGACACCGGCCGCGCCACTGAATCAGGCGAGGTCATTTCGACGCCAGGTTATACGCCCAAAAACTGGTACCGCGCCACGGTGCCGGGCACCGTACTCACGAGCCTCGTCAACGACGGGGTTTATCCCGAGCCGCTCTACGGCGAAAACAACCGCCCGAACATTATTCCGGATTATCTCTGCCGCTTGTCGTATTGGTATCGGACGCAATTTACGGTTCCATCGGAATATGCGGGCCAGGAGGTCTGGCTGAATTTTGCCGGCATCAACTACCTCGCCGAAGTTTGGGTCAACGGCCATAAAGCGGGCGACATCAAAGGCGCCTTTGCGCGGGGAATTTTTGACGTGACCAGTTTGGTGAAAGCGGGCGAAACCGCAGTAATCGCGGTCAAGATTTTGCCGCCGCTCCACCCGGCTGACCCGCTCGAGCAAACCGTCGCGCTCGGCCTCGGCCCCAATGGCGGCATCCTGTCCAAAGACGGCCCAACGTTTATTTGCACCCAGGGTTGGGACTGGATTCCCGGCATTCGCGACCGCGACATGGGCATTTGGCAAAAGGTCACGCTTTCGGCCTCGGGCCCGGTGGTGTTGCAAGACCCCTATGTTGTCACCCACTTGCCGCTGCCGCGCACGGACTCCGCCGACGTTTCCATCGAAGTCGCGGTGCAAAATGTTTCGGACTTGCCACAAACCGGCGCGCTCGCCGGCACCTTCGGTAATTTCTCGTTTACCTCTGCGGCTGTGACCCTGGCGCCCAAAAGTACGCAGACCATAAAGCTCACTCCAGCGAATGCGCCCGTCCTGCATCTTACGCATCCGCGCCTGTGGTGGCCCAACGGTTTCGGTGAACCGAATTTGTACGCGCTGCATTTGGAATTCGATGTGAACGAGAAACCCTCCGACGCGCGTGACCTGAATGTCGGCGTGCGCGAGGTCACGTATTCCATTCCCAATTCGCAGTACCTGACTATTTGCGTCAACGGCGTGCCGGTCTTTGCCAAGGGCGGCGACTGGGGCATGGACGAGGCGATGAAGCGCGAACCCCGCGAGCGCCTCGAAGCGCAAATCCGCTACCACCGCGAGGCCAACTACACCATCATCCGCAATTGGGTCGGCCAGAGTACGAGCGAAGATTTTTACGATCTGTGCGACCGCTACGGCATCATGATTTGGGATGAGTTTTTCGAGCCCAACCCCAGCGACAGCGGACGCACCAACCGCAATGACGGCAGTGAAGATGTGCTCGATGTGCCACTCTACCTCGCCAATGTGCGCGAGAAAGTCCTACGCTACCGCAACCATCCGTCCATCGCGCTGTGGTGCGGCCGCAACGAAGGCGACCCCGCGCCGGCCGCCGTCGCTGATGGTCTCGCTGCCATTATCAAAGAACTCAACCCCGACCGGCTCTACCATCCGAATTCCAACGATGGCGCGGGGGTGAAGTCCGGCGGGCCCTACGCGTGGCGCGCACCGGAGGCGTTCTACTCGGGCAGTGGACGCAATGCGCCGCTGGAACCCTTCAAAACCGAAATCGGCTCTGTTTCCATTCCAACCATCGAATCCATTTACGGCATGATGCCCAAGAAGGATGCCGACGCCCTGCCGCCCAATGACGACTGGGCGGAGCACGACCTCGCCCGCGGGGCCGACAACGGCAACACTTATCCCCAGACGCTCGCCACGCGTTACGGCGCGTTCAACACGCTGCCGGATTTCGTGCGCAAGGCGCAACTGGCCAACTACGAGGCGTTCCGCGCGATGTACGAAGGCCGCTTCGCCAAGTTGTTTGCGCCGACCTCCGCACTCATCACCTGGATGAGCAACCCCGCGCAACCCAGCACGACGTGGCAAATCTACAGCTACGATTTGGAGCCATTCAGTTCGCTCTTCGCTGTCAAAAAAGCCTGCGAGCCCATCCATGTGCAGATGAACCAAAATGATTTTCACGTGATGGTCATCAACCACCTGCCCGCAGCGCTCGCCAGCCTTCACACCCGCGTGCGCGTTTACAATCTCGATGGGTCGCTGAAACTTGACCAGATGACGCCCGTGGCCGCCGCGCCCGGCAGCACCGCCACCGACGCGGACGCGATTAATTTCCCCGCCGAGGTGTCCGCCGTGCATTTCGTCAAAGTCGAATTGTTCGACGCGCAAAATAAATTGCTCTCCGACAATTTTTACTGGCGCGGGGTGAGCGCCGACGACCTCACCGCGCTCGATTCGCTGCCGACGGTGAATCTCACCGCGAACATCGTGCGCCATGATGCCGGCGGGAAATGCATCCTCGAGGTCACGCTGACGAATCCTGCGCCGACGATTGCGCTCATGGCCCATCTGCAATTGCGCCGCGAACAGTCAAACCAACGCGTGCTGCCCGTGCATTACAGCGACAATTATATTTCACTGCTGCCCGGCGAGTCGAAGACCATCTCCATTGCAGCCGATAGCAAAGACCTGGCGGGCGAAAAGCCGCTGGTCGTGCTCGATGGCTGGAATGTGAATACGGCGGCGCAAACCTTCCCCGGCCTGGATGGCGGGGCAGACTTTGCGCCGAACACCGAGGCGATGGTGAGCCATGCGGCAGCAACGGCGGCAAATTGAGAATTTTTTTTATTTTTTTTGGTGCGACTGGGTGCGACTGGCTTGGTCTGACCGGTGGTGGCTCAGTGCTGGCAAAGAACAGATAATTGATTGGCAGCGGTATCTTAATGGATTCAGGCAAAAAACACTACCACAAGGTTGGTTCGGTTGGCTGCGTTGGATGGGTTGGAACGGTTGGTTGGGATGGTGGCTGGTGGCATCGTGCATGCGCGGGCCCTTGCTACATCCGGGTTTGCACTCCCGCCTTCTACCTCCTACCTTCTGCCTCCTCTTTCCTACCCCATGAAACTAGCCGGCTATATTGGGAGCGCCGCCGCCCCCGACCTCCAGGATTTCCGCGACTTGACCGCGGACGAACTCAAACAACACGCGCTCTACAAGCCGGTTGTCGCCGAGGCGAAAAACCGCCTCACGCTCTTCCGCGTGCTCGACGACAACCACCGCGAGTGGGCGGCGTACCTCACGTCGCTCCTCCACCCCGGTGAGGTCAATGACGATGCCGTCGTGCTCGAGCTGGAGCGCCTGCTGCTCAATTACCTGACCTGCGCGAACCATATCCGCCTGCATTTCGAGGGCTCGTTCCAGCAACGCTTCCGCACCGATGGCGCGGAGCAGAAGAAATACAAGATGCTGCTCGACCAGTTGACGCAGACCTCCTGGGTCTTCGCCTTCTTCCTCGACTTCCGCAATTACCTGCAGAACCAGGGCCTGGGCCTCGGCTTCTACAAACGCAAACTCACGCCCACGTCCGTCAGTCTCGAACTCACGCTCAACCCCAACGAACTGCTGAACACGACGAAAGACTGGCCGCGCTCGAAGCTCACGCCCGCCAAAGGCATTTTGGAACTCACCGGCCTGCTGCGCGATTTCCACGCGCAGATGATGCAGAAATACTCCGGCATCGTCATCGCGACCCTCTTTGCCGACCTCCCGCCCGCCGCCGAGTTTTATAAAAAACTCGCCGCCGAAGTCCGCGCCAAGGACCCGCGCCTGACGCTGGCCTTCCGCGACGGCGAAACAAAAGTCATCAATGTGCCGAATGATTTGATGGCGGAGTTGGGGTTGAGTGGAGTGGTGAGGAAATAGTAATATTCAAAACATTTTTGACCAATGCCTTCTTTGGTTAAATCCGCGTTAGCTGAAGCTGTGTTGCGTCAATGTCTAATTGGGAAGGGATTTTCGTTAAGCCCCCTACGGAGCAATGGCGAAACCGGTGCCGATATTATCGCAAAAACTGGAAATGTAAAATTTTACATCGAAGTAATCGGCTTTAAATCAAGCCCTCCTGCCAGATCAAAGGACTTTTATGAATCTTTTTTCAGAGCCGTTTCACGGTTAAATAATGATGCTGATAAATGCATAATTGCTTTGCCGTCGCGTTTTGAAAACGGCCTGCGCCAACGAGCTAAACAACATCATAAAGCATGGGCTCGAATTGCTAATGCTTTTCCTGAACTCGAAATTTGGCTCATCAATACTGATGAGCCTTCGTACCAAATTACTGCTTGGGGTTATTGGCTTTAAGTCGTCTTAGTTTTCGCCCCAACGGGGCGAAGGAATAAAGCCCAGGGCTTCGCGTAGCGAAACCCTGGGTATGAGTCATCCATAAATTTCCGCCCTGTCGGGGCGGAAGAGCGCGACCGCAATTCCTGCGCCCTGACAGGGCGCAAAACATTTATTTCTCCAGATTCCCGGGGTTTCGCTACACTCAACCCCGGGCTTTACTCCGGCGGCCCTTCAGGCCGCAGATAACAGTCCGGGTTTGCCATTCTACCTCCTACCTCCTACCTTCTGTCTCCTCTCATCCTTCCTCCCTCCGCCTTCATCCTTCCCATGTCCCTCTCCACCCAGCCGCTCGTCCTTGGCGGGCGCACGTTTGCCTCCCGGCTGTTTGTCGGGACGGGGAAATTCTCGTCGCCGCAGGTGATGAAGGAGACCCTTTCGGCCTGCCGCCCCGCGCTGGCCACGGTGGCACTCAAGCGCGCCGACCTCTCCGGCGGGCACGACCCCTACGCCGACATCCTCGACTTTCTGGAGCCGGACAAATACCTCGTGCTACCGAACACCGCTGGCGCGATGAATGCCGATGAGGCCGTGCGCCTCGCGCGCCTGGGCGCGGCCACCGGCCTGCCCAAATGGGTGAAGCTCGAAATCCACCCCGACCCAAATTACCTCCTGCCCGACCCCATCGAAACTCTGCGCGCCGCCGAAATCCTCGTACGCGAGGGCTTTGTCGTGCTGCCTTACATTAATGCCGACCCGGTGCTGGCGCTGCGGTTGCAGGACGTCGGTTGCGCGGCGGTAATGCCGCTCGGCGCGCCCATCGGCTCCAATCGCGGCCTCGAAACGCGCGCGCAAATCGCCATCATCATCGAGCAAGCGCGCGTGCCCGTCGTGGTGGACGCGGGCATTGGCCGCCCCTCGCACGCGGCGGAGGCGATGGAAATGGGCGCGGACGCCGTGCTCGTCAACACGGCCATCGCCGTCTCACCCGACCCGGTGCGCACCGCCCAAGCCTTTGCGCTCGCCGTCGAAGCGGGCCGCGCCGCCTATGAAACGGGCCTGCCCGCTGCCAGCCAACGCGCCGAGGCGACCAGTCCGCTGACGGCGTTTTTGGACACGTAAAACCTTAGGATAAAAATAATCCATGAGCGAGAAACCAAAACCGGAGTCCCGGCGCCGCGAATTTAACATCGAATCTGACCGGAATGCGCTGCCGTTGCTCTGGATATTTGGCATTGCCGCTTTGGTCGGTGGACTGTTGATGCTGGCCGCAGGGTTGATCTGGAACCTGCACGCCTTTCTTTCCAGCGGCCCAATGGTTCTCATAGGGGCGGCCATCATTCTGCGCGTGGCCTGGAAAGGCCGCCAGCAAATCAAAGATTTCGATG
This sequence comes from uncultured Opitutales bacterium, assembly GCA_964499725.1. GTDB lineage: Bacteria > Verrucomicrobiota > Verrucomicrobiia > Opitutales > JABDGR01 > JABDGR01. Next base: position 9,445 of record CAZCMU010000102.1, read on the forward strand.
CACAGAAAAATTTGGAACGGCCTGTTGAATCGGGCAAATAGCGCCCGGCGAAAAGATTCGTCTTTCGGCCGTTCGCGGGTAGAGTTGCTGCTCGAAGATGCCCGCCTTTTCCCAAGTTCTGCCCACGCTGCCGCTCGACCGCTGGATTGAGCGCTCGCGGAGCGCGAAAGAAAGCGAAGCCGTGGCCGTGCTGAAAAATGGCCGCGCGCATTCGATGGAGGATTTTGCCGCGCTGCTCACGCCCGCCGCCGCGCCGCAGTTGGAGGCACTGGCCGCGCAGTCGCAAAAGCTCACGCGCCGTTTTTTTGGCAACACCATCCGCCTCTTTGCGCCACTGTATCTTTCGAATGAATGCGTGAACATCTG
>CAZCMU010000103.1:0-6974 GCA_964499725.1 uncultured Opitutales bacterium
AAATCGTGCTCAACCCGCTGGGCGTGCCTTCGCGCATGAACGTCGGCCAGGTGCTCGAAACCCACTTGGGTTGGGCGTGCAAGAAGCTCGGCCTGCGCGTGGCGACGCCAGTGTTTGACGGCATCGCCGAAAAACAAATTCGCGGCTATCTCAAGGAAGCGAAATTGCCCGAATCGGGCAAGACCAAGCTCTATGACGGGCGCACGGGCGAGCCGTTCGACCTCGACGTAGTGGTGGGCTACATCTACATGATGAAGCTCAATCACTTGGTGGCGGACAAGATTCACGCCCGCGCGGTGGGCCCGTACAGCCTCATCACCCAGCAGCCGCTGGGCGGCAAGGCGCAATACGGCGGCCAGCGTTTCGGCGAAATGGAAGTGTGGGCGCTCGAAGCCTACGGGGCGGCCTACACCCTGCAGGAACTGCTGACCGTCAAGTCCGACGACGTGCAGGGCCGCACGAAGATTTACGAGCAACTGGTCAAGGGCGACAACTCGCTCTCCGCCGGCACGCCGCAATCCTTCAACGTCCTGATCAAGGAAATGCAGAGCCTGTGCCTGGACATCCGTCTCGGCACCGAGGATGCGTTGGGCTTCAAAGCCTTTGCTCCGCCCAGCCTGGCCTCCTAAGGGCCAGTTTGTTTTTTCCGCGCCAATCTTCATCATCCACTTCCCTAATTTGCCATGAGCACCGCCATTGCCACTCACTCTGAAAAAGAAATCCGCGAAGTTCTCGGGGGCGAAAAGGAGCAGTTGTTTGACACTGTCTCCATTACCATCGCCTCGCCGGACATCATCCGCTCGTGGTCCCGGGGCGAAGTCAAGAATCCGGAAACCATCAACTATCGGACGTTCAAGCCCGAGCCGGGTGGTCTGTTCTGCCAGCGCATTTTCGGGCCGGTACGTGACTACGAGTGCGCGTGCGGCAAGTACAAGCGCATTAAATTCAAGGGCGTGACTTGCGACCGTTGCGGCGTGGAAGTCACGCTGGCGCGCGTGCGCCGCGAGCGCATGGGCCACATCGAGCTGGCGGTGCCGGTTTCGCACATTTGGTTCCTCAAGTCCATGCCCAGCCGCCTCGGCCTCATGCTGGACATGACGGCGCGCAATCTCGAGCGCGTCATCTATTACGAGAATTACCTCGTGGTGGATCCAGGCAAGACGCCGCTCGAAGCGAAGCAACTGCTCAGTGAGCAGGAATATTTGCAGGCCATTGACGAATACGGCGAAGACGCCTTCGTGGCCAAGATGGGCGCCGCAGCACTTAAAGACGTGCTCGCCAAGCTCGAACTCAACTCGCTCGTCGTCGAATTGCAGGAGCAGATGCACGGCACCCGCTCGAAGCAGATTAAGAAGAAATTGGCCAAGCGCCTGAAGGTGGTCCAAGGCTTCATCGCCTCGAAGACGCGCCCCGAGTGGATGGTGCTCGACGTCATCCCCGTCATTCCGCCGGACCTGCGCCCGCTGGTGCCGCTGGAAGGCGGCCGCTTCGCCACGTCGGACCTCAACGACCTTTACCGTCGGGTCATCAACCGCAACAACCGGTTGAAGAATCTTTTGCAGCTCAAGACGCCGGAAGTCATCATCCACAACGAAAAGCGCATGTTGCAAGAAGCGGTGGACGCGCTGTTCGACAACGGTCGCCATGGCCGCGCCGTCACCGGCGCCGGCAACCGCCCGCTCAAATCCCTCAGCGACATGCTGAAGGGCAAGCAGGGCCGCTTCCGCCAGAATCTCCTCGGCAAACGCGTGGACTATTCGGGCCGCTCGGTCATCGTCATCGGCCCCGAACTCAAGCTGCATCAGTGCGGTTTGCCGAAGAAAATGGCCCTCATTTTGTTTGAGCCGTTCATCATCCGCCGCCTCAAGGAACTGGGCTTTGTGCACACCGTCCGCGGCGCGCGCAAGATGATTGAGAAGCGCTCGCCCGAAGTCTGGGATATTCTCGAGGAAGTCACCAAGGGCCACCCGGTGCTGCTCAACCGCGCGCCGACGTTGCACCGTTTGTCCATCCAAGCTTTTGAGCCGATTCTCATCGAAGGTGACGCCATCCGCGTTCACCCGTTAGTTTGCACGGCTTACAATGCCGACTTTGACGGCGACCAGATGGCCGTGCACGTGCCGCTGTCCATTGAGGCGGTAATGGAGTGCAAACTGCTGATGATGTCGGTGCATAACATCTTCTCGCCCTCGAGCGGCAAGCCCATCCTCACGCCGTCGCAGGACATCGTGTTGGGCTCGTATTACCTGACGCTCGAACCGCGTTTTTCGGCCGACAAGCACTCTCGCCAGCAATTGTTCTCCAACGTGACGGACGTGCTCTTTGCCGAGACCGAGGGCGCGGTGAACAAGCACACCTGGATTCGCTATGTGAATCCTGACCATGGCCGCGACACCATCTACGGCAACAAGGAGAAGAAAATTATCATCACCACCGTCGGCCGCGTGATTTTCAGCACGCTCTGGCCCAAGGGCATCGGCTTTGTCAATGCCCCGGTCGTCAAATCCAAGCTCGGCGATTTGATCCTCAATACCTACCGGCTCACCGGCAAGGAGAAGACTATCGAGACGCTGGACAAGCTCAAGGAACTCGGCTTCCAGGCTGCGACCAAGGCGGGCATCTCCATCGGCATCGTAGACATGATTGTGCCGTCGGAAAAGCCCGAAGTCATCAAGCGGGCCCGCGCCCGGATTGACGAGATTGAGGAGCAATACCAGAAAGCCATCATCTCCGAAGGCGAGCGCCACAACAAGATTGTCGAAGTGTGGACGGCCGCGACGGACGAAATTGGCAAGTATATTTTCAACGTCCTCAAGGAAAACGGCGGCAAGGAATCCGTGAATCCGATTTATGTGATGATGGATTCGGGCGCGCGCGGCTCCAAAGCGCAGGTGCGCCAGTTGTGCGGCCCGCGCGGCCTCATGGCCAAACCGTCGGGCGACATTATCGAGCGCCCCATCCTGTCCTCGTTCCGCGAGGGCTTGTCGGTGCTCGAATACTTCATCTCCACGCACGGCGCACGCAAGGGCCTGGCCGACACGGCGCTCAAGACCGCCGACGCCGGTTACCTCACGCGCAAGCTTTGCGACGTGGCGATGGACGTTGTCACCTCCTCTTTTGATGACGGCAATCGTGATGGCATTTGGAAGCAGCCCATTTTTGAAGGTGACGAGGAAATCGTCCCTCTGGTGGACCGCATCATCGGCCGCTACTCGAGCGATGATGTCCCCAACCCGCTAAATCCGTCCGAGACTCTCGTCTCCTCCGGTGACCCCATCACCGAGTCCATTGCACGCCAGATTGTGGATTCGGGCATTGACCGCGTGAAGGTCATGTCGCCGCTGACGCACATGCGACAGAACAACATTCCCGCCAAATCCTACGGCATTGATCCGGCGACGACCCGTGCGGTCGAGGCCGGTTCGGCGGTCGGTATCATCGCGGCGCAGTCCATCGGAGAACCCGGCACGCAGTTGACGATGCGTACGTTCCACATCGGCGGCATCGCCAGCCAAGTGCTTAAGACGCCGGAAATCAAGGTCCGCGTCGGTGGCCGTGTGCATTACCGCGGCTTGCGCATGGTGCAAACCGCCGAGGGCGCGAACATCGTGCTCAACAAAACCGGCCTGGTCATCATCATGGACGCGGAAGACCGCGAATTGGAGGAATACAATATTGTCGCCGGTTCCGTGCTGTTCTGCAACGACGGCCAAAAAATTGAAAAGGGCGAAATCCTCGCCCGCTGGGACCCGCACAACATCCCGATTCTCGCCGAAAAAGCCGGCACCATCTCCTTCAAGGATATGATTCCTGGCGTGACGGTCAAGCGCGAGCTGGACGAGGCCTCCGGCCGTACTGGCTCGGTCGTCATTGAGCACAAGGAAGACCTGAGCCCGCAGATTGAAATCAAGGATCCCAGCGGCAAGGTCATCGCCACGCATGCGATTCCCGTCGCGGCGCAAATCGTGGTCAATGACGGCGACGTCATCAACCCCGGCGGTTTGCTGGCCAAGACCCCGCGCGGCGTTTCCAAGACCCAGGACATCACGGGCGGCCTGCCGCGCGTGTCCGACCTGTTCGAGGCGCGCCGCCCGAAGGACGCCGCCGAAATGGCGAAGATTGACGGTATTGTTTCCTTCCCGGGCATCCTGCGCGGCAAGCGCCGTCTGGTCATCACCGACGAGCAAACGGGCGCGTCCGAAGAGCACCTCATTCCGCACGGCAAGCACATTATTGTGCACCCCGGCGACGTGGTGAAGAAGGGCCAGCATTTGACCGAAGGCCCGGCAGACCCGCACGAAATCCTCGAGATTCTCGGGCCGAGCGCCGTGCAGGAATACCTACTGGCCGAAATCCAAAAGGTTTACCGCGTGCAGGGCGTGACCATCAACGACAAGCACATCGAGATCATCATCGCCCGCATGTTGCGCAAGGTCCGGGTCTCCGACCCGGGCGATAGCGAGAACTTCTGGGGCGAACAAGTGGATCGCCACGAATTCATCAAGCAGAACGAGCGCATTATGGAAGCCGGCGGCAAACCGGCGGAAGGCGAACCCATCCTGCTCGGCATCACCAAGGCCTCGCTGGAGACGGAATCGTTCATCTCGGCGGCTTCCTTCCAGGAAACCACGCGCGTCCTCACTGATGCCGCGACCCTGGGCAAGACCGACCACCTCACTGGCTTCAAGGAAAACGTCATCATGGGCCACTTGATTCCGGCGGGCACGGGTCTGCCGACCTATCGCCGGCTCAAGATCACGACGCTCGGTGGCGAGGCACTCGAGGCGCAGACCGAGGCCGTGCAGGAAGTCAGCTAAACTCCTTCGATTGTCTTTATCAACGGCGCGGTCTGGATTTTTCCGGACCGCGCCGTTTTTTTGCGCAATTTTTAATTTGGGCGAATATCCAATTTCCCTTTTTAGGTTGTTATGCCATTCTAAAACCTATTGTCCTGACGTTACTATGAGGTATTAACCTTAGGTTAAATTGGGAAAAAGCAACTTTCGTGTGAATGGTCTGGAATGTGCTTTCAAGCCGCTCAACTCCCCGATAGCTAACGGGTGGGTCTTCACCCCATGGCTATGGGGTGAAGAAGCCTTTTTTCACGCTAATGCTGCCTGCCAATCCTTCGGTCCATTGTTCAACTTCCTCGCGCCGTGATTACCTCACGACGAAACTTCCGCGATTTGGGGTAAGGCGGCCACACCTCTTTTTAACGGTCTTATTGACCCTGGCTTTAGTATTGGGTTCCATTTTTTCGGCGCGGGCGTCGGCGAATAATTGGCTCGGAGGCACCAGCACGAATTGGAATGATGCCACGAATTGGGACCAAGGTCTGCCCAGCGCCTTGTCGTCGGTCATCATCAATTCAGGCACCGGCAACCAGACGGTCATCTCCACGGCTGCGGCTTATTCGAACGGTCTCACAGTTGGCGAGGATGCCAACAGTGCCCCCGGCGCAAACTTGACGATTGAGTTTAGCCAGACCCTCGCCACGTCCGGCAGTGGCACGATCGGTGATGGTTCGGGTTCGGTCGGGAATATTTTAGTTACCGATTCCAGCACACTCTGGTCCGTGGCTGGGCTCTTGACCGTGGGGAACTCCGGCACCGGCAATCTGAGCATTGTCAGCGACGCGACGGTTTCCGCCCAGGGCGGCGTAATGGTGGCGGCTCAAGGGGGTGGCAGCGGGACCATGACGATCAACTCAGGCGGGATGCTCCAAGTTGGCGGCACCAACGGTCTCTTGTCCGGTGACGGCACTGCAAGTGTGAGCATGGACGGCGGTTATATTCAGGTCATCAACAGCGACCTGACTGGGAATCTGAACATCGCCCTCAATAATACCAATTTAACGCCCAATTACATTGATACCGCCGGCTTTAACGCCACGCTCTCGGGGGTCCTGAGCGGGGTGGGCGATCTCAATAAAATCAGCACCGGCACTTTGACCTTGGTTGCGAGCGAAATTTACACGGGTGACACTTCAGTAATCGGCGGCTCGTTGATCGTGGATGGCTCGTTGGGTGGCAATATCGGCAACGCAACCCAGTCTTCCGGTGACTTGTATGTCGGCGGGCAACCGGCGAACCTGACCGTCTCGAATGGCGCATCCATTTATGCAGGAGAAGTTTCTTTCGGCAATATTCTGGGCGATTCCGATCAGATTCTCATCACCGATGCGGGCTCATCGTTGAACGTCGGCGAATTGTTGACGGTGGGTATCAATGGTACGGCGAACCTGACGGTGGCCAACGGCGCCACCGTGAATGCCACGGGTATGGATGGCAGTAACATCTCCATCTATATGGGCGAAAATGCAGGCTCCAACAGCACGGTGACGGTCACGGATAGCGGCACGGTTTTGAACGTGGGTAATGCCACTTCCGGTTTCGGCGCCTTGGTTGTGGGCGATGCCGGCAACGGCACGCTGACGGTTTCCAATGGCGGTAATGTCTCCGTGCCCGGCCGGGATAATAATGCTTATGGCAGCATTTACGTGGCGCTGGCGTCCGGTTCCAACGGCACAGTGCTGGTTACGGATGCCAACTCAACTTTGAATGTGGCCGATAACATTTACCTGGGTTACGGCGGCTTGGGCAATCTGGCGGTGGCCAACGGTGGCAATGTGACCCTGGGTGAATTGGGTCAACTCGTGATGGGCTCTGCGAGCGGTGGTGCAGGCACGCTGCTGGTGACCGATCCCAATTCGATTTTGAGTACGGGTAATGGCATCCTCGTGGGCTGGGGCGGCAACGGCACCTTGACGGTGGCCAATGGCGGTAATGTCACCACCAGCCGCAGCCTTGATCTAGGCACGAATGGGGCCAATGGTAATGGCACGGTGCTGGTGACGGGTGCGAACTCGACTTTGATTGCGCTCGGCGACATTATTGTGAGTGACGTCGGCGCGGGTAACCTGACGGTGGCCAACGGCGGCAACATTACCGGCGGTGGCACTCTCTACCTTGGCG
>CAZCMU010000103.1:7074-9794 GCA_964499725.1 uncultured Opitutales bacterium
CTGACGGTGGCCAACGGCGGCAACATTACCGGCGGTGGCACTCTCTACCTTGGCGCTGACAGCGGCGGCAGCAACGGCACGCTGCTGGTGACAGATGCCAACTCAACGATTAGCCTGTTGGGCGGCCTCATGGTTGGCTGGATCGGCAGTGGCAACCTCGCGGTGGCCAATGGGGGCAATGTCACCGCCAGCGGTCTCAGCTATGTTGCTTTATACGGAGGACAGACTGGCACTTTGCTGGTGACGGATTCCAATTCGACGTTGAGCCTGGGTGCTGACTTGGACCTAGGCGTCAGTGGCACCGGCAACTTGACGGTGGCCAACGGCGGTACGGTATCGCTTGGCCATGATGGTTCGGACATTAGCGCTTATATGGGCCACGGTGGCGGCGCTATCGGCACGATTCTCGTCACGGACGCCAATTCAACTTTGAATGCGGTGAGTACCATCCTTGTCGGCGACGGTGGCACCGGCAACCTGACGGTGGCCAATGGTGGCACGGTTAACGCCCATGGCGGGTTGTTGCTTGCGGAAAATAATGGGAGCAGTGGCATGGTCAACCTCAACGGCGGCACGCTGGCCGTTGGCGGTGGGGACGGCATTGCGAATGGCACCGGCACTTATGCGTTTAATTTTGGCGGCGGCACGTTGAAGGTTATCGGCGGCGATTTTTCGACTTCCATCAACGCCACGCTGGTGGACACGACAACTTCGACGATTGATACCAATGGGCTGAACGCCACCTGGTCGGGGCTGTTGAGCGGCGGCGGCAACCTCGACAAAACCGGCGCGGGCACGCTGACAGTCTCGTTCGATAACACTTTTTCGGGCGGCTTTTCTTTCAATGCCGGCACATTGGACATCACCAATGACTACATCGTCGGCGACGCCGGGACGAACAATTTCACGTTATCCTCCGGCCTTGGCTTCGGCGTCGGCGGAAATCTTACCCTGGGTAATCAAACCACTGGCAATGGCACCGTGTTGGTCACGGACACCAATTCGATTTTGAGTGTGGGCAGTACTTTTACGGTTGGCTTCAACGGTATGGGCAATTTGACGGTGGCTAACGGCGGTGGTGCCTCCAGCCTCGGTGTGCTCGACATTGGGGCAAGCAGCGGGGCCAATGGCACGGTTCTGGTGACGGATGTCGGCTCGACCTTGACGATTGCCGGCGAAATTACGGTGGGCGACAGCGGCACCGGCAACCTGACGGTGGCCAATAACGGTAGTGCAACGACCTATGGAGAACTTATTGAAGGCAACGGCACCGTATTAGTGACCGCCGCGAACTCGATTTTGAACGCGGTCGGCGCTGCGGTCGGTTATAATGGTAACGGTAGTTTGACGGTGGCCAACGGGGGCAGTGTCACTGACTCAAGCACTCTTCGGCTTGGTTATTACAGTAATGACAATGGAACGGTGCTTGTCACCGATGCCGCTTCGTCGCTGAGTACGACGGGTGAGATTGACGTCGGTTTCGGTGGGACGGGCAACCTGACGGTGGCCAATGGCGGCAATCTCACTGGCGGTGGTGTGCTTGACATTGGTGTGAGCAGTGGCGCCAATGGCACGGTGTTGGTGACGGATGCCAATTCTACTTTGAGTGTCGGCGGTGCGACCACCGTGGGCGACTCAGGCACAGGCAACCTGACAGTGGCGAATGGCGGCACGGTTTATCTCGATGGCAGGGATAGCAATGGCATCGGCCTCTATATAGGTAACTCGACCGGCACCGTGACGGTGGATGGAGCGAATTCGACTCTAAATATGACCACTAATAGTTTTGGTTACGGCTCAATCTGGATTGGCAATGGCACGTTGACCATCACCAATGGCGGCGTGGTTAATGCGGGCAGTGACGATAGCCATCTTGGTTTGGATGCCGGACTGAACGGCGGCACCGCGAACATCACTGTTTCCGACAACGGCTCGCAATTGAACCTGGGCTATTACTCAGGAGCGATGGTCATTGGCGACAGCGGCAACGCCTCGCTGACGATTGCCAATGGCGGCTACTCATTTATTTGGAATACCGACACTACCGGCACTCATTCCATCACGATTGGAAATCAAACGGGTTCCAATGGCTGCATTACGGTGACCGATTCCGGCTCGGAATTGACTTACGGACAATACTCAAACCTGTTGGTCGTGGGCGAAGCCGGCAACGGCACGCTGACGGTTGCCAACGGTGGCAGCGTCACCAATGGCGGTTACGGCATCGGCATAGAGGTGGGTAATGCGAGCACGTCAACGGGCGCCATTGTGGTCACGGGCAATGGTTCGTATTTAAGCGCTGACCATGGCGGCGCCGTCATCGGCAATGCCGGCAACGGCAGCCTGACGGTGGACCAGCAAGCCACGGCCAATTTCAACGGCCTACTCGTCGCGGGTGCAACGGGCAATGGCAGTGTGGCGGTAACCAACGGCAGCACTCTCACTAGTGGTGTACTCGATATTGGCGAAGGCAACACTGCCAGCGGCACCGTGCAGGTGTCGGATGCCAACTCGGTAGTGAGTATGGCTGGTGAGGCCACGGTCGGCGACAGCGGCACCGGTAATCTAACCGTGGCCAACGGCGCTTCGATGAATGCCGATCTGACGGGAATCAGCCGACTTTCCATTAGCATAGGCGATCAATCCGGCTCCAATGGCACGGTAACGATTACCGACACCGGCACAAATTTAACCGTAGGTTACGCCGGCAACGATCTAGG
>CAZCMU010000104.1:0-9757 GCA_964499725.1 uncultured Opitutales bacterium
CGTGCTGAACCACGTCGGGGTTTTTGGTGATAAAGTTAATCCGCAAGCCCGGCCAGCGTTCCTTCAACTGGCGTGCGACCGTGGCCGCGAGCAGGGTGTCCCCGGGTGAACCGTACAAATCGTGCAAGGAAAAGCGCGCCTGCAGCCGGTTAAGCCACGCCAGATTTTGCAAGCCCCAGTGTTCAGCGCGTTTGCGCAGACTGTAGCTGATGAGCGCCGGCCGGCTTGAATTGCGCGGGCCGGGTCGCAGCCAAACAGCGCGGGCGGGCGGTGGGGTGGGTCGATTCACGGGGCTTTTCAGTGCGTCAGGATGGCCGGCGATACAAATGTGTGCCGCTGACAAAAGTTGAGCTTTCGGAGGCCGCGACCAGATTGGGTCGCAGCTTTTCCGGCTCGCCAAATCCCAATTGCGCTGCGGCCTTGGTCACTCGCGCTTCGGCCGCGGCGCCACCATCATTCCAGCCGTGCCATTCGATGACCAGATGGCGGGCTTGGGCGAGGAGGCCGCCCATGGTTTCCAGCAAAGTAAACTCAGCGCCCTCGATGTCCACCTTGATGAGGTCGTAGGGCGGGGCCAGTTGCGTGGTGACCATTTTCTCCTTCAGGCGCGGAACTGTGATAAGTTCGTCGCACTCGACGGGCATGTCGCCCGGGCGCAAGGAATTCATGCCCGGGCGTTGGGCGAAGGAGACCTGGTCGCCAGACTCGGGCGTGGCCACGGCGGCTTGGAGAAATTGGAATTCCTTCAGCACTGGATTGCTGGTCAGGAGATTCTTGAACCAAGTTTCGGCGCGGGGGTCGGCATCAATCAGCAACGCCTGGCCGGGGTCGCTCACGCCGCGCCGGGCCTTTTCCCAAGCGATCCATAATGAAAAATAACCGCGATGGCATCCAAAATCCAGCCAGCGAGCTGGCAGCGGAATGCGTTGAAATAGGTCGCCGTATTCGTTGCCGAGAAAGGTTTCCGAGAAAGCAATGAAGGCATCCCAATGGTCGAGTGGCGCGGCCAGGCCCGGTTCCAGAGGCATGCGCAATTGCAGTTCGGCGAAATAATCCTGTTTGATGGCAAAGGCCAGTCGGCGACGCAGGCCGGGCAGGTTGAGCAGGCAGCGCAGGGGCAGCGTGGCGGCGGGGCGGGATTTATTCATACGAGGATGGATTACAACCGGGCCAGATCCGTGGAAATTGCGGCCTCAACCGCGCGCACGTTCACGGTCCAATTGCCCGTGGTTTCGTAACGGCGCCGCGTCGCGCGGGCAAAAAATTCGTAGCGCGGGCGTTCGGCTAAAATGGAAAAAATCCAGGCGGGAGCTTCGTCCGCAAATTTTGCCGGGGGCCAGAGCTGGCCGGATTCACCGCTGGTGACGGTTGAGGGCAGCCCGCCGACATTGGTCGCCAACACCGGCAGGCCGTGGGCGCCGGCTTCATGGCAGACGACGGGGGTGCAATCGGCGATGCTGGGCAAGAGGAGGAAAGCAGACTCAAATAAATAATCCTGCAACCGCTGTGCTTCCTCCGGTTTGTTTTTGTCCAACGGCCCGACCCATTCGATCCAAGGCTCCTCCGGCACTGTCGTTGGTTTAACCTTAAGCCCGACGACCACCAACCGGGCCGGGCATTCTTTTGCCCGCAGCCTGCGCACGGTTTCAACCGCGGTGTTCCCCCCTTTGCGCTCCCATTCGTTGGCAAGAAACAACAGCGTGGGCGTGGCGAGGTTGCGGCGGGAAATGGCTTGCTCGGTTTCGACCGCGGTGGGAGGATTGGCCAGGTTTGCGCCAAAGGATTGCATGGCCATTTGCGCCGCCGCCCGGGGAAAATCCGCTCGTGACTCGGCGATTCCCCATTCACTGCTGAGCCAGATTTTTCGCGCGCGTTGTAGGACAGTGTTTTCAATTCGCTGCAACGCGTGGGCATCCTGCTCGCTATAGTATTCGCGAAAATAGGCGTAAAAGCGGCGCAAGCTGGGATAAAAGGCGTCCATCCATACGTAAAGCGGCAAGTCCGGCGAAAGCGAGACGGCGGCCTCGGGCAAGCCCACGCACAAGACGGCCTCGGGCGCGAAAGCGTGGATTTTTCTATTAATCTTCATCGAGCGGGAGCGCAGGATCCAGGCGTCGGCTTCAGGATTGTGCGGCTGACGGGAAAATTTTAACGACAGTAAATTTTTAAAATGTGCCATTTGTTGGGCGCAGTTGGACGGTTCTGCTTGAAACGGCTCAACCACCTGCCCTTGCCGTCGCAATTCTTGCAGCACATGCCAGGGAATTCCGGAAAAATGCCGGGGATCATTGGCGTCCCCATGGCTGATCAACGCGAGCTTCATGCGGCGGAATGGTTTTCCGACATCAACTCAATTAGTCGGTGGGCATAGGCGTCCCAGTTCCAGGCGGCGAGGCGTTCGCGCAAGGCGGAGGAGAAAGCCGGAAAGGGCTGGCGGTTGGTCAGGACGGCTTTGAGTTGATTGGCCAGGGCGGAGTCGTCTCCCGGTGGAAACCAGCGGACTTGTTCGCCGGCTTGGAGAAAGGCGACTTGTTCCTGGAGTGGGGCAATTTGCGAAGCGATGACGGGACGTCCCCAACTCAAGGCCTCACTTAACGGCAGTCCAAATCCTTCAAAGCGCGAGGGAAAGGCGATGAGGTTGGCGGCGCGATACACTTGCTCGATGACCGGCCAGGGCTTCCGGCCCAGCAAGGTGACCCGGTCGCGCAGAATTTCCCGAAATGGCCGGCAAAGTTGGCGCACATCATTGATGCTTCGTTCGGGCGAAGGTTCGTCACCAAACAGGCAATCGGTGCCGACACCGCTCAAGTAACAATGGAAGGACACCCCATCTTCTGCCAGACGGGCCAATGCGGCCAGGAGCACATCATGGCCTTTGTGGTAGGTGGCTCGGGCTGGGTAAAAAATTACCGGTTCGGAGCGTTGCCATGGATTTGCTTCATTGGCTGCCGGGCTGGCTGCAAGTGGGGTGGCCGGCAGCAAAAGCACTTCCACGCGCTGGCTGGCGGTCGGATCCAATTCAAGCAACTGGCTGCGGGTCAACGAAGAATCGGCAATCAGGCGTTTGGCGTGTTGAAGCCAGTCACGGTATCCTTCGCTCGGCGGCGGGGCATCTGTTCCACGAAAACCCAAATCATGCACAATGCCGAAGGTCGGCAAATTCAGACGAGGAAAAGACTCATGGTGGACGCAAATTTCCAACACATGGGTGAGCCCGCGCCGGCGGCAAACTTGGCGCAAATAACTATGCGAGAGGCTGGCTTGCAGTCCTTCCGGCCGCCAACTGGCGGGCAAACGGCGCAATCCTGCCCACGCCAATCCTTGCCGGGATTGGGTCGGTGGCCGCAGATCAATGATTTCCATCCGGGACCGGTCAATTTTATCCAGGCGGTTGAGGCAGTTCTGGATGGAACACGCCCAGACCAGTTTCTCTGTCTGTGCAGCCAGAGCCGGCAGGAGAAAGCGCCGCACTGTGTCCACTCCGCCGGTCACTTGCCACGATTCATCCAAAATAAGCAGACGCATGTAGGGGTCGTCGCGTTAGCGTGGGGTTGACGAGGCGAGAGATTTTTCCGGCAAAGTCGAGAGTAACGCCACTGCGCGGTTCCGGCCACGGATTTCCGCGTCGCGCAAGGTGCGGGTCAGTGGTGGCATGTGCAGCCGCTCCCAGGCGTCCAGCCAGCGGCGGGTTCGTGACTTTGGCTGCGGTTTCCAGGGCAGGTTGTGTAAAAAAGCCAAAATGGTTTCACCGTAGGCGGTCGCTTCGGCCAGGCGCAGCAAATAAGCCGGCTCGACTCGCCCGGTGGACATCAAATGGTCGAGACGCAGGCTGGGGAATTTCCCGGTGCCGAAACCCAGGCGCATGCTGGTGGCCGCCAGGTCGCGGTCGCCGGAGCCGGTGAGATCAGCGCCCTTGCGGTCGAGGCTGGCGCGGAGCGGATCCGTTGCAGCCAGGCGCGCATATTCTTGCGCCACCTGGGTGCGAATGACCAGTCCGGCTCCACTCGGCAGGCTGTACGTTTCCGGGCAGGCCAGGCTGACATTCGACCAGCGTTCCTGTTTGATTTCACCCACCGTCAGCAGCCAGACCCACTCGCAAATTTCCCCTTCCGGTTTTTTTTCATAGACCGCACGGATGCTGCAACCGAACGCGCCGAGGTGGGGGTGCAGATTCGCCAGGCGCGCCGCTTCCGCCAGAAAATCCGTCGCGAGCACGTTGTCATCATCCACAAAAACCAGCAAATCGCTGGACGCTTCCCGAATGGCCCGCATGCGCGCGGGGGTCAGGCCGAGCGAGGATTCAACCACCACTCGGGCGCGTGGATGCCACGCCAAATCAATTTGCGCAGCCACCGGCGTGTTACTGGCATTGTCCACCACGATTAATTCCCATTCGCTTGTGGATAGGGTCTGGGCGCGCAATGCCGCGAGCACTCGGTCAAGATAATCCTGGCGGGGGTTGTGTGTGCAAATGAGAACGGAAAGCAACATGGGTTCGTGGCTCTTTAGTTGGAATACAAGTCAAAATACGGCGTGGAGGCGATGCGCTGGAAAGCCCGGCTAAAGTCTGCGCGGAACTGGGCGTCATTGGCCGGCGGGCTCGGCTGGTATTCGCCATCAACCCAATCCGCGTAATTATTATACATCGAGAATGGAGGGGCCCCTTGGGGGATTAGCCAGATGATTTTTCGGCCGGGCTGGCGGGCCGACAGCGCGGTCGTAATTTCGCCCACGGTCGGCATCCGGACGCCGGTAAAGCTCATCTCCATCCAGGCGGTTGGATCAATTCCCACCGGTTGGCCGTGAAAGATCAGGTCGGTGCGAAAAAGCGACCATTCGTAGTGATTGTTGTCGCTGGTGCCCATCAAGAGAATATGGTCGGAACCGTATTTCTTCCACACCGTGTCCACATCCCCTTGGATGCTCTCAGCCCAAAAGCCGCGTATTTTGAAATACGCCGCATATTGATAGCTGCGCATGACACCTGCGCCGAGGCAACTGATAAACCAGGAGGCCAGCACCGCATATAACGCCAGGGTCGTTGCCGAAGAGTTCCAGGAGAAACTCACCCCGGCCTGGGCCAGCTCCGCGGCAAGTAACAACAGGATGATGACGAGCGGAAGGAGATGGTGCGGGCCGGCCCCATTTTTTGAAGCGGGAACCAGCAATACGAGCAGGGCAACGACAATCCAGCCGATAAACCCGGCTTGGCGTTGAAGGGCGGCCGTCGTCGTGCGCGCATCATGAATATAGGACAACAAGATTCCTGTCAGAAACGGCAGGCTGAGGCAACCGGTCGTGACAAGAAAGTCCACATAGTCTGGAGGATTGAAGCCATGACGGGCGGCGCTGCGCAAAATCCACCCATAATTGCTCAGCGAAATATTCGAGAACGCCAGAAATGGCAGCAGGGCGAAAAAAGCGGCAGTGCCGAGACAGGCGAGAACACCCTTCCACCGGTGACCCGTGCGCCAGGCCACCCAAGCCAAGGGAATAAAATAAATAAAAGCATGGGCCTTGAGATCAATGCACACAGCCATGGACGCTCCGAGGACAATTGGCGCGACTTTCAACGGGGAATAAGCCGCCCAGGCGCCAATCAGCAAAAAGAGTACGATAAAATTGTCAGAACGATTGAGGTACTCCCCGAGTGGGTCGGCCACCATTAAGCAGGCAAAAATGCCGGTCGAAAACACCGCCACCGAAGGATTAAGCCCCCGCCGCCAGAGCAATGCAAACAACAGCCCCAAAGCAGCTATCGTGGCCGCAAACCCAGCCAACTTGGCCGCCCAAACGTCAGGCCCAAGCAGCCTTTCCACCATGCCAGTAAAAATATAGAGATAGGGTCCATACAGCATGCTGTAAATTTCCGGCGAATAGGCGTCGTGATAGAGTGGATGCCCCTGCTCAAAGTACCAGGACACCCCCGCGATTTGCGCCGGCATCGGGTTCAAATAAAGCGGGCTAACCAGATACTGGTAGTTGAACCAGCCAAATACTCCCAGCGCCAGTACCCCGAGAGTGCCACCGCACAAGGACAATGGGCCCACCCGGCATCCGCGCATCGGCCATTTTGCCATCCCCAGCAGCAACAAAAAGCAGGGCGCCCAGAATGCACAGGCCCACGCCTCCGGCCGGGTGTTCATCATCTCCATCAAACTTTTCAAAAAATTCATTAACCTAAAAGAATTGCGAAGTGCTCAAATTCGCCCCTGTGTCATTGTGCGGCTCAGTTCGAATAGAGGTCGTAAAATTGCGTGGAGGCGAGAAGGGAAAAACCGTGTTGGAATTCGCTTCGGAAAACAGGGTCGAAAAGCAAGGAATGAGTGCCATAGCCAACGCCGATAGTTTCGGCGTAGTAGCTTTCCAGGGTGAATGGCGCGTTGCCCTTGGGAATCAGCCACATCATTTTCCGACCGGGATAATCGCGGCTGACTAATTTGTCAAATTGGTCAAGCGCAGGGCTGCGTTGATGGGCAAAGGTGCTTTCCATTAAGGCGCTGGGCTCTATCCCAATGGGCTGGCCGGCAAAAACCAGTTCGGAGCGAAAAAAAGTTTGCGGGTAATCGTCATTGCCGCCCACCCCCATTAAAATGACGTGGTCAACCGAATATTTTAGCAGGATGCCATGCAAGTCCGTTTCAATGCTTTGGGCCCAAACCGCCTGGCCGCGAAGCAAAGCGGCATCTTGATAGCAGCGAACCAATCCGGTGCCCAGACAACAAGCCAGCCAGGAAAGGCAAGCCGCTTGCACACCGGCGGCCGTGACGGTGGCGCCCCACGTCCAACGCACGCCCATTGCCTGTAATTCCGCGCCGAGCAAAATGAGGAGAACGGCCAAGGGCAAATAATGATGAGGGCCGGCGCCATATTTGGAGGCAAATGGCAGGATGACCAGAAATTCCACCAGAATAAGCCGCAGAAAAGGGGAGAGTGTTTTCAGTGCGTTCGCGGTGGTGGCGGCATCCCTCAGCCAGGCGAGGGCCACGACCGCCCCCAAGGGCAGGCAGAGCAGGAAGAACCATTCGATATTAGTGAATAAATTAATAAGGTTGAGGCCGTGGGCGCTGGCCAGGCGCAGCGTCTCCGCATAATTTTCCAGAGACACATTGGAAAAAACCAGAAAGGGAATAATCGCCGCGATGAATGCGGTGATAATGACCAGCCCGCCGTCCTTCCAGCGCCAGCCCGCCCGCCAGGCCGTCCAGGCCAGGGGTAGAAAATAGACGCCACCGTGAATTTTTAAATTTACGCTCAATCCCACCATCAGCCCGAGTACGAGCGGGGCGGCCCAAAACGGCGAACTTGCAACCCAGCAACCAACCAAAACAAACAGCGTGATGAAAACATCCGCGCGCACGAGGATTTCCACGGGATCCAGCGCCATTATAATCGCCATAAAAATCGCCACCCCGGTGATGGCGTAGCCGGCGCCGGCGCGTTTCCGCAAGAGCATGAACAAAACAATCAGCGATGCGCCCAAGGCCAGTTCGCCGCCCAGCTTGGCGGAAAAGACGCTCGGCCCCAGGGCCCGTTCAAACCATCCGGTGAAAATGAACAGCCACGGGCCGTACAGCATGTTGTAAACCTCCACCGAATCCGCGTTGTGGTAAACCGGTTTCCCCGTGGCAAAATACCACGACACGTCGGCAATGAGTGGTTGAATGTGGCTGATCGGTCCCAGGTAGAGGAAGCTGAATAAAAATTCATAATTGAACCAGCCAAAGCCGGCGATCATCAGCAAGCCTGCCACGGGAAACAGTAAGCGCGCCCGTTCCAGCCGCTCACCACTCCCGGCCAGATAGCCCAGCACCAGAATAAAAAGGAAGAACGGCACCCAGAACGCAAACGGCCACCAGTCCTGGCGGGTCGTCAGCATCAGGACAAGATTGTTGAGGAAATGGACCAAGGAGGGTGGAGTTTGGAGTGGTTAGGCGGAAGGCAGGCGGCGATTTATTCGGTATAAAGGTCGTAATATTGTGTGGTGGCGAATTTGGTGCAGGTGGCGAAAAAGCTGGCGCGGAATTTGTCGGAGTAGGCGGGTGGGTTGGGCAAATATCCATTATTGTCCCACTGGGCAAAATAGCTGGTAACAGTGAAAGGCTCGCCGCCCCTGGGCACCACCCAGATGATTTTTTTACCGGAATGACCCTGGGAGAGTGCGGCGGACAATTGCGGCAATTCCGGCACCGCCGAACCGGCAAATTCACGCTCCATCAAGGCACAGGGATCAAACCCAATCGGCTGACCGCTAAAAACCAGGGTTGGACGAAAATACGCATACTCGTAATGGGCGTTATCGCTGGCGCCCATCAACAGAATATGCCCGGAGCCATACTGCGCGGCAATGTGGCCCAAATCCGCCTCGACGCTTTGCGCCCACGCTGTGCGCCCTTGCAGATAGGCCGCGTTTTGGTAACTCCGCACCAAACCAATCCCCAGGACTGAGACCAGCCAGGAAAAACTCATTGCCATGGCCGCCGTGGCCGCAAGCGAGCCATCCCAACCCGGCCGGACTCCCGCCGCATACAGTTCCGCTCCCAGGACGATGAATAGCACCGCCAGCGGCAATAAATGGTGCAGCCCCGCGCCGTATTTCGAGGTCGGCGGGAGCAACACTATAAACTCCGCCACCAACAAAAGAACGAAGTTCTTTTGGGTCCGCATCCCCGCCAGCGTGGCCTGCGGGTTCTGGCGATAGGCCAGCAAAACAGCCGCCAGGATGGGGGCGCCCATGCTAAAAAACAGCTCCAGTAGTCTAAAATAATTCAAGGGATTGATCCCTTGGCCGGCAGCCACTTTGAGCGTCCAGAAATAGTTTGCCAGCGAAACATTCGAGAAGAGAAGGAAGGGCGCCACGGCCGCCAACGCCGCTGAGCCAATCACCGCGAGCCAGCTTTTACTCCGGTAGCCGGTTTGCCAGGCAACCCAGACGAGCGGAAGAAAATAGGCCGGGGCGTGGATTTTTAAATTTACGGAAGAGCCAAGGGCGATGCCCAAAGCCCATGGGGCGAATTTCGACCTGGAAAACGCCGCCCAACATCCCACCACCACCCCGAGCACAATGAAAACGTCCGGCCGGTTGAACAATTCCTCCGGATTCATCGCCAGAATCAGCGCGGCGAACACGCTGGCGCCAAACACCGCGAGTTTAATCCCCACCCGTTGCCGGAGATGCAGCACCAGGATGAGCATCGCCGCCGCCACCGCCAGCGCCCCGGGCAGTTTATAGGAAAAGTCGCTCGGGCCCAAAAATTTCTCGAACCATCCGGTAATGATATAAAGGTACGGGCCATAAAGCATATTGTACACTTCCCCGACTGCCGGGCCATGGTAAATCGGTTTACCCTCGGCGAAATACCAGGAAACCTCCGCTATTTGTGGCTGGATGGGGCCGAGGTAAATGGGGCTGAACAGATGGCTGGCCCAAAAACCGGCAAAGGCGGCCAGCACCAGCCAGCCGGCAATGGACCATGCCCATTGGGCATGATTCAGCCAATGGCGGCGATCGCTCAAACGGACCAACAGCCACAGTCCCAAAAATATCGGCACCCAGAAGGCAAACGGCCAGTAGTCTGGCCGGGCGATGAGCAATTGAATAAGGTCGCTGGCGAAATGCACGGGATGAGTTCAGTGCGCGTTAACGCACGCTATAAGGAGTTTGCAAAAATCGCTCACGGGATCGGCTGGAACCACTTGTTTAACGCGTTTATGGGCGGCAAGACCGAGCGCCGGCAAGTCGGCCCGGCGGGTCCAG
>CAZCMU010000105.1:0-9744 GCA_964499725.1 uncultured Opitutales bacterium
CCGGGCCGTCCACGGCAAAGTCCACGCGGGCCTCGTCCGTCGGGCAGCGGTTGCCATCGGCATCCACCACTTCAAAGTCAATCAGGGCGACATCGCTGCCGTCGGCTTGCAGACCCTTGGGGCCGGTGTGCAAGGTGAGCTTGATACTCGCGGGCGCGCCGGCGGTCTTGAGTTCCTGCTGGGCAATAACCTGGCCGCCCTTGCTGGCCACGGCCTTGATCGTACCAGGTTCGAACGTAATGTCGGGGAAGGCATAAACGTAGCCGGTGTAGCCCATGGTGCGGCCATTAACCGCATCCACCGGGCTGCAGGGCATCTTTTGCACGCCCATGGATTTGCCGTTAACAAACAATTCCACCTGGTCGCAAAGCGTCGCCGCCACATACATTGTCTTCTTCGTGCCCGCCGGATAAGTCCAGTGGCCGAGAATGTAGATGTCGGGCTTGGTGTTTTGCATCACGCGCGTGACATAGAACACGGTCTTGGGCAGGCGGACGCCGTCCACCTTGCCGCTGACGCGCAGCACTTCGCTGCCATCCTGGCGGCCGTCCGCGTCGGAGTCCGTGAAGTAAATGGACGCGTAAGCGGACCACTTGGCGTGGTCGGGGTCGTGGTTGTCAATGCGGTTGCCCACGAAATTGGCGTAGCGACCGGCCGCGGCGAGCGCGAAAGTCTCGGCGTTCCAGTGGTAAGTGTCCTGGCCCGCGACGGGATCGCGGATGACGGGTCCGCCTTTGGGTTTAAAGCCGCCGAGGTGCGGCGGCGAAAAATCATCCCAGATGCCGCGCGCCGCTTCGTCGCGGAAGTCTTCGGTCTCAATCATCGGAGCCTGGTCGCGGTTCTCGGCGCGGTAGGGCCCGCCGAGCATGACGCCAAAATACTCCGTGACGGCAATCGCATCCGGGTCATTAATCGAGCGGCAACCCATGATGCGGTCACCGTGCGGGTCAAAGGTCTTGCGGAGGTCCACCATCTGTTTCATATGGGCCGCGGCGACTCCGGTGTTGCCCGCTTCCCAGAAGAGGATGCTCGGGTTGTTGCGGAAGAAAATGATGGAGTCGCGCATGACCTCGGCGCGCTGGTCCCACTGGCGGCCGGTGACATCTCTCTCCTTGTCGCCCGCGGGGCAAACAATGGCGATGCCAAATTTGTCGCATGCCTCCACGTCGGCCCGCTGCGGGGCGACGTGCATCCAGCGAATGTAATTGCTGTTGCTGGCGC
This sequence comes from uncultured Opitutales bacterium, assembly GCA_964499725.1. Classification (GTDB taxonomy): domain Bacteria; phylum Verrucomicrobiota; class Verrucomicrobiia; order Opitutales; family JABDGR01; genus JABDGR01. Next base: position 1,222 of record CAZCMU010000105.1, read on the forward strand.
GGATGAGCGCCGCAGTGAAGTCGTGCACCCAGTCCGGATACGCCCCGCCGAGGCCCGGCCAGTCGTTCGCCGAGCGCTGCGCGTAGCCGGTCAGCCACACAAAATGGTCGTTAATCCACACGCCGCCGGTACCCGCGCCGCCCTTATAGTCCACTTTACGGAAGCCCGTCTGCGTCTTGCACACGTCCACGACCTTGTCGTCCACGCTCAGGATGGAATAAACATCGTAGAGGTAGGGGTCGTTGAGGCCCCACAAATGCGCGTTGGCCAGGCTGCCGGTGGCGGTCAAAACGTCGTTCTCGCCGTCAACAAGGTCGGAGGTACTGCCATCAAACTTGGCGCGGACGATCCCGTCGGCATCCACCACGACGGTGGAAAGCGTGATGTCGGCGTGGTCGCCGGATTCGTTGCGCACCTGGGCTTCGACTGTCACGTCGGTCGTTTTGTTTTTCACGTCCACATTCTGGGGGTAAATATAAATGCCCGTGGTCTGGAGGCCTTCATAAAGCGGCAGCGTCTGGAAAACTTTGCCCGTGACGATGAGGGTTGCGTCGCGGTTGAGGCCGCCGAAATCGGGGTTGAAATCCTTCGCATTCCATTCGAACGGCGTGCCGGTGGCTTCCTCTTTGTAGGTTGTCCGGTTGTCCACCTGGACCGCGAGGACGTTGTCCTGGCCGCCGAACTTGGCAAACTTGGTGATATCGAAGCCAACCGGCGTCACGCCGTTTTCATAGAGACCGATCGGCTGGCCATTGAGGAAAAAGTGGCCGGCCTGGCGCAGGCCGTCGAATTCGAGGAAAACTTTTTGCCCCTCGGCGCTCGCCGGCAGTTTGAAATGTTTACGGTACCAGCCGACACCCAGTTTCTCGCTTTGGTCGCCGCCGCCGTGGCTGATGTAAGCGCGGTAGCTGTCCGACTCGTTCCAGGTGTGGGGCAGGCTGACGCTGGCCCAGGCCGAGTCGTCGAAGCCGGGCTGGTCGGCGCCGGTTTGGTCGCCAAACACAAATTTCCAGCCGGGATTAAAATTATAGATCGCGCGCGGCGAGGCCGGTGCGGCGAATTTATCGCCGACGTTGGGCACACCCGCAGCCGTGGCTGGCGTGACGGTGAACAGCAGAACCGCGCAGGCACTCAACAACGTGAGGGGCCGGGCGAAACATTTTGACGAATTTTTTGGGAAGCGGGGGAGATTCATGGGTAATACAACGGACTGGTCGGGGAAAAAACTGCCGAAAGGAGGCAGGGGGTCGTTTACAAACGATCAAGCTAATCAAAGGCGAGCTTGCGCACAAGAGCCTTGTTGCGTAAAGAAGGGCATTTTTACGCAACCATGCCCGTCGCCACAAATCGCTCCAGTAGTTCGAAGGCCAAGACCTCCCGGCGCATTGCGCTGGCCTTTCCCTATGGCCGCGCGTTCGTGGAGAAAGTCGTGGATGGCATCCTCGCGTATGCCCGCCGCCAGCCCGACTGGCAGATTATGCGTTTTCCAGAACGGCTCAGCCCCTCGCTGGACTGGCTGCAAGGGTGGGAGGGCGATGGCGCCTTTGTCATTATATCCACGCCGGAAGACGCCCGCATTGCGCGTTCACTGCCCTTTCCGGTAGTCAACATCACGGCATATTTTCCGGAGCCCGGGGTGTCCACGGTCACGGCCGACCATCGGGAAATCGGCCGGGTCGCGGCCCGCCATTTATTGGAACGCCGGTTCAAAAAATTCGGCTACTATGGTTCCCGGGATTTGTATTTTAGCGAACTGCGCCGGGATGGGTTTGTGGAGGTGATTCGGGAACACGGCGGCCTGTGCGCGGTGTTGGAAGTTCCCTCCATTGTCGCCAGTGGCCGGATGTGGATGCGCCAGCAAATACAATTGGAAGATTGGCTGCGTTCGCTGCAACCGCCGGTGGCCATCATGGCCAGCACCGATTTGCGGGCCGACATGCTGCTGCAAACCTGCCGCCGGCTGGGCCTGCGCGTGCCGGATCAAGTGGCCGTGATCGGAGTGGACAACGACCCGGTGATTGTCACCCACGCGCAACCCCCGCTCAGCAGCGTGGCGCGCAACGACCAGCAAGCCGGTGAATTGGCTGCTTCCTTGCTGGACAAATTGATTAACGGCCAGCGCGACCAGCGGCAGGTATTATTTGTCCCGCCAACCGGGGTCGTTGCCCGCCAATCCACGGAAACGATGGCGGTGGACGACCAGGAATTGGCCGGTCTGGTGCAATATATCCGCCAGCATGTGGCGGAGAATTTCGGCGTCGAACGCCTGCCGCCGCTGGTGCCTTGTTCGCGACGCACCCTGGAAAACCGTTTTCGCGCCAATTTAGGCGCGGCCCCGGCGGAGATTATCCAGCGCTTGCGGGTGGACGAGGCCCGCCGGCTGATCGAGGCTGATGACAAGGTTCCACTCGCCACGGTGGCCGCCGCGTGCGGTTTTAGCGATGTGCGAAACCTGCGCCTGGTCTTTCGCCGCATCCAGCGCCAATCACCCGCGGAATATCGCCGCCGGATGAAAAGCCGCGGGCCGTAATCAAGGCGCGGCGGCCGGCAACGGAGACAGCTTGATGTTGCGCATCTCGTAGGAATAGCCTTCGAGTTGAAACCCGATGTAACCGGAATGGGGTTCGCATTGGGTCACCTTGTTCTGCGTGACTCCGTTGACGATGCAAGTGAGGGTGTCGCCGCGCACGATGATGTCGCCGGCGTTCCATTCGCCCACGGGCTTTTCGCTCGAATCTTTTTGCCGGCTGGCGGTTTTTCCGGCGGGCGCCTCGGCGCAGGCCGCGGTGGACATGGAAATAATGTCGCCCGCGCGGGTGTTTTTGGTCTGGTATTGAAAGGAGACGGGCCAACTGCCCGGCATTTGCAGCGCACCCGGCGAAATATGCAGCAAGGCTCCGCTGTTGGTCTTGGGGTCGCTGTTGGTCCAGCGCCATTCGAAATGCAGTTGGTAGTTTTCGCGGATATGGTCTAGGCGCAGGTAGCCGATAGGTTTGCCAATTACGACGAGAATGCCGTCTTTTACCTGGCAGACCGTGGAGACATCCGCCGGCTGGCCGTCGGTGAAGAAGCTCCAGCCGCTCAAATCCTTGCCGTTGAATAAATCAAGCGGGGCGGTGACTGGCACGGATTTTTCAGCACCTGTACCGGGCGCGGGAGCCGGCGCTGGCGAAGGGATCGCCGCTGAGGCAGCGGATTTTTTGGCCGGGGTGGCGGAGGGCGCCGCATAGGAAGCGGCACGGGCATTAGAACCAAAGAGGATGCAGGCAAGAAACAGGCAGGCGGGGGTGCGCATGGCTGCAACATGACATAGCTGTATCCAGTTTGTGAACCCCAAATTTAGGGGGCGAGCCACCGGTTTAAGTGTAACAAGCCCTCAACGGGGGCGTACTTGACTTGATTGGATTCGTCTGGTCATTATCGCGACCTCAACCCCTCAACCCCAAAACTCCATGCCTGACCTTACCACCACCCAAATCAAGGATACGACCGCCAATCCAGCCCCGCTCGGGCTGCTCGCCTTCGGGATGACCACCGTGCTCTTGAACCTGCACAACGCGGGATTTTACGGGCTCAACAGCATGATTCTCGGCATGGGCCTGTTCTATGGCGGTTCCGCGCAGGTCATTGCGGGATGCATGGAGTGGAAAAAGGGCAATACTTTTGCGACCACGGCCTTCACCTCTTATGGAATGTTCTGGTTGTCCTTGGTGGCCTTGGTTCTCCTGCCCAATCTGGGCGTGGTTACCGCCGCCGACGGAACAAAAACGGGCATCGCCGCGGCCACCGACGGCACGGCGTTTGCCGCCTACCTCGCCGTCTGGGGCTTGTTCACCGCCGTCATGTTTGTCGGCACCCTTCGGCTCAATCGCGCCCTGCAGGTGGTTTTTGGTTCGCTGGTAATTCTCTTTTTTCTGCTGGCTTACATCAAGTATGCCAAGCCCGAGGAAGGTTTTGAACATGCCACGGGCTTCGAAGGCATCTTTTGCGGTCTGTCCGCCATGTACACCGGTCTCGCCCAGGTGCTGAATGAAGTTTATGGCAAGACTGTGTTACCTTTGGGAGTGGTTGCAAAATGAGTCTGGATAAATTTTTCTTTTGTGGTTCGCCGACGGGCTTTTGTTCATGAAGCCGTCCTATGACCTCATTGTGATTGGCTCCGGCCCGGCGGGCGCCAAGGCCGCCGCGCTGGCGGCGTTTTTTGGGAAATCCGTTGCGTTGGTGGAGAAGGAGCCGCGCTTGGGAGGCGCGGGCACCAACACCGGCACTTTGCCATCAAAAACCCTGAAAGAAACGGCCGTCTTCCTCTCCGGGTTCAATGATCGCGGGCTCTTTGGGGTGGAGCGGAAGCCGGAGCATGCCGTCTCGGTCAGTGACTTACTTTTTCGCAAAGCCACCGTCACCTCCCAACAAGCCGATGACATCTGCCGGAATCTCACTATCTTGCAGGTGGATATCATCCAGGGGCAGGGCTCGCTGGTGGATGTCCATACCGTGCAGGTGCAGCCCCCAGGAGGCGCGGCGCCAGTATTGCTTAAAGGTGAGTTCATCCTGCTGGCCACCGGATCGCGACCCTGGCGCATGCCCGATGTGCCGTTCGATGGCACCCATGTCCACGACTCCGACACGATTTTGGAAATTAACCATATTCCCAAGTCCATCGTCATTGTCGGGGCGGGGGTCATTGGCTGCGAATACGCCACGATCTTTGCGGTCTTGGGCACGCAGGTGTCGCTCATCAATGGGCGGCCGGATTTCATGACTTTTCTCGATGGCGAGGTTCTGGGCATTCTCCGCCGCCAAATGGAAAGCGAAGGGGTAAAAGTTCTTATGCCCAATCGCGCGGAGGGGGTGACAGTCTGTGAGCGGGAGGGGCAAAAGGTCGTCACCGCGCATCTGGCGGACGGGTCCACCATTGAGGCCGACATGTTTCTCTACGCTGCGGGCCGGATGGGGAACACGGACGGCCTTAACCTCGACGCCGTTGGGTTGAAAGCAGGGGAGCGACAGGTCATCGCGGTGGACGAAAAATACCGCACGGTGGTGCCCAATATCTTTGCGGTGGGCGACCTCATCGGCTTTCCGGCACTGGCCAGCACGGGCATGGATCAGGGCCGCGTGGCCGTGACGCACATGTTCAACCTGGCGGAATTTCAACGCATTGACCAGGTGTTCCCGATGGGGGTTTACACCATTCCCGAAGTCACCTGTGCCGGTCTGACCGAGGAGGACGCGAAAAGACAGAACAAAAAATACCTCGTCGGCCGGGCCTGGTATAAGGACACCCCGCGCGGGCGCATCATCGGCTCAAGGTTTGGCCTGCTGAAAATCCTCGCCGATCCCGACACGCTGGCCGTTACCGGCGTGCATATCGTCGGCCGCATCGCCACCGAGTTGATTCATTTTGGCATGCTGCTGGTGGAGGAGAAAATCCCGGTGACGCGCGTCGCCGGAATGATTTACAACCAGCCCACATTACACGAACTCTACAAGAACGCCGCGTTCGACATCGTTCGCCAGAAACAAGGTTTGCCCGCCATGAATGGCTTGTCGGCATTTTGAGGGGCGCCAAATAGAAGGTTAAAATGCCCTCGCTCAAAGGAGAATTTTTCACCGCCATCGAGTTGCATTCGGTCGAGCGACTGCGCGCCGTGCTGGACGCGGGATTTGATCCCCGCGTTCGCATTGACGACAAAACTCCCGTCAACTGGCTGACGGAGATGTATGGCCGCTCCGCCCAGCTATCCGCCTGCCTCCAAGTGCTCCTCGATCACGGCGCGGTGCTGGACGATCCACTAACCGCGCCCGTGTTGCTCAACGATGCCGCCGCGCTCAAGTCTGGCATCCAAGCCAACCCGTCTTTGCTCGCCCACCGCACCACGCTGGTTTGCTCTTTTACTCCGCTCGTCGGCGCGTCGCTGCTCCATGTGGCGGTAGAGTACGGCAACCTGGAAGCCGCCCGCGTCCTCATTGAATCCGGCGCGGACGTGAATGCGCGGGCCGCCGTGGATGAAAATGGGTTCAACGGCCACACCCCGCTATTCCACGCCGTCAACCAAAACCCCCGGCAGACGACGGATATGCTCCGCTTGCTTTTGGCCGCTGGGGCCAAAACCGATGTGTGGCTGCCCGGCTTGGTTTGGGGCCGGGGCTTTGAGTGGGAGACCACTTTTTTCGACATCACGCCACTCTCGTATGCCCAAATGGGCCTCACGTCCCAAATGCACCGCCGCGAACTCGAAATCTACGAAAATATAAAACTCCTGCTCGCCGCCGCGCACCGCCCTGTGCCGCCGTTGCGCAATGTGCCCAATCGCTACCTGCAGCCGAAACCCAAGTCCTAAAGGGTGGCTGTCTGAGCCAGCCACATGAGGTACCTCCCGTGAGCCACCGCGCAAATTTCGACTCCCTCGCGCGTGGTTACTCCACCTTCGAATGGCTGGCTTTTGGTCGGGGCTTGGAACGCGCGCGGTTTTGTCTGCTCGACCATTTGCGGGATTGCCGGGATATTTTGCTCCTGGGCGATGGCGACGGGCGGTGCCTCGCGCAACTTGCAAAAATCGCACCGAACGCGCGCCTGCATTACGTGGATGCCAGCCCGGCGATGCTGGCCCGCGCGAAATCACGCCTGAATGAACCTGAGCACGCCCGCGTGACCTTCACCTGTGCCGACGTATTCCGGTGGAATCCGCCGCTCACGAGTTACGACGCCATCGTCACTTTGTTTTTTCTCGATTGTTTTTCGGAAGCGGATGTGAAGGCGCTGGTGTCCAAAGTTCAACCGGCATTGCGGCCCGGTGCGCACTGGCTGTGGGCGGATTTCGTTTTGCCGGCTCGCGGAATGGCCCGCTGGCGCGCGCAAGCGTGGCTCTGCGTCATGTACACTTTTTTCCGCTGGCAGACGGGCTTGACCACGCGAGTTTTGCCAGCGTCGGAGAAAATTCTCGGCGCTGCCAACTGGCAGCCATTGGCGGCGCAAGAATTTCACGGAATCTTCGTCCGCAGTGCGGTCTTCAGCCAGCCGGGTTGCCTTTCCTGATCCTCCTGCATCCGGCGCAGGCGCGCATCCAGCACCGCGGCCCGGCCCAGATACCCGACAATTTTTTTGGGATTATCCCGTGCCACCACTGGCAACCGTCCACAGTTGTTTTGCAGCATCCGGTTAAGGGCTTCGCTCAAGGTTTCATCCGGATAGGTCACTTCCGGTTCGGCGCAACCCGCCTCGACCAGAGCCAATTTCCCAGTGGGATCGCGCCCAAAGGCCCGCACTAAATCGCCACGGGTAATGATGCCGGCCAGTTCGCCTTTATCATCGGTGAGTAAAAAGGCCTGGTGCCGCGTGAGTGCCACATCCCCCGTAGCCAGGCGCCGGGTCAATTCACCGACAGTCAGTTTGGCGTCCAGGAGCGTCGGCTTAACATCCATGGCGTTTTGCACGGTCACCTGCTGGAAGACATCCACTTCGTATTCCTGGTGCACGCGCAATCCACGGCGGGCGAGTTTTTCGGTCAGGATGGAATTTTCCATGAAGAGCAGGGCCACAAAGTGCGCGATGGCCACCACGAGCATCAGCGGCAGGACGGCGTCGTAGTCACGCGTCAATTCAAAGGCGAAAATAATGAAGCTAAAAGGTGCGCGCGCCGCGGCGCCAAACACCGCCGCCATGCCGACCAGCGCAAAGGCGCTCGAGGACAAATGCGCCGAGGGCGCGAAATAATTGCCCAAACCGGCGAACAACGCTCCCGTCGCCGCGCCGATGGTGAAAGTGGGCGCGAGCACGCCGCCGGAATGGCCCGAGCCAAGGGTCAATGTCACGACCACCAGTTTCGCCACCAGCACGACCGCCACCAGTTCGAGCGTAAGTTGCGGCACCGGGTTCAGCAGGTCGGAAATCGTGTCATAACCGATGCCCAGCACGCGCGGCACAAAGTAGCCGACCACCCCCAGCACCGCGCAGGCCAGCACCGGCCACCAGTAGGGATCGCAATGCAACTTCTCAAAAAAATCCTCAACCCCGTAAAGCAGGCGGCTGTAGAACACCGCGACAAAGCCGCAAACAATGCCCATCGGCACGTACCAGGGCAGGGCCGCGGGGAAATTGAAATTGGACGCTCCGACCGTAAACATCGCCCCATGCCCCAGCAGGACGAACCGTACCGCGGTGGCCACCGTGCTCGCAATCACCAGCGGGATAAAGGAGCGCGCCTTGTATTCAAACAGCAACAATTCGATTGCGAGCATGACGGCTGCCAAAGGCGTGCTAAAGGTCGCCGCCATGCCGGCCGCCGCGCCACTCGCCAGCAAGACCTTGCGCTCCGCCGCCGTCACATGCAACGCCTGGCCCAGCATGGAGCCCAGCGCGCCACCCGTTTGGATAATCGGCCCCTCCGCCCCAAAGGGCGAACCGGTACCAATCGCGATAGCCACCGAGGTGGGCTTCAACAACGCCACCCGCGGCTGCACCCGGCTTTGGTTGAACAGCACCGCCTCCATCGCCTCCGGCAGACCGTGTCCGCGGATTTT
>CAZCMU010000106.1:0-9645 GCA_964499725.1 uncultured Opitutales bacterium
CACCCCCGTTTTTAAGACCCCGGAGTCAGCAATGACTCCGGGGTCTTATTTTTTTCCTGCGCTTGCGCGCCGTCGGGTTTTGCGTTTTGACTTTGGGGATGTCCGCCGCAACGAACCAAGAAGCCACCCCCGAGTCCGCCGCTCGCAAAGTCCTCCTCACCTGTGCGCAGCCGACGGGTGCGCTGCACTTGGGCAATTACCTGGGCGCGGTGCTGAACTGGCGCCGGATGCAGGATGACTTCGAGTGCTACTTCGGCGTCGTGGACATGCACGCCATCACGGTACCGCATGAACCGGCGAAACTGCGCGCGGCGACCTTGGAACTCGTCGCGTGGTATCTGGCCTGCGGCCTGGATTCTGCGAAGGCGAGCGTTTTTGTTCAATCTCATGTGGTCGGCCATGCGGAGCTTTCGTGGGTGCTGGGCTGCATTTGCCCTCTCGGCCAGCTTGAGCGGATGACGCAGTACAAGGACAAGGCCGCGAAGCAGGAAAGTGTGGGCAGCGGATTGCTTTTTTATCCGGTGCTCATGGCGGCGGACATTTTGCTCTACAATGCGGATGTAGTGCCCATTGGCGAAGACCAGAAGCAGCACCTCGAACTGGCGCGCGATTTGGCGGAGAAATTCAACAGCCGGTTCTCGCCGACTTTCAAAGTGCCCCATCCGTATATTGCGAAGACGGGCGCGCGGATCATGTCGCTGGCGGACCCGACGAAAAAGATGTCGAAGTCGGATCCCGACCCTGCGGGGACTTTGTATTTGAATGATCCGCCGGCCACATTGAAAAAGAAAATCATGTCGGCGGTAACTGACTCTGGCAGCGAAGTCCGTGCGGGTGAGGACAAGCCGGGTGTCACGAATTTATTGCAAATTTTAAGCGTCGTCACCGGACATACCTTGCCAGAATGCGAAGCGGAGTTTGCCGGGAAAGGTTACGGGGCTTTCAAGGCTATGGTGGCAGATGCAGTCGTTGCCGCGATGGGACCCGTCCAGAAGAAATACGCCGAGCTGATGGCAAACAAAGATCACTTGCTTGCAGTCATCAAAGCCGGCGACGAAGCCGCGCAGAAGACGGCCTACAAAACGCTTTCCAAAGTTTACCGCAAAGTTGGTTTTCTCGAACGCGTGCGGTGAAAACTTTGGGCCGTCGCAAGCGACGCCCCTACCTTGCCGTCGCTTAATTTTTCGCCGGAGTAGCCGGAGTAGTCTGTGTGGCAGGAGCGGCGGGAGTGACCGCAGCGGGCTTGGCCGCATCGGTCTTAAAGGGATTGGGCAGGACGGCGGCGGGGTCGGGGCCGTCACAGTCGCTGCAAGTTGCGTTGGACGCAGCGGCGGGGGTCGAACTGGCGCTGGCTTGGGAAGACGCCTTAATGGCGATGGCGCCACACGCAATGGCGAGACTGATTAAGGCCAACACAAGACGCAGTTTCATAGTGAATTCAAGTTAGTGCACGAACCGACTTTTCGCAAGCGCCAAGAATTGATTGCGCCAAGGCTTGACAAGTTAGCTTTGTGTAGCAAAGCTATGACTGTTTTTCCCACTTGGTCATGACCTTGCCGCTCATGTTCGTGCCACAGCCCAACGGGCAAATTTTGGCGCAGTCGCCAGCCGGTCTCGTTGCCCACAATCTCGCCGCCGGGCTGCTGGCGTCGGCCGATGGATGGAATTTTCCGTTGGCACTGTTGCGGCCCTTGGAGCCGCTCTTTGATGAAACGCGGGCGCTGGGGAAAGAAAATTTTCTGGATGGTTTGCGAGCGGATAATTTCCTCGGTGCCGGCGTGCTGCCCGCCGCGGGCAAACGCGCCGCGCCGCTCGCCTGGATAGCGGTGGAACTGGCCAACCGCACGTCGAACCCCTTCGCGGAAGTGCGCGGCGGCTGCTGGGTGCCGGGCCATCCCGCCATTGGCCGGGGACGCAATTTGTTGCGCGCCGCGGGCGTAAATGATGCGGCGGGACTGGGTGCTTTGCTGGCGGAAATCGGCTTTACCGATGGACCGGGCCCCGCGATTTATTTTAATTTTCACTACGAGCAATCGCCGGCGGAGTGCGAGCGGGTTTATGTGCTGGATGCCGCAGCCCGGCGGATACTTGGCTTTGCCCTGCGGTGCTCCGCGCTTGCGCCAACCCGGGTTAATTGATTATACTCAAATCACACCTTTCTACTTGTGAAAACCTCCCTCCACGATGCCGTGCGCCAGGTGCGCGAACTGCAACAGGCGATTTTGGAAAAGCAGCGCTTCAAAGGCTATTCCGGCCGGGCGCGGGCGTTGGCGGGCAGTGGAGCCCTCGCCGCGGCGATAGTGTTGGGTTCGGGCTGGGGCGCCGTGCAAAAGCCCGTGGTTCATCTGCTGGGCTGGGGTTTGGTTTTCGCGCAGGCCATGGTGCTGAATTACGGCGCGCTGGTGTATTGGTTCTGGCATGACCCGGAGGTGGGGCGTGACGTGCGCCGGCTGCGTCCCGCGCTGGAAATCGTCCCCATCCTGGCGGCGGCGGCAGCGTTGACGATGGCGCTGGTGCAGCGCGAGGAATACGATTTGTTGTTTGGCGCGTGGATGGTGCTGGCCGGGCTGCTTAATTTTACGGCCCGCCAGGTGCTGCCCCGCGGCCTTTCGTGGGTGGGCTTTTATTACCTGCTGTGCGGCGTGGTTTGCCTGCTGGTGTTTCCGCGTCTTTCGTTCACCCAAGATCCCTGGGTGATGGGCGGAGTCTTTTTTGCCGGGGAATTTTTCGGCGGCCTCGTGCTGCATTTTGATGAAAGGACGTTTCCATCGCTCCGCACCTTCTTTGGTTTTCCCGCCGCGCCCCGGGTGGATGAAATTGAATAGTCGTCGCCCAACCGGAACCCCTAGCCATGTCTGAAAATCCATTTACTTCTCTCTCCCGGTTGATGCACGAGCCCAACCGGCTGGCGATTATTTCGGCCTTGGCCGCCGCGGTGGACGGCTTGTCGTTCAGCGAATTGAAGGAGGCGTGCTGCTTGACGGACGGCAACCTCAACCGCCATCTCAAGGCCTTGGAGGAAGAAGCCATCATCGCCCAGCACAAGGATACGTTGGAAGGCAAACGACCGCGCACGACCATCACCCTGACCCCGGAGGGTCGCAAGCGCTTTGTCAAATACCTGGCCACGCTGGAGGAAGTGCTGGCCCAGGCGGCGGCCTCAGTCGGTTCGCCCAGCCCGGCGGGGTCTGTCCCGCGCCTGCGGCCCGGCCAAGTCTGAAAAAGAGTGGCGAAATTTGAGCTTCCGACCCATAGGAAATGCTATTAATAGCTTTCCTCCCCGCCCCATGGAACCAGTTGACGACATCCTAATTCCTCCGTCCGCGCGTGAGTCCAACCGGTTTCGCACCCGTCATGTGATGCGGATGATGGCGTTTATCTTGATGGCGGTGGCGGCGGTTTGCGGCAACGAAGTTTACCGGGGTGACTTGGTGGCTTCAGCCGCCCAGCGCACCACGGACATGATGGGGGTGGGACTGGTTTTCTTTTTCGGCGCGCTCCTCTGGTGGTTTGGGGGCCGTAAAATTGGCGAAATGGACCGGCCCATTTTTCGCAGCAGTAAAGACGCGCCAACCGACCTGCGGATTGACCGTCGCAACATCTTTTGGGTCGCAGCCAGCCTGCTGGCGGGTTTCATCGGCCTGACTTCCTTAACCTTCGGGGCTACACTGGCTCTCCGCGGCAAGATACTTATGGCGGCTTATCCCTTTTTACGGCAGTTGAATCTTTCGCCGAAGCCGCTCATAGTCATTGGCGGCCTGCTGGTGTTGTTGTCCGTGGCGGCCCTCGCCCTGGCGGTGCGCCGACGGTCCGACTGATGGAAGTAAATTTATTTCGTCCCGGGCGATTGCGTGGGATTCTGGGTCAGGTGCAGTTTGTCCAATTTTGGGGCGATGACGAGCTGGCAGTAGCCTTGGGAGGCATGGTTGTTAAAGTACTCCTGATGGTATGCTTCGGCCGAATAGAAGGGGAACGAGGCCGCCGCGACGATTTGAGTCACAATGGGGCTGGAGAAACGCTTTTGCGCCTCGGCCTTGGATTTTTCCGCCGCAGTTTTTTGCGCATCGGAATAGTAAAAAATGACGGAACGGTATTGGGTGCCGGTGTCGGCGCCCTGCCGGTTGAGGGTGGTGGGGTCGTGCATGCGCCAAAACCAATCCAGCAATTGGTCGTAGCTGATCACCTTGGGGTCATACTTGAGTTGCACAACCTCCGCATGCCCGGTCAGGTCAGTGCAGACTTGTTCGTAGGTGGGGTTGGCCACGGTGCCGCCCATGTAACCGCAGGTGGCGGACCAAACGCCGTCCACGCGCTCGAAGACCGCTTGTGAGCACCAAAAGCAGCCGGTGCCGAAGGCGGCCGTTTCCAAATTGGCGGGCGGCGGACCTTTTTTTGGCGCAGGTGCGCCGGCGTTTACGGATTGGGCAGGCATATCGTTGGGTTGGTAAAGGTAGGCGAAAATAAGGATTCCGGCACCCGTGGCAATGGCCAGCCAGTTGGTGACGACGCGGGAAAGGGAATTTGCCATAACGTTGGGACAGTAGTAATTGGAGAATGTTCGACACGCAATGATGGAGTCTTGCCCCGGGGCAAATCCAGCCTATTCTTTTTGGCGATAGGTCGCCCGTTTACTCCGGTCAAAATGGCCCGATGCAGGAGGCCGAACTCGCGAACCTGCGAGCCCGAACGGGTATGGAAATTTTCCAGTGCAATCCCCAGATTCAATCAACTGATAAACTTGTGATAATGCCAAACCCCAGACATATTGTGAACGCCGCCCACGCACGAAATCCACAGAATAGTCCATCATCGGCCATATGGCCCGCCAAAATCGACGGGACAGACTGGCCGCAAATTATGCGGGGCTGACCAAATATGTCCGGACCTGAAAGCAAAAGCCCGCACACTTCCGCGGGGGAGGCGGCCAAATACACTTTGCCCTGGCATGATATCCTGGCCCAGGTCCAGGATGCCATTATTTGTGCGGACTGCGAGGGGAAGGTAATCTATTGGAACGACGCAGCCTGCCGTTTATGGGGCTGGACGGTGGAGGAGATGATGGGCCGGTCCGTCTTTGAGCGGCTGCCCCCGGGCCCGGGCCGGGAATGGGGCCGGGAACGATTCCTCGCCGTGCTCGCGGGCGAGGAGTCATTTGGCGACCGGCATGACTACCGCAAGGATGGCTCGCGCGTTTGGATTGAAGTCCGCTCGACCCGCATCAACGACGCCAGCGGGCAGCCCTTCGGCATCCTGACCATCGGCCGGGAGATTGCGAAGCGCCGGCAGGCGGAGCAGGAACTGAAGCTCTTTCGCAACTTGGTTGACCAGTCGAATGACGCATTTGAGATTATCGATCCCGCGACCGGACGTTTTTTGGATGTAAACGAACGCGCGTGTTTGGAACTGGGCTACACGCGTGAAGAACTTTTGTCCCGCAGGGTTCCGGACATAAACCCAACGATAAATGAGGAGACGTGGGCGCGAATTGTGGCCGAGATCCGCGCCCAGGGCTCGCGCACCGCCGAACACCTGCACCGGCGCAAGGATGGCACCACTTTTCCGATGGAGGTCAATGCCCGCTGGGTCACCCTCGATCAGGATTATATCGTCGCCATCGTGCGCAACATCAGCGAGCGCAAGCGGGAGGAGGAAAAGTTGCGCCAGAGTGAGGCGATGATGGCGGCGGCGCAACGGCTGGCGCATTTTGGCAGTTGGGAACTGGATTTGGCCAATCCGGATATAGACGCCAATTCGCTGCGCTGGTCGGATGAGTGCTATCGCATCTTTGGTTTTGAGCCTGGTGCGGTAAAAGTCACCAACGAGTTGTTTTTCAGCCGGATTCCATCGGAGGAACACGCGGCCATCCGGCAGTCGGCCAGCCAAGCCATCGCCACCCATGGGCTCCATTCCATCGAGCACCGCGTCATTCTCCCCGAGGGCGAGACCCGCTTCGTGCATGAACAGGCGAAAGTGGTGGTGGATGAGCAAACGCGCCGTCCGGTCAAAATGGTTGGCACCGTGCTGGACATCACGGAACGCCGCAAAGCGGAAATGGAATTGCGCCGCAGCGAAGGCCAATTTCGTTCCGCCATGCAGTTTTCCGCGATTGGCATGGCGCTGGTGGCGCTCGACGGCAAATGGATGGAGGTCAATCAGGCGCTCTGCAATATTGTGGGATACTCCGAGCAAGAGCTGCTGGCCAGTGATTTTCAGTCCATCACCCACCCGGATGATTTGGCCGGCGACCTGAAGCTGCTGGGGCAGCTCATCGCCGGGGAGTGGCCGACTTACCAAATGGAGAAGCGCTACATCCATAAACAGGGGCACTTGGTCTGGATCCTCCTGAGCGTGTCCCTGGTGCGTGACGATGTCGGCCGGCCCTGCTATTTTATTTCGCAAATCCAGGACATCACCGAGCGCAAGCGGGTCATGCAGGAATTGGTGTCCGCCAAAGAGGCCGCGGAAACCGCGACCCGGGCCAAATCCGAATTTCTCGCCATGATCAGCCACGAGATCCGCACGCCGCTCAACCCCATCCTGGGCGCGGCGCAGTTGTTGCTCGACGAAAAATCCACCCCGGAACAGCAGGAATTGCTCCGGGTGATCCACAACGCCGGCGAACATTTGCTTACTTTGCTCAGCGATTTGCTGGACTTGGCGAAAATGGAATCCGGCACCGCCCAGCTGATGCAGTCGCCGTGCCGGATTGGCGACCTGGCCCAGGGCATCTTCGACATCAAACAGGAAGACGCCCGCAGCAAGCAGCTCGCCCTCAAGCTGGAATTAACTCCCAACCTGGCCTTTGCCTACTTGATTGATGAGCCGCGCATGCGCCAGATTCTGCTCAATCTGGTGGGCAACGCGGTAAAATTTACCCCGCAGGGGCAAGTCACCGTGCGCATTGAGTGTCTGGAAAGTGATGGGCGGCGTGATCATTTGCGCGTCAGCGTCAGCGACTCCGGCATTGGCATTGCCGCGGAGCATTCGCCGCATATCTTTGAGCCGTTTTACCAGGTGGACAGTTCGCTGATGCGCCAGCACGAAGGCGCGGGCCTCGGCCTGGCCATATGCCAGCGTCTGGTGCAAATCATGGGCGGTGAAATTGGCGTGGAAAGCCGGGTGGGCGTCGGTTCGACCTTTTGGTTTAAGCTGTGGCTCGAGCGCCGGCGATCGCTGGATGAAATCGGCACGCCCTGGCCGATGCCGATCGTGAGTTCCCGCCACCACCGGGTTCTGTTGGTCTGCGCCAGTGAGCAGGAGCGCCTCTTGCTCATCACTGCGCTCGAAAAAACCGGGTGCGAAGTGACGCGTGCGGGCTCCGGCGCGGAAATGCTCGCCCTGTTCACCCCCGGCAACTTCGATCTGCTAGTGATTGACGACCAGGTGCAGGACCTCGAATGGCCCCAGTTGGTCAAGGCGCTGCGCGAGCGCGATGCCGCGGCTGGCACGACCACCGCGAGCGTGGTCTTGGTGACGCGTGATGTAAGTGAGTCCAGCCGCAAAAAGGCGCACGCGGCGGGGGTGCACAGCCTGCTGGCCAAGCCGGTGCGGCAGGTCGAACTTTTGCGCATGCTGGCGCGGCATGAGCCCTTGCCATCGCCCACCGCCCGAGCCAGAGTTAAAGAACCGCCGAAAAGCCGGACTTGATGCGCGGGCCTGACTCGGCGGTTTTGCGCATGACTCCTCCACCTTCTGACTTGCAACTCATCGGCCGCGAAGTCGCCTTGCGCTGGCCGGATGGGATCGAGGATTTTTTCCCGCCCGAATTTTTGCGCACCCATTCGCCGAGCGCGGAGAATGTCGGCGAGCGGGATATTTTTGGCCAGCAATACGGGGGTGGGGGGAGCAAAGATTTTGCGGGTGTCGAAGTGAAAAGCTGGAAGCTGGTGGGCAACTACGGGGTGGCGTTTGTCTTCAGCGACGGGCACAACACGGGTATTTACACGTGGAAATTTTTGCGGGAGCTGGGGGACATACTAAGGGCGGACGAGGGGAAGGGTGGCTAGCGGACGTACCCGCACTCGATTTCACTGTAGGGCGGTTTTGAGACCAACGCAGAAAGGGTAGATTATTTTCTATGCCGCCCGTCAGTAAAATGGGCGCCGGCGGCGATGACGAGCACGCCCGTCATGAGCACTCCGCCCGCAGCGAGGAGGATTTTGGGGCCGTCCAGGTTGGCGTTGTAGATGACCCAGTACATGACTCCGATGGTGGTGGCGAGCGCGACCATGCAGAGGACGCGGGAGAGGCTGGTGAAGTGGGGTTGAGAACCGGGTGCTGATGGTGGTGGTTGGTGGGAGATCATAATATTGTTTAAAAATTTGAATAACTGGGAAAGGGATGGTGAACTGGGTGGAGGGGATAATTCAGATCGAATTGACCGTGGGATAAACATTCCACCGCAAGTACGGCACCCACCAGCGCAACTCCGCCCACGACCTCCACGGTTCCGCCCAAAACCGCCTCGGTTTTTCCCATGAGTGTATCGCGGCGATTGGGTTGGAAGAGCGGAATGTTGGAGACCGTGGTTTCGAGCGGGCCGGCTTCGGTGCGCCAGACAAAATGTTCGTTGGGCAGGGCGAGGCTGTTCGCGGTACGGTAGGACGGCGGCAAGGCGGAGAGGGCGGCGCCAGCGGGCAGAGGCGATTGGTCGAGCGGGGGCAGCCAGGCGCCGGCAATGGCGAAGGGGTCCAATTCCAGCCAATAATCCTCCGCTCCGATTACGGTTTGAGAAACACGGCGGTGCAGGACGAGCGCGCCGGAAAAGGCTTCTCCATAGCCTGGGCTTGCTTTGATATCCTGCAGGGCGGTGGAGACGCAGTGGTTGATGACGGTGTCATCCACCAGAAACACGCGCTGGCCGGGTGTGCGCTCGGGGGCGGTGTTATAAATCAGGGCCAACTGGCCGGTGTCCGATTGGCGGACTTCCGACAACTGCAGGGCGTTGTAGGGATACTTTGAATCCGGGGAGGAACAGCCCGTTCCCGCGAGCAAGGCGAGGCCGCCCACGAGCAGGGTGGGCGGGAGGCGGAATATTTTTGGAAAAGATTTCACCTCGGGCTTGATTCGTTGAGTTCGGGTTTAAAACGGCGAGGGAGAGGTCTCGAAAACGTTCGGTCGTTTTCGAGACCATCATTTTTTGGGCCAAACGGCTGATTTGTTTTGCAAGTGATTGCCATCCAGCAAAATAGAAGTTTCATGAAATCCGTGTTTTCCGAGCATGTACTTAAAGTGTATGCATTTTACGAACTTGTATGTACATTAATTGAACGACTCAAAATGGTCGGCGACTGCCGCGAAAGAAGGTGAGGGCTTGGCACGAGCGAAAGATGGCGGCGGAAAAAATATTTTGAAAATGTGCTTGTGGGGAATGAGGAGAAGCGTATTGTCAGCGGTTTTCCCCGATGTCGGTCCGGTTCGCCGGGTTGGTATTGGGGAAAGGAAAAGAGTTCTTTGTGGCGAAAGATTTACTTGAATAGTAGTTGACGAACAGGTGAATTTTTGGCCTAATTGTCCTCTTTCCCCCATAACAAGGGGCTCCGCTGCATGGCTCGGCTTTGGCCGAAAACCCATGAGAACAGTGGAAAAAGCGGTGTTCTTTGAAATTTATTTTGTGCGATTGAGCGGATTCTCGTTCAATTGATT
>CAZCMU010000107.1:0-9633 GCA_964499725.1 uncultured Opitutales bacterium
GACTACGCCGAGCGCGGATTGGCCTTCGAACAGGCGGTTTTGGGTTTGAAGGCCGCGCCTTCTGGCGTTATGCCAGAAGCATCCCCGGCCTGACGCTGGAAATCGCTCATTAATCAACATCTTATCCAAATATAACATTCAATATTTAACCACCATGAATACTCAGCATAAGAAAGTTCTGACCATCACCGCCGTGGTGTTTGTCCACGTTGCAGTCATCACGCTGATGCTCGCGCAGCATGGCTGCAAATCGGACGGAGCCAAGGCCAGCACCCCGGACGCGGCCAAGCCAGCAGTTGTGGCAACGCCTGCACCCGCAGCCGTTCCGGCCCCGGTGGCGGCCGATAATAGTTTTGTCGCACCCACGCGCCCGGCGCCGGTCACCCCGGTGGCGCCCATCCCCGTCGGCCAGTATTCCGAACCGCTGACTTCGGAGCCTACTCCGGCTGCGCCTGCGCCGAGCGCGCCACCCGTCACCTGGGTGGTTGCCAAAGGCGATTCCTTGTCTTCCATTGCCAAGAAAAACAGCATCACGGTGGATGAACTGGTGGCGGCCAACGCGCCTAAAGTGACGAAGACTTCCGTCCTCAAAATAGGCCAGAGCATCGTTGTGCCGAGTGGACCAACCTCCGCGCCGGCGGCGGCAGCGCCTGTGGCAAGTGCCCCGACGGAAGGCTCGGTCTACACGGTGCAATCCGGCGACAGCCTTTCCAAAATTGCGCAAAAGAACGGCACCACGATTGCCGCGCTCAAGAGTCTGAACAAATTGACTTCGAACACGGTGCGGGTCGGCCAGAAATTGAGTTTGCCCGCCGCCAGCGGCACTCCGACGGCTCCGGCTGCGTCCAACGCGTCGCCCGCTCCGGCCACGGTGGACACTTCATCGGGAGAGTACACGGTTGCCGCCGGCGACACCCTGTCAAAAATCGCCGCCAAAACGGGCGTAAGGGTAAAGGACTTGATGAGCGCCAATAATCTTACCGACGCCACGGCCCGCAGCCTGCATCCCGGGCAGAAATTGCAAATTCCTGCGAGTGGGCATGCGCCTGACTCGTCGGCACCCGCTACTCCGGCAGTCGTGACGTCCACTCCTTCGCTCTTCTCGCCAACGCCGCCCGCGGCTTCGAATGTGACCGGCGTGCCCGCCGCCACGACCGCGCCCATCACACCGGTCCAATAAGCCTCCAAACTGCCACCATCCCAACCTCTCGCATGAACGCAATCGCCGGAACCCAGCCTCGTTCGCGCATCCGTGGCATCAGCCCCGGGGCCATTATTTTTGCCTGTGCCCTGGCTTTGACGTTGCTTGGTTTGGTGGTGTTGAGCAGCGCGGGTGAGGATGCGAGCAAGGAAGCCATGGCCGATCCGTTGATTTATTTCCGGCGGCAGTTGGTTTGGTGCGTGATTTCGCTGGTGCCGCTGGCGGTGATGGCCACGATTCCACTGGAGCGCTTGCGCAAGTTGCGCTGGGTGATTGGCCTGGGCGCGGTCCTCGTGCTGGGTGCGGTGCTCAGTCCGCACATCGGCACGATACATAAAGGCGCGCGGCGGTGGCTGGAGTTCCATGGCCTGCGCCTGCAACCGTCGGACTTTGGCAAGCTCGCTTTGGTGATATGTCTGGCGAGTTACCTGGGTGCAAACCAGCGGCACATCGGCACTTTTCTGCGCGGGTTTGTGGCCCCCATCGTGATTACGGCGGTATTCGCGGCGTTAATCATCCGTGAACCGGACTTTGGCACCGCCGCCTTGTGTGGCCTGGTCGGCGTGACGCTAATGTATCTCGCCGGCACCCGTTTGATGTATCTCATTCCTTCCGTTTTGGCGGGTGGTACCTTGTTTTCCGTCATGGTCTATTTTGATCCGGTGCGCATCAAGCGCGTCATGTCGTTTCTCGACATCGAGGCCAACAAGGCCGATGGAACCTACCAGCTCTATCAAGGCATCGTCGGTTTTGGTTCGGGCGGCTTGACGGGCGTGGGCTTGGGGCAGGGGCGGCAGCAATTGGCCTTCCTGCCCGAGGCGCACACCGACTTTGTGCTCGCGGTACTCGGCGAGGAAATGGGTCTTATTGCCACGGCGGGGGTCGTGCTGATTTTCCTCACGATCTTTCTGGTCAGTTTGCGCACGCTGCGCAAAGCGCCGAACCTGTTTGAATTCACGCTCGCCTGCGGCGCCTTGTTAATGCTGACCGGTCAAGCCCTCATCAACATGGGGGTGGTGACGGGTTTGCTGCCGACGAAAGGCATGTCGCTGCCCTTCCTCAGTTACGGCGGCACGAACCTGGTGTTGATGTTTGCCTTCATTGGTCTGTTGATGAACTGCTTTCGACGATGGGAGCGCCCGGCTGTGCCGCGCGCGTCTGAACTATGAGCACTTTTGCGATTTCCTGTGGAGGCACGGGCGGCCATTTGTCGCCCGGCATTGCGCTGGCCGAGCGGCTGGCGGCGAAGGGTCACCGCGTGCGCCTGCTCATCAGCCGCAAGGAAGTGGATTCGCGCTTGATGCGCAAATACCCGCAGATGGAGACGGTCGAGGCGCCCGGGGCGGCGTTTGGGCTGGCCCCCGCCAAGCTGGTAAAATTTTTGCTGTCGCAAGTAGCGGGCTTTCTGTTCGCGCTGAATTTTCTCCAGCAAAACCGCCCGGATGTCATTGTGGCCTTTGGTGGATTTATGACGGTGGGTATCACCCTGGCGGGTTACCTGCGGGGCGTGCCGGTGGTGCTGCATGAGGCCAACCGCAAGCCGGGCCGCGCCGTGCGGATGCTCAGCGGATTTGCCCGCCGCATTTATTTGCCGCCAGGCGTGCGCTTGCGCGGGCTGCCACCGCAGGCCTTGCGGCACTGTGGCTTCCCGCTCCGGCAGGAAATCCGCCCGCTGCCGCGTGAGGCCGCGCGCCTGCGTTTGGGCGTGCCGGTGGAGGGCAAGGTGCTCTTGGTATTGGGCGGCAGCCAGGGCGCGCAGTCGCTCAACCACTGGGTTTCGCACAATTTCGGCAAACTCGCAGCCCGGGGCATCAGCATCATTTGTGTGAGCGGCATCGGCAAGGGCAGTGGCGGCCTCATCGAGTGCCTCGACAATCAGGGCAAACGCCGGGTTGCGCGCATGCTGCCCTTTTGCGACGACATGGCCGCGTTATTGTCTGCGGCCGACCTGGCGGTTTCCCGTGCCGGCGCCGGCAGTCTGGCGGAGTTTATCCGCTGCCGCCTGCCGGCCATCGTGGTGCCCTATCCGCATGCGGCGGACAACCATCAGGCGGAAAACGCCCGTTATTTCGAGCGCCAGGGCGGTGGCCTGGTCGTGGACCAGGATGAAATGGTCCGGCTGGTTGATGAAGTGCTTGAACTGCTGTTCAATGATTTTCTACTCGATTCTTTCCGCCGCAACCTCGAACGCATGGAGCATTCCAACTCGCTGGATATGCTGCTGCACGACCTCGAGGATCTGGCCGCCGAAAACCGCCAGTTCATCGCCGAGGAAATTCCGGCGACGATTTGACGGCCCTCCACGCCATGAGTGACCCTCACGACAACGTGTTTTTTATTGGCCTGGGCGGCATGGGCATGGCGCCGCTGGCTCTCTACCTTGATGAGGCCGGTTGCTGCGTCCGCGGTCATGATGACCATTGGCGCGAGCCGGTTCGCCGGTGGCTGGGGCGGCGCGGCATCGCCTCGACCCCCGTGGTCAATTTGCCCGCCGATGTCTCCCGGGTGGTTTATTCGAGCGCCATTGATCTGGAGCACCCGTTGTTGCAGGCGGCGCGTGAACGCGGCCTCAGTACCATGCGCCGCGGTGAAATGCTGGCGGAAGTTGTGCGCGGGCGCCGTTTGATTGCGATTGTGGGCAGCCACGGCAAGACCACCACGACCGCCCTGCTCATTCACGCACTGCGGGCGGCGGGCCACGAGGTCAGTTACTTGCTTGGCGCGCTCTTTGCCGACCCCGAGACCCCGCCCGCCCACCATGCCAAAGCCCCGTGGATTGCCGCGGAAATTGATGAAAGCGATGGCACCATTGACAACTTCGCGCCCGAAATCACCGTCGCGCTCAATTTTGACTGGGACCATGCCGACCGTTACCGCACCGAGGCCGACTTGGAGACCACCTTTATCAATTTGTTTCGGCGCACCCGCCAACTCGTGTTGTTGCCGCAGTGGGATTCACACCTGCGCCGTCTCGCTGAGACGGCCGGGACCCCATTCAAGACCTTTGGCCCGGAAGGTGATTTTTCAGCGCGGGCCAGCGGTGATGACGGCGCACACCAACGCCTGGCGCTCAACGGGGTGTTTCATCAGACAGTGGTGGAGGTTCCCTTGGGTGGCGCATTCAACGCCGATAATGCGGCGGCCGCGCTGGCGGCGCTGCAAACGGCTTTTGGTGAAATTCCGAGCATTCCCTTCGGCGGTTACCGGGGCGTGTCCCGCCGCCAGGATGTTTTGCTCGAGCGGCCAGGTCTCACTGTTTACGCCGACTACGCGCACCATCCGACGGAAATCACCGCGCTCCTGCGCAGCCTGCGCTTGCGTTCGCCCGGCCGGTTGCTGGTGGTCTTCCAACCGCACCGCTATACCCGCACCCGGCAGTTCGCCGCCGCGTTTGCGGAATCGTTGAATCTGGCCGACCGGGTGTTTTTACTGCCTGTTTATGCGGCCAGCGAAGCGCCATTGCCCGACGGCACCACGGCGGCCATTCTCGCCGCCGCCCCGGCGTCCAACAAATTTACTCTACACGAATCTTTTGACGACTTGGCCACCGCTTTGCGAGCCGCCTTGGTGGAGAATTCCGCCCCGGTCACGCTCGTGCTCGTGGGCGCAGGCGATATTGACGAGTTTGCCGCAGATTTTGTCCGCCGTCTGCCGGACGAATCACCTCCCTTGGAATCCCCGGTAATTAAAAAAGATCACAGCCTGGATTGGTTCGACGTGTTGCGCCCCCGCCTGCACCCGGAAACCCTGGTGCGTCGAGACGAACCGCTCGCCGATAAGACGACTCTGGGCGTCGGCGGTTCTGCGCGTTATTACGCTGAACCGGCCAATGCCGAGGATCTTTCGTGTTTGCTCATTGCCGCCAAAGCCGCCGGTGTGCCGGTGTTTTGCCTGGGCCGGGGCTCCAACCTAATAGTCGCGGATTCGGGTTATCCGGGTTTGGTGGTGCGGTTGGCGCACGCGCATTGGAGGGAATTGGTCTTGGTGAGTCCCGGCCAAGTTTATGCCGGCGCTGGCGTGCGTCTTAAAGAACTCTGCGGCTTTGCGGCGCGTCATGGGCTGGCTGGACTCGAATATTTGGAAGGTATTCCCGGTTCGGTGGGCGGTTCCCTGCGCATGAATGCCGGGGCGATGGGCGGCTGGATTTTTGATTTTATTGAGCAAGTGTCCTATATGACGGCCGAAGGCGAATTGCGCCGCGCGCCGCGCGCGGAATTCAATCCCGGTTACCGCGAATGTCCCGAGCTGGCTCGGGGGATTGCGCTGGGGGCGGTTTTTCGGGCAACCGACGGGGCCCCGCCCGGGGAAATTCGCCAGCGCATGGAGGCCTATGCCGCCAAGCGCCGGACCTCCCAGCCGCGGGAACGCAGCGCCGGCTGCCTGTTTAAAAATCCAACCGGCAGCCACGCGGGCAAATTGATTGACGGTCTCGGCCTCAAGGGCCGTCGGGTGGGCGCCATCGAAGTTTCGAATATCCACGCGAATTTCATCATCAATCATGGCGGCGGCACGGCGGCGGACGCTTTGGCGCTGGCCCGGCAGGTGCGCGCGGAGGTTCGCGACCGCTGCGGCATTACTCTGGAACCCGAAGTGCTTTTGCTCGGCGCAAAATGGGAGGATGTTTTGCGATGAGTGCGTCTGCGCCAATCATGCCGGTGGCCGTGCTCTGTGGGAGCGATTCCGCGGAGCGCGCGGTTTCGCTCGTCAGCGGCCGGGCGATTGCCAATGCGCTGCAAGAGGAGGGTTTTTCGGTGGAATTTTTTGACCTGCCCGGGCAGGAATTGCCGGCCGCACTGGATCCTGCGCGGCATATTGCCTTTCCCGCTCTCCACGGCGGTTGGGGTGAAAACGGCGGCGTCCAAACCGAACTGGAGGCGCGTGGTCTTGCCTATGCCGGTTGTGGACCGGCGGCCAGCCGCCTGTGCATGGACAAGGTCGAAACCAAACGCGTGCTCGCCGCGGCCGGCTGGCCCGTGCTGCCGCATGTTATTTTTACTGGCGACCATCCTTCCTCGGCCTCCGCGATTGCCGATAAATTGGGCCCGATGGTTATCCTGAAACCCGTGGCCGAGGGCAGTAGTGTGGGACTGCACCGGGCGAGCAACCGCAAGGAGTTATCCAGCGCGTTGGAAAAACTCAGTCCAGGCCAATGGATGGCCGAGCGCTGGGTGCGCGGGCGTGAAGTTTCAGTGGGCGTCCTGGCGGGTCGCGCGCTGGGTATAGTTGAAATTCGGCCCAAGGACGGCGCTTCCTACGACTACGAGCACAAATATACGGCCGGCATGACAGAATACCTTTTCCCCGCGCCACTCGATGCGGCGCTGACTGAAACAATCCAAGCCGCCGCCGCCGGGGCGTTTGCCGCCTGCGGTTGCCGGGACTTTGCCCGCGTGGACTTCATGCTCCCGCCCGAAGGCGGCGCCGTCATTCTCGAACTTAACACCATGCCCGGTTGCACGCCCACCAGCCTGCTGCCGAAGAGCGCATCTTGCTGCGGCTATACTTTTGGCAAACTCGTGCAGGCCATGGTCGGCCCCGCCCTGGAGCGATTCGCCGCCACCGCGGTTTCCCTATGAAAAATTCTTCTTCCATCACCGCCGCGGAAGGCCTGCGCAACTGGCAGGATGTCATTGACCAACATGCCAATGACCGGGCCATCACCCCCACTGTGCGGCGCCAGCGGCTGGTGCACTGGACCGTATGGGGCGCGTCGCTTTTTGCGCTTGTTCTGTTGCTTTTACTCGGCGCATGGGCTGTGCACGGGCCGTCTGTCCATGGCGGACCGGGGCGGACGAGCCCCACCGCCACCTCGCTGCAAAAGCTGGGGTTTGCCACTGACGGGGTGTTGACCGAGGAATGGGCCTGGCAATTTCTTAACCTTCACCCGGGCGATTCCCTGCGCAATCTGGACATTTTTGCGCTTCGGCAAAAATTACTCGATTTGAAACAGGTGAAAGACGCCTCCATCACCCGCGAGTTGCCTGGTACGTTGCTAATTAAAGTGCAGGAACGCCGGCCCTGGTTGCGCGTCGCGGCGGATAACGGGGCGGGCGGCTATCGGCTCTATCTCATTGCTCGCGATGGCACCGTTTTCGAAGGGCAGGACTATCCCGACGAGGTTTTGAACCAGTTGCCCTGGTTGACAGGCCTGACGCTGCATCGCGCCAAGCCGAGCGGCTTTGCCTCCATCCCCGGGATGGAGGCCGTGGTCGAGTTGCTCGCCACCGCGCGGGCGGAGGTTCCGCACGGGGCCGCGCAGTGGACCATGGTGGACCTCAGCCAGTTTGATCCGCGACCGGAGGCGCCGGTTTCGCTCATCAAGATTCACTCGACGGAGTTGGGTGAATTGACTTTCGTGGCCAACAACCATTTCAATCCTCTGCAATTGCAAATTGAGCGGCTGGCGGCGGCGGTCCAGGATTTGCAGCAAAAAGCCGTGCTCATGCGCGGCCTCGATATGTCCATCGAGAATCAGGTCGTGGTCGAACCGGCGGTGCTGCCGGCTTCCCCGCCCATTCGCCGGACTCGCTAATTTTTTTCGAATATTTTTATTCTCCATGAGCTCACCGCAAATTGTCGCCGCCATTGACATTGGGACTTCGAAAATTGTCGTTTTGGTCGGCGAAATTTTTCCCGGTGACCGGTTGAATATCCTCGGGGTGGGGCAGGCGTCGTCGCTGGGCGTGCGCAAGGGCGACATTCTGGATTTTATGTCGGCGTGCAACGGTGCCCATGCCGCGCTGTTGATGGCCGAGCAAAACGCCCGCACCCAGGCCGAGGTGGCCTACCTGGCCCAATCCGGCGCGCACTTGGACGGGTTTGCCCAGCGGGCGGAGGTCAACGTCAGCGCGTCGGACAACCGGGTGCGGCCTATTGACGTGCAGCGGTTGCTCGCCGAGGCGCGCAAAAAAGAACTGCCCGCCGGCCGGCTCGCCATCCATCATATCCGCAATTCCTTTCGGCTCGACGGTCAGCCGGTGGTGGACCCATTGGCCCAGCAGGGTGAAAAATTGGAACTTGGTTTTTGGACGGTGACCGGGGACGAAGCACACCTGAGCAACGCCATTCACCTCGTCAACGGCTACAACGGCCTCGAGGTCAAAGACATTATCGTCTCCAGTGTGGCGGCGGCCAACGTCGTCACCCCGGAGATGGAGAAAAAAATCGGCGCGCTGGTGCTCGACATCGGCAGCGGCGTGACGGATTTCGCGCTCTACCGGGACGGGCACATTGTGCAAACGGGCGTCGTGCCGGTCGGCGGCGACCATTTGACCAACGACCTGAGCCTCGGCCTGCGCATCAGCCGCAAACATGCCGAACGGGTCAAATTGAGCTTTGGTCAGGCCATGGTGGATGCGCAGGCCCGCGCCGAAAAAGTCTGGATGGTCGGCGACAAAAGTGTGGGCGACCGTTACATCCCGCGTTTGGCCATTTGCCAAATCCTCGAAGCCCGCGTGGAGGAAATGTTTTCCATTGTCAAAAAACGCCTGGAACATCTCGGTGCGTCGCTGACACCGGAGGAAGTGGCCGCCGGGGTGATTTTGACCGGTGGCACCTCGCGTTTGCCGATGATTGAGCGCGTGGCTGAGCGGGTCTTTGGCTTGCCGGCGCGCCGTTCCAGCGAGCCAGACTGGCTGACCGAGTCGCTCCGAGGCCCGGAATTCAGTACCGCCGTCGGTCTGCTCCTGTTTGCCCTGAATGCGCCTGACCGCGGCGACCCCCGGGGCGCCTCGCGCAAGGGCGACGGCCTGCTCAACCAACTCGCGCGTTGGTTTGGCGCGTAATGAATTTTAACCACCCAACCCTTTCGCCATGAGCACCATCTCCCAACCCCCTGCGGGTACCGACGCCATCGCCCATGGCCAAATGCCCGAGGACGGCGTGCGCGTCAAAATCGTCGGCATCGGCGGCGCGGGCACCAACGCGGTGGACCGTTTGCAACTCGACAATTGCGGGCTGGGCCTGCGCATCGCGGCGCTCAATACCGACGCGCAGTCGCTCAATTCTTCGCCCGCGCCGGAAAAGCTGCTCATTGGTCGCAGCCTGACCCGCGGCGTGGGCACCGGCGGCGAATTGGAAGTTGGCCGCCAGGCCGCCGAGGCCGACCGCGAACGCATCGCCAAAATTTTTCAGGGCATGGATTTGGTCTTCATCGTTGCCGGATTGGGCGGCGGCACCGGCAGCGGCGCTGCACCCGTGGTGGCGCAGATTGCCACCGAAGCCGGCTGCCTCGTCATCGCCTTTGTCATGCTGCCGTTTACGACCGAGGGCGCCCGCCGCCGGCAACTCGCCGAACAGGCGCTGGGTGACTTGCGCCAGCAATGCGATGCCGTCATCCCCCTGCCCAACGACCTATTGTTGCAGCATCTGCCCGAGGAAGCCACCGTGCTCGACGCCTTCGGCCAGGCCGACGCCTGGATTGGCCGCGCCAT
>CAZCMU010000108.1:0-9574 GCA_964499725.1 uncultured Opitutales bacterium
TTTCTTGACAATATTTTGGCTCATTATCCGTCCCCGCTCTCCCCCTTATCACTGGCTGGCATCCTTTTCAGCATCGCCTTTGCGGAAAATATGAATTTGATGTTTGAAATTCAACTTTGAAAACCTAATTTTCACCAGCAAAAAATCTGCGGAATACCTTCGCGTTTTCTGTATTAAATTAATCATCAAGCTGTTATGGCAAAACTGCTAAACAACCAGAACCTGTTGCTGGGCATAGACATCGGGGGCACGGGCATCAAGGGAGGCTTGGTGGACCTCGCCAAAGGAACCCTGGTGGGCGAACGGGTGCGCATTGACACCCCCCAACCGTCCACCCCCGCCGCCATTGGCGATGTTTTGAGCGCGATCGCCAAGCATTTCCAATGGAAGGGGCTCATCGGTTGCGGCTTTCCAGGAGTGGTGAATCAAGGCCGCATCATGACCGCTGCCAACCTGGATGAAACCCTCATCGGCGTGGACTTTGCCCGGCTCGCCCAGGAACGCACCGGCTGCCCGGCCTGGGTGCTCAACGATGCCGATGCCGCCGGCCTGGCCGAAATCACCTATGGCGCCGGCAAGGGCCGCCGCGGCGTGGTCCTGCTCATCACAGTGGGCACCGGCCTGGGCTGCGGTTTTTTCTACAACGGCCAGCTTATCCCCAACACTGAACTGGGCCATGTGAAAATGAAAGACAAGGACTCGGGCAAAATTTGCGACGCCGAGGATCTCGCTTCTGACCGCGCGCGGCAGTTGGACGACCTCTCATGGAAACAGTGGGCCAAGCGCTTTGACCGCTACTTGAAATACATCCACCGGCTTTTTTGGCCCGAGTTGATCATCATCGGCGGCGGCGCGACCAAAAAAGGTGAAAAGTTCATGCCCCTGCTCACGGTGCCGTGCGCCACCACGCTGGCCGCCCTCGGCAACAACGCCGGCATTATCGGCGCCGCCGTGGCGGCAAAACAACATCTGGCGAAAAAGTAAATTATTTCGCTGCGGAAAATTCCAAATCCACCCAGACCAGCCGGTGGTCGCTTCCTTCGAGGCTCGCCGGAATGTCGGCAATCCCGCCCGGCCCTTTTTGCAATGGCGTGAGCGACGCCGAAAGCAAAATGTAGTCGGAACGGTCATATTCATCCTCGCGCCCGTAGGAGGACGTCCAAGTCTCGCCGCGCGAATCCGCGCTCGGGGCAATGCGAAAGAGCGGCTTGCCGTCGAGGTCGAGAAACCGCTTGAGCGGGGTGGAATCGCGCGCGTCGTTAAAATCGCCGGCCACTGCGACGAGCGCGCCCTGCGCCAGTGGTTGCTCCTGCCGCACAATATCACGCAGCACCCGGGCCTCGCCCTCGCGTTGCGCCGCGCTCTGCGGGTCGTCCTGCGATTCCGTGAGCCGGCTTTTCAGGTGCACTACGTACAATGCCCAGCGCCGGTTATTGGTGACCACGTCCACTTCGAGCAAGCCGCGGCTCACTTGTTTTTCGCTGCCGCCAAATTTGTAGGAAATATATTCACGCGGATGCACGCCCGCCAGCGGCACGCGCGACAACAGCGCCACATGCCGGTCGGGATCCGGCCCATTGACCAGCGCCGTATAACTGTACGTCAACCCCTCCGCGGCGAGGTCGCGCTGTAATTCAGCCAGTTCCTGACCCGGCCCCATTTCTTCGAGCGCCAAAATGTCGGCGTGCGCGGCCAGGATGACTTTGCGCACGGCGGTTTTTTCCGCTTCCGGTTTTGGCCAGTCCGGCTTGAATTCGCCCTCAATGCGGCGGTTGATCGAATTGTAATTGCGAATGTTGTAGGTCGCCAGGCGAATGATGTCGGGGTTGGTCGAAATCGCCGAAGGGGCTGTCGTGCTTTTCGCCGTTTGCTTTCCACACGAACCAGCTGCCAGCGCCGCCAGCAACACGAGCAGCCGGGTTAAGTTATGTAACCCGGAAGTATTCATGAGGCGACTGCCGCACACAAGGCGGCCTCACGTTCAACCAGCGTGGGGTGCGAATAATGGAAAAACGAATAGGCCGGGTGCGGCGTCAGGTTACTGAGGTTTTTTTCGTGCAACTTGCGCAGCGCGCCCACCAGCGGCGCGGGCTCGCCCATCGCCGCGCGTGCAAAGGCGTCGGCCTCGTATTCATGGCGGCGCGACCAGATATTGCCCAACGGATGCAGCCAGAAAGTGACGAGTTCCGTCACCAGCGCAAACAACAGCAACGCCGCCGGCAGGCCATCCGCCGGATCAAAGCGAAAACCAGTATAGAACCAATCCTGCTGCGCCAGCCATGCGACCACGCCAAAACCCGCGAGCGACGCCAGCGCGGAAACCGCCAGCATCTTGGGCACATGCCCGCGCCGGTAGTGGCCGATCTCGTGCGCCAGCACCGCTTCCAATTCGCGGGCGCTAAGTTGGGCAATCAGCGTGTCGAAAAGCACAATTCGCCGGAACCGTCCAAAGCCGGTGAAAAAGGCGTTCGAGTGCGTCGAGCGCTTGCTGCCATCCATCACGTCAATCGCCGAGCAGTGGAACCCCGTGCGCTCCGCCAGCGCGAGCAATTGCTCGCGCAATTCGCCCGCGGGCATCGGCGTGAGCTTGTTGAAGAGGGGCATGATCAAGCGCGGCGCGAGCGCGACCATAACCAGTTGAAAAATCATCAGCGCCGCCCACGCCCACAACCACCACCAGCGCGGCTGCCAGCGCACAAACCACAGCACCAAACAAAGCAATGGATAACCCAGCGCCAACCCCAGCGCCGCACCTTTGAGCAAATCCGTCACCCACAACTTCAACGTGCTTTTGTTAAAACCAAAACTCGCTTCGAGTTTAAACTGCGCCGCCCAGCTCCACGGCAAACCCGGCAGCGCCATGATAATCCCCACCGCGCACAACACCGCCGCCTGCCCGGCCAGCGAGCCGCCGAAAATTCCCGCGAGCTGATGATACACTGGCGGCAGCAAACCGAGGCCCAGCCACGCAAACAGCCACGCAGCGTCATACCAGCCCTGCCATTCGCCAAAAACGCTCTTGGCCAAAGTGTATTGCACCGACTTTGCATACGTCCCGGCGTCCATCACCTCCCGCACGCCCACGGGCGGCGCACCGGCATGGGCGCGGACATTCTTACGATTAAGCGCATCGAGCCACGTCTCTGCGCCCATCTTCAAGAGCAGTAACGAAGTAAAAGCCGTCAACAGCGGGGTCCAAGTCATGACTCGGAGCCTTTTCTAGGCACGCCATAACGGCAACTGAAAAAACATCTCTAGAGATGACGTCTTATGGCGACGAATGGAGCGCCACGCGGTTGCCTTCACTGTCGAGAATCACCGTGCGGAATCCGTGGGGCCCGATTGGGTGTTTTTTCTGCAAAACCTTGCCGCCTTTGGCCGCGGCCTTTTCCGCCTTTTCATGGCGACCGTCCACATTGAAGTAAATCACCGCGCCGGTCTTGGAGGGTTTGTAGCCGCGCATTTTGACCAGGCAGCCCGACACGCTGTCTTTCGTATGCGGCAGGAGGCCAAATTCAAAGCCGGGGATTTTTCGTAATTTCACTTTCTCGCCGAGGACGGCGGAATAAAATTTGACGGCGCGTTTTAAATTGGTGACGGGAAGGTCAAGCCAGACGATGGTGTTTTCGGTGCTCATAATATGGAGTGGAAAATGATAATGGGATGTTTTGCTCTTTCAGCGCTAGCAAAAAACGCCGGGGTCTTTACTTCTTCTGTTCCTTTGATGCATCCGCCGCGCGCCAGAGGTACCAGGCCGCCAGCGTGCGGTGGGGCGCCCAGCGTTTGCCGTCGCGTGCCACGCGCTCAGGGCTGGGCATCTGGCGCAGACCGTGCGCCACCTGGAACCCGCGCCGCACGCCCAGATCATTATGTGGCAGCACATCCGGCCGGCCCAAATTGAAAATCAGCAACATCTCCACCGTCCACGGCCCTACCCCTTTAATTGCGGTGAAAACCTCAACCAACTGAGCGTCCGTCAATTCGTCGCATTGTTCCAGCGTGGGAACGAGTCCGTCGCGCGTGCGTTGGGCCAAATCGCGGATGGCACTCGCCTTCGCGCCGGACAAACCCACGCCGCGCAGTTTGGCCACCGGCGTAGCGAGGACTTCCTTCGCGGTGGGGAAACGTTCACCCTTCTTTGTAAATAGTTTCTTAAACCGGCCCGCGATCACCTCGGCCACGCGCCCGCTCAGTTGCTGGTGAATAATGGCCTGGGCAATGGAGGCAAACGTGGGGTGTCGCCGCGGCGCCAGCGTCGGCGGCCCGATTTGTTTGATCAAGCTTGCCATGACAGCGTCGCTGCGCAGGTGCTTTAAGGCCGGTCGGTGCATGGCGGAAAGCGATTAGGAGTGGGCCGCCGGGGCCGCTGCCGGGGTGGTCGCGGTTATGGCAGGCGCCGGCCCCAGGCGATGACTGTCAAAAAAATCCCAGATTTTTTCGTCCACCGGACGGTACCAATCGTGAATCCAGTTGGGAATTTCCAGATACGTCACCGGGTGGCCCGACTTTTCGTAAATGTCGCGCGCGCGACGGGCATTCTCCACCGGAAAGACCTGGTCCGCGTCACCATGAATGATCATCACCGGGAATTTCCGGCCCGTCGCAATGAGGCCCAGTTGCTCCAGCCCCAACTCGCCCGAATGGGCTGCCACCGCGGCAATTACCTCCGACCGTTCGCGGCCCAGCAAATGCGCAAAATACGCGCCATTGGACATGCCGGTGATAAAAATTGCGTTGGCATCAATCCGGTAGTGCGTCTGCAATTTGGCCAGCAGTGCGTCAAAAAACGCCAAGTCCGCTGGAATGTGCGCTGGTGCCAGCGCCCAAGCCTTGACCATGGCGGCCCCAAGCTGCTGCGTGCTCGCTGCCGGGAAAACGAGGATGAACTTATGCTCCGCGGCCAACTCCGGCAGACCCGAGGTGGCAGCCATGTGGTCCTTGTTGTCAATCCCCATGCCGTGAAACGCGAACACGATGGGTGCGGTCTTCGTCAAATCCACCGAATCGGGCACCACCAGCCGGTATTCGCGTTCTTCGCCATTAACCGTGATTTTTTCGTCCTCAAAGGTTCCAGTCTTTCCGGGAAAGACCGTGGGAGTCGCAGCCACTGCTGAAGTTTTGCTCTCCATCGCCGGCGCATCTGCCGCCGGGGCGCAACCCATGCCCATCCACAGGAAACAGGCCAATCCCAGCAATGGACTGATGGTCGCGCGTCTCATGGCCCGTAAGATTAATGCTTAAAATGCCGCACGCCAGTGAAAACCATGGCGAGGTTGTGCGCGTCCGCCGCCGCGATAATCTCTGCATCGCGCACGGACCCACCCGGCTGCACCGCCGCCGTCGCCCCGGCTTGCGCCGCTGCCACCAATCCGTCGGGGAACGGGAAAAACGCATCCGACGCCACAATCGAGCCTTGCAGCGCCAGCTTCGCCTCGCCGGCCTTCCACACCGCAATTTTGGACGAATCCACGCGCGACATTTGTCCCGCGCCCACGCCCAGCGTGCGTTCAGCCGCCGCATAGACGATGGCATTCGACTTCACATGCCGGACCACCCGCCAGCCAAATTGCAGCGCCGCCCACTCCGTATCCGTCGGCGCGCGCTTGGTGACGACTTTCCATGACGACGGGCTGATGGGCTTGTGGTCGCGGTCCTGCACCAGGATGCCGCCGATGACGCTGCGCAACTCCAACAGCGTTTCCGCGCGCAAGTTGGTTTTGGCAATCATCAGGCGCAGGTTTTTCTTTTTCGCAAAAATGGCGCGCGCCGCATTGTCGAAGCCGGGTGCGATAATCACCTCGCTGAAAATCTCCGCGATGGCCTTGGCCAGTGGTTCGTCCACCGTGCGGTTGACGATGATGATGCCGCCAAACGGCGCCTGCCGGTCGGTCGCATAGGCCTGCTCCCAGGCCTCGAGCAGATTCGCTGCGCTGGCCACGCCGCAGGGGTTCGTGTGCTTGAGAATCGCCACCGTGGGTTTTTCGAATTCGCCGATAAGGTACGCCGCCGCGGTGATGTCCAAAATATTGTTGTATGACAGCTCTTTGCCTTGGAGTTGTTCGAAACAATCGCCAAACGAGCCGTACAACGCCGCGTGCTGGTGCGGGTTTTCGCCATAGCGCAGGTTCTGCGCCTTGGGCAGCGCGAGCGTGAACTTCTCTGGAAAGCCCGCCAAGGCATCCAAATCCGGCTCCGTGGCGAACTGGACGCCCAGGTAGGCCGCAATGGCGGCGTCATAGGTGGCTGTGCGACGGAAAACCTTGAGCGCCAGTTCGCGACGCAATGCCTCCAGGGCTTTTTCGTCATCCATCGCCGCCAACACGCGTGGGTAGTCCGCCGGGTCGCACACGACCGTCACCGCCGCGTGGTTTTTCGCCGCACTGCGCAGCATCGAGGGCCCGCCGATGTCAATGTTCTCGATGGCCTCCGCCAGGGTGCACTGCGACCGCGCGACCGTCTGCTCAAATGGGTAAAGATTCACCACCACCAAATCAATCATCCCGATTCCGTGCGCCTTGGCCTGGGCCAGGTGATTCGGATTGTCGCGCCGGCAGAGCAAACCACCGTGGACTTTCGGGTGCAGCGTCTTGAGCCGCCCTTCCATCATTTCCGGGAAGCCCGTGTAGTCGCTGATATCGCCGACCGGCAAACCGGCGTCTCGCAACATCCCAGCCGTCCCGCCGGTCGAAATGAGTTGGTAGCCGCGTCCCACGAGTGCGCGGGCGAAATCGGCCAGGCCGGTTTTATCACTGACGGACAATAGGGCGCGTTTTTCCATACCCCGCCAGTGTCGCAATGCCGCCCGCTACCGCGCAAGAAGGAAAAACTTTCTCCCAACGATTGTCGCTTACTTGGCCACCTTAATATCGTGCACGCCCTTGTCCTTGAGGTGTTCGGCCACGGCGGGCTCCAGGTGAATCAGCACTTCAACCACCTCCGGGTGGTGCTCCAAAATAGTAAGCTTCACCTTCCGGGCGATTTCGTGACCTTCCTCGACTGAAAGATGCGGATCCACCTGCAAATGCAAGTCCACCTCGAATAAATCCCCCACCCGTCGGGCCCGAAATTGATGGTAAGCGGTGGCCCCCGGCACCGCCAGGATGTGCTCGCGCAGGTCATTGACCATTTCTGCGCCGGGCGCGGTGTCGAGCAGGTCCGCGCTGGCCTGCCAAAAGATTTTTACGCCTAGTACCGCCAGGTAGCCGCCCAACGCCAACCCCACCGCCTTGTCCAAGAACGCCCATGACGGGCCGCCAATCCGCGCCGTCAAAATCGCCCCCACCGCCAGCAGGGACGCGAAAGCGTCGGCGCGGTGGTCCAGCGCACTGGCGGCCAGCACCCGCAATTTCAAAATCCGCGCCTGACGCGAAGCATAACGGTAAAAGCCTTCCTTTGCCACCAGCGCAAACAGCGCCACCCACAACGCCGCGGCATCAGGCACTTCCGTCGCGTGTTCGCGCAGGTTGTGGGCGGAGTTCCAAATCAGCAGCCCGCAAAACGCCAGCAGCATAATCGCGACAAACAGGCACGCCATGTTGGCGAACTTGTGGTGGCCGTAGGGGTGGTCTTCGTCGCCGGGCTTGGAGGCGAGGTTCAGGCCCACCAGCGCCGCGATATCACCCGCCAAATCCGCCAGGCTGTGCAAGCCATCAGCCACCAAAGCCTGTGAGAGTGCCGCAATGCCGACCGTAATTTTCAACACCGCCAGCGCAATGTTGACCATCAGGCTCAGCCACATCACGGTCAGCCCGTCGCGATAGCGGCTCAAGCTCGGCAGAGGTGGGGTGTTCATGAAGCGGGGAGCAATACAGCCTTTACGACCACACGCCTTGCTTAATCATCGCCTTGGTGGCCGCGCCTGGCCAGTCTTTGTTTGCCTGCGGATTGGCCGGGCTGGGGTGCGGAATCCGCGCAATCGCCACGCCGTGGCCCAGCAACGCATGCCGTGCCCGTTCCTCGGCAAACGCCCCGATGCCGACGACCCACTCCGCGCGCAAGTCCGCCACCACCCGCCGTAGATGCGTGTCGCAGGCCGCGAAGAGCGCATCAACCGCTTCACCTTTGAATTTGTCGGGCGTCAAATTGCTGCCGGTCTCGCTCAGAAAAAGCAGCGGGCAATAATTCACCACAAAGTGGTCCTTGAAAAAGTTTTCCGCCGTGCCAAAGCGCTGGGCAAACAAACCCCATAGGCGCTTGCCGCTCACTTCCGATCGCTTGCAGGAAAATCCCAGTATCGGGCGCTTGGGATGCGTCCGCGCCGGCTGGTCAATTGGCGCGGTGACACCCACCCAGTCGCGCACGGCCTTGACCTCGCCAAACGGCACGCCCGTCTGCGCCATCCCAAACGGCCCGGGATTCATGCCCAGAAATACCACGCGCTTTTCGCCCCCCCCATGCCGGCGCAAATACGCCTCGTGCGCCCGCCACGCGTATTCCAGCGGTCGGTAAACATACGCCACCGGCGGCCCGAACTTCAGCTTCCCGGTGCGGGTTGCCAGTTCCTGTGCCGCCTCGACGAGTTCCTGGGCGGTATCCATGCTGCCATTTTACCATTGCTGTCCAGCGCAAGGAGTCAAACGAAAGTCGCGCCAGTCCCAGTAAAATTTCCAGTTGGTCTTTCCAGCTAATTTCTTGTTTTTCCATCTTTCCTCTTCCATCTTCCATTTCAACCCATGCCCACCGCCGACAGCGCCGATGAATTCCTCGCCCTCGCCGCCCAATACCAGCTCGGCACGCTTGACACCGAGTCTTTCCATCCGCTGACCGCCAATTTGTCGGAGCTGGCGCAAAATGACCTGTCCGCCGCTTTGCGAACCCTACAGGCCGTGGACGTTGCAGCGTTGGAAATTTTTTACGAAAAAATTGGCGGGGTGATTGAATTAGCTGAGGTCGTGGCGAAAACTTTTGCGAGCGGACACCGGGTGTTTCTCTGCGGCTGTGGCGCAACGGGGCGCCTGTCGCTCGCCGCCGAATGGCTCTGCCGTGCGGGGATGCTGCCGCCGGAATTGGCCGACCGCGTCATCGGTTTCATGGCGGGTGGCGATGCCGCGCTCATCCGCTCCATCGAAAATTTCGAGGACTTTCCCGAATACGGCGCGCGCCAACTCAACGAACTGGGCTTTGCCGACGGCGACCTGCTCATCGCCTCCACCGAGGGCGGTGAAACGCCGTGGGTCATCGGCGCAGCCGAGCGCGCCGCGGCCGTTTCGCGCAACGCCCCCTGGTTTCTCTACTGCAACCCCGATGCCCAACTGCGCGTTGCCGCGGAACGTTCCCGCCGCGTGCTCGACGACCCCCGCATCCGCAAGCTCAACCTTCATGTCGGCCCGATGGCCCTCGCCGGCAGCACCCGCATGCAGGCCAGCACCGTCCTCCTCGCCGCCGTGGGCTTCGCCCTCGAATACCATCGCATCCCCGCAAATATCGCCCCTCTGCTTACAGCGTTTATAAAGTTTATGCGCGAGGCTGATTTTGCCGAACTGGCGCCGTTTACAGCCGTCGAATCACAAATTTATCAGAGCAACGGCCACACGCTCTACCGCACCCGCACGACGGGCCTCACCACACTTACCGA
>CAZCMU010000109.1:0-9558 GCA_964499725.1 uncultured Opitutales bacterium
CGGATACTTTTTTAGCAGGGCGGCGCGTTCGGCGGGGGCTTTCGCCGTCGCATTAAACATCTGCAGGCCGGCCAGGCAGGTTTGGTAGTCGGCCTCTAAAATCGGATTCCACGGCCCCTGGGTTTCGAGATAGAAACTTTCAAAAAGAGTCGCGCTGATCGCATAGACCCCAGGATGCAAATCATACACGCCTTCCGCCTCCCATGCCGGGTAGGAGGGCAGCCGCGTTGACTTGATTTGATAATAATCGGGGTTGTCGGTGCCAAAGTAGGCGAGGTAGAATGCGTCCCGGTCTCCCGGATTGTTTTTATTGAGCCATGTTTTCAACCCCGGCAAATCCATGCCCCAATCCAGCGAACTTTCCGAGAGGCGCTTGTAACCCTGGGCCGAACCGCCCACCACCGGGCTAAAGTAAGCCAGGTAGTTGGGGTAAATCGCCAAAGCATCCCCCGCATACCAACACATCAGCAGGGTAATCACGATTTTGTTCCAGCGCTTGCGCTGGAGACAAACCATGCCGATGGTGCCGCCTGCCAGAATGTAAATTGGCGGATAAATCGGGAGAATATGCCGGTGGGCGATATCCATGTTTTGGGCCAGGGCCACCGCGCCAAACACGGCGACCAAGGCTACGTAGGGCACCGTGCCGTACCATAATGCCGCGCCATTGACCCGGGAGGGCCGAACGGATTTTTTTTGTTTCGCGAAACGACTGCGCCGGTTCATCCACCACGCCGCCCCCAGGATGATAAACAGCCAAAGCACCGGCGGGGTTTTCGCCCAAATGGCGTAGGGGAAAAAAGCGGGCGTGCCGCCGATGGACCATTGGCCATCAATAAACGTCTCGCGCTTTTTACTGTCGGACAGCAATAACTCGATCCCGTCCAGGTATCCTTCCGGCAGGGCATGCGTCCGCCGGCCCCAGGATAAAATTGCCGCCATCTCCGGATTAACGGGGCTTTTGCCCGTGTGTATCCAGGCGGCGACGCCCGGGTCGTTCGCCATGGGGCTCGCCGCGTAGCGGAAATCGTAATGAGCCCACAGGCCCACCCAGCACCAAAATCCATGCGCGAGGAACAAACCCAAAAAGATGGCCGCTTGCGCGCGGCGGGAGCGGATAACCCGCGGCCGGCCCAATTGCCACTCCAGCGGCCGGCCGGAAAAAATTTTCACCGCCACCAGGACTGCGGTGAGCGGAAAAATAATCAAGGCCGTCGCCTTGGTCAGAAATAGCAGCGCCACAAACCCCAGGCTGGCCAGCAACCGTCCCCACGTAACCCGGTGCAGCAAGCGCCAGATGCACCACGTCGCCCCCAGCAAGGCCACGCACACGGACATTTCGGTCGAGACAATTCCCCCAAAGGCCAGCATGTCGGGGCTGAACACAAATAACGCGAGGGAGAAAAGGCCGCCCAGCGAGCCAAACACCTCCCTCGAACAAAAAAACACCAACAGCGCCGTCATCAGGCCCAGCACTACCACCATTGCGCGCCCTTGTAACAGCAAGCGCGGCGGCTGGTTGCCGCTCACAAATAAAAATTCGTAACCGAGCAGGTAAGGCATCGCGCTGCGCCAATTCGGGTCGTTCGCGCCGGGCAACGCCGGGTGGGAAATTAAAAACGGCAGCGTCGCCCAGCGTTTCACGAAGTCGCCGTTGGCGCCCTCCATGCGAAAATCATGATGCAGCCAGATGTCATACCCAACCGCCAGCTCCTCGCCCTCATCGAAGGAAACGCCTTTTTTTGTTGAAGCCGTGAGGGCTAGGCCCGCGTACAACCCCGCCAGCACCAGCGCAACTATCCAGACCCAGCGCGGGGTGGATGGGGCTGAATGTATTGGGTCTGATTCGGCGGCCATAAATGGGCTGTCGCTCGCAAGCAAACAGTGCCGGCCCACCGCCATCGCTTTTCGAGAGGATAACCTTCTACTCCTATCGTCTTAATATTATAAAAATAAGGCTTTATCCTCAGTTTATTCTAGCATCTTAAGAATCAAACCGGGCCAAGCTTATTTTGGCGCGGCTCCATGCGCGCGCAATCGCCGGACTTTTCTTAACCAAGGCAGTCAAGCGGGCTATGCTACACTCAATTCGATTTCGGCAGCAGCCTCTGGATATTGTTGAGTAAATTTGCCCGTTGTTGCTCAGTGATGTCGGCGTTTTGCACCGCGGCGGCCGCCGCCGCCGGGTCTGTCCGGGACCAAACGTTGACCACCCGGTTGATTTGAGTAGCCCGCATGGCGTCAGTGCCAATGGACGCGGCCCATTGGTAGGCCGTCGAGGGGTCGGTCTGGAGCGCCGTCGTCACCAGTTGGGCCACGGCGTTGTCGCGCGCGGGACTGGGCGGCAGGGCGTCAATCCATTGCGAGGCGGCCTGCTCGTCTTGTTTAAGCCAGTTTTGCGCCACCTGCGAGACGGCGGTGTTGAGCTGCGGGCCGGGCGGGAGATCGGCCAATATCGCCGGCGCAGCCGAGGCCGGATCCATGAGGGTCCACTTGTAAATGACATCGGTAATCGCCTTGTTTTGGTTTGTGCCGGGCGGCAATTGCAGCGCGGCATTCAGCGCGCCAGCCGGGTCGTTCGGGGTGGATTCAATGATGTACGCCGTCATGGCGTCATCGCCGCCGTCGTCGGGGGGCATGGATTTCGCCCAGGCTAAAGCGGCCGCCGGGTCGGCGCTCATCCACACGGTTACGACTTCGCCGATATAGGCCGCATAATGGGGCTGGCCTTCCAATGTTTGGATATAGGCCCCGTCACTGGCCGGGTCGCCCAGACCCCAATCATAAACCAGCGTTCTCATTTCCGGGCTAACCTGACTCGCGAAAGTAGGATTGCCAGACAAGGATTCGACCCAGCTCATGGAGGCTTTCATGTCCTGCATCCCCCAATTTTCGGCGATTTGGGTCATGGTTTGGTTTTGCACCGCCGGGTTCGTAATTTGTCCCAGTGCCGCCGCCGCCGCCTTGGGATCCGTTTGGCTGAGTTCAAGCAAGATGCCATGGATGGCCGTATCATGGGCTGGGGTGGAAGGAAAGGTGTCGGCCCAGGCCAGCGCCGCTGCCGGGTCATTCTGGCCCCACGCGCTCGCCACTGCGCTCATCAATTGGTTGCGGTTTTGGGCCAGGGGAATCGTGCTCACATAATCGGTGGCAGACTTCGGGTCAATTTGGGCCAGGTTGCGCAGCGCGGAAGTCAACGCCATGGCCCGGATGCTTCCTTTGGGTAATCCTGCCGCCCAAGCCAGTGCTCCTTGCGGGTCAATCTCCGCCCACCCTTTCAGTACATCCTCGACGGCGGAAACGCGGTTGGCATTTGCGGCCATACCCATGGCCGCCGCCGCCGCCGCTTCCGGGTCATTGCTCGCCCAAGTTGAGAACACGGCGTTGATGAGTCGTGGGTTTAAGACGCCTGGGGGCAAATTGCGCAGGGCGGTAAACGCGCTTTGCGGGTCGGTATTGGCCAGATTCTCCAGCGTGGCCTGGAGCAGCCGGCTGCGGATGGCCACGTCATCAATTACGCCGATGGCTTTCAACGCGGCAATGGGGTCAATGCTCGACCAGGAGTTAAATAGTGTTTCGAGCAGGGCCGAGCGCCCTTGTGAATTGGGCTGGCCTTTGGCCCACGCCAGCGCGCCTCGCGCATCCAGCTCAACCAGCCGCGCCATCACAATGGACATCGCGATTTTATTGTCCTCATTGACCGGCAGCTTGCCCAGCATCCCCAGCGCCGCCTCCAAATCTGCAGGACCCAGGCCGCCGGCAAAGTCAATCAGGCGCTGCACCCGCGCCAGCCGGTCCGGCATCGCTAGGATGCGCTTGAACTCCGCCAGATTGGCCGCGGACGCTGGTGTGTTGGCCGCTAGCTTCACCGGATTGGTCGTCGCCATATACCCGGTCAACTGGGCCAGTCGTGCGCGCAACTGGCTGATTTGTCGCCATTGCGACACCATGGCCATCGCCGCGACCAGGGTCACCCCCAGGATCATCGCGATAATTTTGGCTTTGGCGTTCATGCGCAAAATTAATTGGAGTTCTGCGGCGCCAGGGTTTGAATTCTATCCAGCAGGCTGGCGCGCTGCTCATCTGTGAGATTGGCCTTTTGCACCGCCGCCGCCGCCGCCGCGGGATCCGCCTGGGCCCAGGTGTTGACCACCTGGTTGATTTGATTGACCCGCATGTTATCGTTGCCGATGGACGACGCCCATTGGAAGGCCGTTGCGGGGTCATTTTGGAGTTTCGCGGCTTGGACCAGTTGCAAGGCCGCGCCATCGCGCGCCGGGCTGGGCGGTAAAGTGTCCACCCACTGCGAAGCCGCCTGCTGATCTTGCCTAATCCAGTTTTGCGCCACTTCCGTGATGGCGGCGCTGGTCAGGGAATCGCTGTTTGGCACGCTCTGCAGGTTGGGTATCAAATAGCTTGCGGCGGAAGCGGGGTCCAGCGCCGTCCAGCGATTCATCACGGTGACCATGGCCGCATATTGCCCTGGTCCGTTGGGTACTTGAGTGGCCAGATTCCACGCCGATTGTGGATCCGTGTTCGCGAATTGGGAAATAACCTGTGTGAGGGCCGCGTTCCCACCCGCATCCGCCGGCAGCGATTGTGCCCACGTCAACGCCGCTTGCGGGTCGGCGCTGCCCCAACTGGAGGCGACGCTTCGAATGAGTGAGCTATAATACGGCGTTCCCTGCTGGGTCAGCGCATACGTCGCCGCGGCCGCCGGATTGCTTTGGGCCCACGTATTGACCAGGGTAAACATCGCTGAGTTCACCGCCGGTGACGGTGATTGTCCCTGCACCCACGACAGGGCGCCCGGCAGGTCCTGCTGGGCCCAGTTGTTTGCGATCTGGATCATGGCTTGGTTCGCTGCGGCGGGGCTGGAAATTTGCGACAGGTAGGATAGCGCGGATTTGGGATCCGTTTGGCTAAGCTGCGTCAGGATATTCCTTAAAGCCGTGTCATGCGCCGGGGTGGAGGGAAAAGTATCCACCCACGCCATGGCCGCCACCGGGTCGTTCTGCCCCCAGGCCGTGGCGGCAGCGCTCATCAAGTCGTTGCGGTCTTTCGCATAGGGCAGATTGCTGACGTAACTCACCGCCGCCTGCGGGTCTTGTTGGGCCAGCGCGCTAATCGCCGTATTCAGGACGCTGATGCGCACGCCCGTCGGTGCGCTGGCCGCCCACGTCAGCGCCGCCTTCGGGTCCGTCTGGGACCAGCCTTGCAGGGCATCCTCAATGGCAAAAACCCGGTCGCGATTGACCGACAAACCCATCACAGCCGCCATCGCGCTTTTGGGGTCGGTGCTGGCCCAGGTGGTGAATAACGCCGATTCGAAATCCGTTGTCTGGGTGCCGGCCGGCAGGCTCTGCAGTGCCGCCAGCGCGGCGGCGGGGTCGCGGGTGGCCATGTTTGCCAGCGTGGTCGCAATCAGCTGGTTGCGGATGCTCAGGTTATCAATTCCGCTGATGGCCTTAAACGCGCCCTGGGGGTCCAGGCTCGACCACGAATTGAACAGGGTGTCCAGCAACGCCTCGCGCCCCTGGGTGTTGGCCAGGGTTTTCGCCCACGCCAGCGTGCCCTGGGGGTCCAGGTTCAGCAGGCGCGCCATCAGGATGGACATTGCGATTTTATTGTCCTCTTCCTGCGGCAGTTTCCCCAGCGTCTCCAGCAACCCGCGCAAATCTGCGGGCTCCAGTTTGCCCGCATAATCCAGCAGGCTGCGCAACCGCGCCATGCGGTTCGGAATGCCGAGGATAATCGCGAATTCCAACTTGTTACGGTCTGAGAGGCCCCGGCCGGAAATTTTCTTCAGCGAATTCGCCCGCACGTTCTTCGTCAGTTGGGCAATTTCTGCGCGCAGCCGGCTGGCCATGGCCAATTGTATCCCCACCGGAATTGCGGCGACGACGACCAATATAATGGCCACCTTGGCAAAATTGGGGTTCTTCCGCATGGGGAACACAGGTTAATGACCAAACACCGCAACTGATTGGGAGTTCCAAGCGAACCAAGGATTGGCCACACGTTATCCAGCCCCATGCAATAATACCAATCCAGCAATTAATCTACACAAAAAGAGGGGTGCCTTCATTCAAGGCGCCGCTGGTTCTGTCGTGTTCGCAGGAGCGGCGGTAATGATTGGCAATGTGGTTTCATCTTTCCCTGGCACCATGAAACAATAAATCAACAATGCGCCGAGCGTGCCCAAGGCGAGGGCCACGGTGCCCAGCCGGCGGCGTTTTGGCAGCGCGAGCCATAAGACCAGGCCGGTCAGGCAGGCGACCACAAACAGCACCGCGCTCACATCAATGATAAATCTCCAGGCGGCGCCCGTGTATTGCCCGCGATGAAGATTATCCAGCACGGCAATAAAATTAAAGGCTTCGGTGTGAATGGTGGCCTGCCCGGTGGATTTATCCACTTCAATATCCCAGGTTTCTCCCGGCGACCGAAAGGCGATGGCCGAGCGGTCGCCCTCGTCGTTAAAATTTGTCATGGCGCCGGAGACGTGAAAATTTTGCCGGACATATTCGACCAACTGGCGGGAGTCGCCCTTGGCGGCCAGCGCCGCAGGCACGTGGCCTTGCGTGTTATTGATGCGCGGGGTGATGGCGCCAAACCAGTCTTCGTGGTTCAAGGTAAACCCGGTAAATCCGAATAGCAGCAACACCAGCAAACCAAGCATGGTGAGATAAATGTGCACCGTGCGGCAAAAATCCAGCAAGCGGCGATTCACGCGCCAATTGCGGCGCGGCGGTTCGGACGAAGCCACGCTGGCTTTAGGGGGAACGGGCGGGGCGGTCATTTTTTGGCGCTGGTGCTGATGGGGCCATAAACAATTTTGGCGGCATCGGTTTCGGTCGTCTGGCGCAATTCCGCCGTTTGGGGCTGGTCGGCGCAATGCAGCAACACCGACTCCATGGCATGGGTGCCGTGTTCGCGGTTGATTTCGAAATTGATTTTGTATTCTCCCACCGGCACGGGCTTTCCTTTGTCGTCCAGCCCATCCCACAACACATTGTATTGGCCGGCGGGCCGGGTCGCGCGGGTGACGGAGGCAATCGCCGCGAAATTGGACCTCGCCGTCGCCTGCCACCAGCCGGATAAAGTGGACAAGTAGCGGTTGTTGGTGCCCCAGACCGTCAGGGTGCGGACAACTTTTTTGTCGGCATTTTCAATCCAAATGGCGACATACGGGCGCTTGAACCCGCGAAAGCTGAATTGCGAAGCCTTGATGGAAACCGTGACATTCACTTGATAGTCCTTCGGCCATCCGACCGGGACCGCTGGTTTGTCGGCCGGCGTTTTACCGGTGCTAATGGCTGCTGGCGGAGTTTTTAAAGTTGGCGGGGCGATCGGTGTTGCTGAAGTATCCGCCAGCACGAATGTGCCGGTATGCTGGATTGATCCCGCGGAATCCACCAAAAGGTGCTCGATGCTGCCCCAGCAGCGGGCGATTTCCGCGCCCAACTTTGGGTCGAGCACGCAGGCTGCGGTGGAGAGGGCATTC
Source organism: uncultured Opitutales bacterium (assembly GCA_964499725.1). Classification (GTDB taxonomy): domain Bacteria; phylum Verrucomicrobiota; class Verrucomicrobiia; order Opitutales; family JABDGR01; genus JABDGR01. Next base: position 7,508 of record CAZCMU010000109.1, read on the forward strand.
GCGGTTACGCAATCCGGCGCCATGACCGTCGCGCTCGCCAAAGAAGAAATGGGTCGCAGGCTGCGTGGATCAATGAGGTGGGAAAACTTTTTTTCATTCAGCGCGAAGAATCGCGCGTAGCCCCCGCTGGTGGCAACGGCGCCTTCGCGCAGGAGAAACTGCGCCAGCGGCGCAGCATTGTCCGCCGGGTTAAAGGGGTTCGCCACGCCGATGAGCCAGGCCTCCGCACCCCACACCCGAATGTCCCCGCCGATATTGAGCAGGCCTATCGGCGCAAAACGGCGGGCGATTTCCACCGCGCGGTCAATGATAAAACCTTTGCCGAGCGCGTCGACATTGTAAGCGCGGGGCCGGCGGGCGGCGGCGCGTAAAGCTGATTGCGTTGGAACGCGTCCACTTGTTGAGGCCATTTTCCAGAGCCGGCTGACTTCCCCCATGTTTACGTTGATGGCTCCCGCGGTTCGCTGCGTCCATTGGGTGTAAAGGTTGAGAAGTTCGGACAACTCCTGGGAGATAATCGGCGCGCCTGCCATGACCTGCCGGATCTCGCTGGCCGGGTCGTAGGTGCTCAGGATGCCGCGCAAGCGCTCAATTTCGCCCAACACCCGCCATTCACACTCCTGCGCCTCAACCGGGGAGCCGGTCGTTAACCGCAGTTCCATGGAGGTGCCGAGGATGTTTTCGTATTCACCCAAAAAAGCGCCTGCAGAAAACTGCCGCTGGGTCGGTGGCTCTTGGGACGAGGGATGGAGAACCGCTGGGGTAAAGGCTTTGCCGCCGCTCCACACTGTCAGGCCCAAGGCCGAGGCTTGGATCAAATGCTTTGCCAAATCGGTGGGGTGTGCAGCCATGAATGTGACAAATGGGGGTCTGATAGACAAAAAAATGAGCAACACGTAAACGCGCCCGGCGAGTTTATGGCCTGTCTAACCGTAACCTACTACTTTAGTTGCACTTAAATAACGCTTCAAGATGATTTGTGGAAGTGATGGCATGGCCCTTCACTACCTCGGCAGCACGCGTTTCCACGTCGGGTCCACGTGCTTGCACATTTCCAGTTCGTCGTAATACACTGTTGCCGTAACCTAACACTGGCTCCGTTTTAGAGTTCCGTGTAAACCAAAAATTAACTGCACGTTGTCCACCCTCATTCAATGATGCCTCGGGCGAAGGAAATCTATCCTAAAAGAACCTTCATTTTGAGCGTTTGAACCCCGGTTTTGGCACGCCTTTTATGATTTGTTTGTATGCATGCGACTAATTGATTTTGAGCGCCGAATCCCGGTTCGGGTGCGCGGCTTCGCCGGAGAAATCATTGAGGGAAAGTTTGGCGGTGTTTTCCGCCTCGAGGGCGTTTGTAAAATACTCCGGAACATGATTGCCCCAGGCCACGCGGCAGCGGTTGAGGCTGATGTCCTCCGCCTCGCGCAGGTTAAAGCCCGGCGTGCCATGGATTTCGAGGGCGGCCAGCGCCGTCGTGGGCCGGTTGTCATAAACTCCGCCGGGGTATTTCGTCCACCGGTCAAACGCGACCGCCACATTTTCGAAAACGACCCGGCGGACGGGATTCCCCGGCGTGCCTTGCACGCGGATGCTGTTTTCCGCCCGGCCCGTGATGTTTTCGACGCGAATGTCCGTGATGGCGCCGGGCGTGGTTTGCGGGCTGCGCGGCAACGCCGTGAACGAGATGGCCTCACCCCGGCCCCACCAAGGGTCCGAATGATACCGCGAGAGAAAATGGATGTCGGCAAAACGCACCCGCGCAACATTGCCCGCATCGCGCAACTGGATGCACAGCCCCCGGCAGGACGACCGGATTTCACACCGCTCAAAAATAATGTCCTGGATGTCCTGCGTCGTCTCCGTGCCGATTTTTACGCCGGAGTCCTGCGTCGTCATCGCGCAGTCGTGCACGTGAATGCCCGCCGACGGGCCATAGTCGGTGGTCTGGCGCGAAGTTTTGACCACAATGGCGTCGTCGCCGCAGGTGATGTCGCACCGGCGCACTTCCACGTCGCGGCAGTGGTCGAGGTCAATGCCGTCGCAATTGG
>CAZCMU010000110.1:0-9557 GCA_964499725.1 uncultured Opitutales bacterium
GCATCCACGAATACATGGATTTGATGCAGAAAATTGGCGCCGAGCCCTATCTGTCCGTCAACACCGGCCTGGGCACGGTGGAGGACGTGGCCAAGGAAATCGAATACTGCAATGGCGGGGCGGATACGGAGATGGGCAAGCTGCGCGCGGCCAATGGCCACCCCGAGCCGTATAACGTGAAGTGGTGGGCTGTCGGCAATGAGATGTTCGGCAACTGGCAATTGGGCAACATGCCCTTGGCGCAATATGTGCAAAAGCACAACCAAGTGGCCCAGGCGATGTGGGCCGTGGACAAGAACGCCAAGCTGGTCGCGGTTGGCAGCATTGATACCCGCGATTGGGACCGCACCATGTTCCAGGTCTGCTCGGCGAACATGACGCTTTTAAGCGAGCACGTCTATGTCAAGGAAAAGACCGACACGGTGGCCCATGTCGCCCAGCTCGCGGACCAAATCAAGAAAGTGGCCGAGGTGCACCGCCAATTGCGCGCGAGCGTCCCCGAACTGCAGGGCAAGGACATTCGCATTGCCATGGACGAATGGAATTACTGGTACGGCGACTATCTCTATGGTGAACTGGGGGTACGCTACCACCTCAAAGACGCCCTCGGCATTGCCCGCGGGTACCATGAATATTTCCGCAACAGCGACATTTACTTCATGGCCAATTATGCGCAGACGGTAAACGTCATCGGCGCGATCAAGACCACCCAGACGGCGGCGGCGTTTGATGCCACCGCCCTCCCGCAGGTGCTTTACCGCAATCATTTTGGCACCATCCCGATTGAGGTTCCGGCCCAGCCGACCGGTCTGGATATATCTGCGGCGTGGACAGACGACAAAAAGGCCATCACCATCGCCATCGTCAATCCGTTGACGACACCGGACACATTGACGGTCAATTTGGGTTCCACCGCGGTGAAGGACGAGGCGACGCAATGGCTTATCACCGGCGACGACCCCGGCGAATACAACGAGCCGGGCCAGCCGGATAAACTTACCATTCAGGAAAAACAGGTCACGCTGACCAATAACGCACTCGCGGTGCCCCCGTTCTCCGTGGTGATGTATCGCCTGGACTTGCGTTAAATTCAAAAAAGCATTCCATTTTTCATTCCCATTCCACCCACCATGAAACTGTCCCCCTTGTTCACCCTTCTGCGTTGTTCCCCCGGCGTGGCCGCCGCCAGCCTGATTTTGCTGGCCGGTTGCTCCAAGTCCAATGACACCACCGCCTCGTCATCTTCCGGCACAATGGCCGCCCCGGCCGCGAAGACCATCACGGTTGGTTTTGCGCAAACCGGCGCGGAGAGCAAATGGCGCGTGGCCAACACGGATTCGCTCAAGTCCGAGGCGGCCAAGCGCGGCATCACCCTGAAATTCGTGGATGCCCAGAGCAAGCCGGAGAATCAAATTAGCGCCGTGCGCAATTTTGTCACCCAAAAGGTGGATGCCATTATCATCGCCCCGCTTGTTTCCACAGGCTGGGAGCCCGTGCTCAAGGAAGCCAAGGACGCAAATATCCCCGTGATTGTGGAGGACCGCTCCATAGACGCCGACCCGTCTCTCTATAAGTGCTTCATTGGTTCGGATTTCATCAAGGAAGGGCACATGGTCGCGGAATGGCTCGTCAAGGCAACTGGTGGCAAGGGCCGCATCCTCGAATTATCCGGCGAACCCGGCTCGGCCGCCGCGGAAGACCGCAAAAAGGCTTTTGCCGAGGGCATCGCGGGCTCGCCGGGGCTGCAGATCATTGATTCGCAAAGCGGCTATTTTAAGCGCGACCAGGGCAAGCAGGTCATGGAAGCTCTGTTGAAAAAACACGGCAAGGATTGGGACATTCTCTATGCGCACAACGACGACATGGCCTTGGGCGCCATTCAGGCAATTGAGGAAGCCGGCCTCAAGCCCGGCAAGGATGTCATGGTCCTTTCCATTGATGGCGAGCAGGAGGCGGTGCAGGCCGTGGTGGATGGCAAAATCAACTGCGTGGTCGAGTGCAACCCTGGCGTGGGCCCGGTGGTGTTTGACGCCTTGCAGAAAATTCTTGCAGGCCAGCCGGTGCCGGCCAAGACGTACAACGTGGATCATTTGTTCGACAGCACCAACGCCACAGACGCAGTAAAAACACGCGCATACTAATTTCGCCACCTTCTAATGCCCGCCGCCGAGACGCCACCGCCACCGTTGCTCGCCTTGCGCGGGATTGGGAAAAAGTTTCCCGGGGTGACCGCCCTGGCAGGCGTGGATTTCACGGTGCGTGCCGGTGAGATTCATGCGTTGTTGGGAGAAAATGGCGCAGGCAAGTCCACTCTCATCAAGGTGTTGACCGGGGTCTATGCGCCCGACGCCGGGGAAGCGCAGCTGGCCGGACAGGTGATCCGTCCATCCTCGCCGCGGGAGGCGGAGCGGTTGGGCATCAGCACTGTTTATCAGGAGGTGAATTTGATACCGACGCTCTCGGTGGCGGAAAACATCAGTTTGGGCCGGCAGCCGGGGCGTTTTGGTTTTTTAAACTGGAGTGCGCTGCGCCGCCAGGCGCGCGCCGCGCTGGCCCGGTTGGAAATTGACTGCGACGTGGATGCCGAATTGGGCGCGCTGCCGCTCGCCATCCAACAGATGGTGGCGATTGCCCGCGCGCTGGATTTGCAGGCCAAGCTGCTGGTGCTCGACGAACCGACCGCGAGCCTCGACGAAAAAGAGGTGGAGGAGCTGTTCAAAGTCATGCGGCAATTGCGGGCCGGGGGCTTGGGCATCGTGTTTGTCACGCATTTTCTTGACCAGGTTTATGCAGTCTCGGACCGGCTCACGGTGTTGCGCAACGGGGAGTTGGTGGGCGAATACCGCACTGCGGAACTGGGCCGGCTGCAACTGGTCAGTAAAATGCTGGGCCGCGAAGTCACGGATGAAGAAGGGCGTAACCGGGACACAGCCTTTATTCCGTCAACGCCCACCGCCGGCGTGCCGTTGCTCGAAGTTCACCAACTGGGCCGCCGGGGGGTGCTGCAGCCGATGGATTTAACGCTGCGTCGTGGTGAAGTGACAGGATTGGCCGGGCTGCTGGGTTCTGGTCGAACCGAAACGGCGCGCCTGCTTTTTGGGATCGATCACGCCGACAGCGGAGAAATTAAGTGGCTTGGGAAGAGCGTAAAAATTTCTTCACCAAGAGTGGCAGCCGGGCAGGGGATGGCCTTTTGCTCGGAAGACCGCAAAACCGAGGGTATTTTGCCAAACCTCTCCGTGCGCGAGAACATCATCATTGCGCTCCAGGCCAAGCGCGGCGCGTGGAGCACGGTGCCGCGCGCCGAACAGGAAAAGTTGTGCGCTCATTATATTCAAGCACTGCGCATTAAGACGAGCAGCCCGGAGACTCCCATAAAAAATCTATCCGGTGGCAATCAGCAAAAAGCTTTGCTGGCGCGCTGGCTGGCGACACAACCTGAACTCATTATTCTCGACGAGCCGACGCGCGGCATCGACATCGGCGCGAAGGCGGAAATCGAGCAGCTCATCGCCAAGTTGCGCGCGGAGGGTGTCGCGGTGCTGTTTATTTCGTCGGAAATCGAAGAAGTGGTGCGGAATAGCACTCGCATCATCGTCCTGCGCGAGCGCCGCAAAGTGGCCGAGCTGGACGGGGCGGAAATTGACCTGCACCGCCTGTTACGCGAAATAGCCGGTGTGGTCCAGCCCCATGAGTAATACGCGTTTATTTGCTTCATGGAAAAAATCACCGGCAGTCTGGCCGCTGGCAGGGTTGCTCTTGCTCGCGGTGGTTAATCTCATCTTTAGCAAAAACTTTTTTTTGTTTACCCAGGCAGATGGCCACTATGTTGGCACCGTCATTGACATCTTTAACCGGGGGTCGGTGTGCCTGGTGCTGGCGCTCGGCATGACGCTGGTTATTGCCACGGGCGGCATTGATTTGTCGGTTGGCTCGGTGATGGCCATGGTGGGCGCGGTGGCGGCGGTGCTGCTGCAAAACGGACACAGCCTGCCAATGGTGTTGGCCGCCAGCGTGGGCGTTGGGTTATTGTGTGGGCTCGTCAACGGCTTGCTCGTGACGTGGGCGCGCATCCAGCCGATTGTCGCCACCTTGGTGCTAATGGTGGCCGGTCGCGGCATCGCGCAGGTCATCAGCAACGGGCAGCAGGTGCAAATTCTCAACGGCCATTTTAATTTTCTCGGCAACGGCTTTGTGGCGGGGCTGCCCTTTGCCCCCATTTTTGCGACTGCGCTCTACGGCGTGGTCTGGTTGTGGTTGCGGCGCAGCGCCCAGGGGTTGTTTATTGAGGCGGTGGGTGACAACGAAACAGCGAGCCGGTTTGCCGGGCTGGCCACCGCGCGGGCAAAATGCCTCGCTTATATGGTTAGCGGGCTGTGCGCCGGTCTAGCCGGGTTGCTGGCGGCATCCTATATTAAAGATGCCGACCCATTGACGGCGGGGCAGAACATGGAGCTGGATGCCATTTTTGCCGTGGTAATCGGCGGCACGGCCCTCAGCGGCGGACGGTTTAACCTGCTCGGTTCCTATCTCGGCGCGATTCTTTTGCAGACGCTGACCATCACCATGTATTTTGTCGGCGTGTCCTCAGCCGTCGCGCCGGTGCCGAAGGCCGTGCTCATCATTGTTGTTTGCCTGATGCAGTCGGATACGACCCGGCACTGGCTGGGTGGGCTGTGGAAGAGGGAGGCAACCCTTTGAAGACTTTTCTGCGCCAACGCCTGCCCCAATTGACGACGGCGGTCATTTTTCTCCTGCTCTTTGCGGCGGCGAGCTGGCGGTATCCCTATTTTTGCTCGACGCGGAATGTGGCGAGCTTCTTCACCAACAATGCGGCACTGGGCATCATTGCCGTGGGCATGACGCTGGTGATTTTTGCCGGAGGGATTGACTTGTCGGTTGGCGCGGTGGCGGGGTTCACGAATATACTAGTCACCACTTTGGTCGAAAGCCACGGTTGGCCGCCGGTGTTCGCCATGCTGCTGGGGCTGGCCATCGGCGCCCTGTTTGGTGCGGCGATGGGTGCGGTCATCCAGGTCTTTCGCCAACCGCCATTTCTGGTCACGCTGGCGGGCATGTTTTTCGCGCGCGGGTGCGCGTATTGGATCAGCACTGCCAGCATCGAAATAAAAAACCCTTTCTACGAGCATTTGACGGATATCACCGCAAAACTGGGCGATACAACGATTCACCCATTGCCGGCGTGGATTTTAATCGCGGTGCTCATCCTGGGTTATCTTTTGGGCCACCAGACGCGGTTTGGGCGCAACCTCCTCGCCATCGGGGGGAGCGAAAACTCCGCCCTGCTGATGGGCCTGCCGGTCAGCGCGACAAAAATTTGCTCCTATGCGTTGTGCGGGACGCTGGCGGCGTTGGGCGGATTGGTAAGCACCTTTATTACCGGCTCGGGCAATTCCACTTACGGGATGGGCATGGAACTCGATGCCATTGCGGTGGTGGTCATCGGCGGCACATTGCTCACCGGCGGGCGCGGACACCTTTTTGGCACGCTGTGCGGCGTGCTCATCATCGGCACCATTAATTCCGCCATCGAGTTTGACGGTTCGCTCAGTTCCTGGTGGACGCGAATTATCACCGGCGGGCTACTGCTGGCTTTTATTCTATTGCAGCGCCTGTTGTTGCGGGCCACGCAAAAACGCGCGGCTTGCTAGACATCCCGCACGCAGCGGAAGCCAGTGTTGCCGGTGGAACTGTCGGGCGTATTGGCCGTGCGTGCGCCGACACGGTAACGATTGCAGTACGAATGATGGCATAGGTAGCTGCCGCCGCGCACCACCTTGCTTCCGCCGCCAGACGGTCCGACCGGGTCGGTACGCGGCGCAGTGGCGTGATAGGTCGGACTGAACCAATCGTGGCACCATTCCCAGATATTGCCCGCCACGTTGTACAGACCGTAGCCGTTGGCCAGAAAACTTTTGGCCGGCGCGGTGCCGATATAGCCGTCCTCGCCGGTGTCGTGCATGGGGAATTTTCCCTGCCAGATATTGCACATGTGCTTGCCGCTGGGGGTCAATTCGTCACCCCAGGCGAAACGTTTCTGCACCAGGCCGCCGCGCGCGGCGCATTCCCATTCAGCCTCGGTGGGCAGCCGCTTGCCCGCCCACGCGCCATAGGCGAGGGCGTCATTCCACGACACATGCACCACCGGGTGGCTCCAGCGCTTCTTGATGTTCGAGCCTTCGCCCTCCGGGTGACGCCAGTTCGCACCTTCGACTTTGCACCACCATTCGCTGCCCGCCACCCGTTGCGTTACGCGCGCCACCTGCCCCCGTGACAGAAAGAGATGAAATACAAACGACCACCCAAAACGCTCAGCCTCGGTTTTGTAACCGGTGGCGTTGAAGAAATTATTGAACTGCTCGTTGGTCACGCAGCAGGCATCAATATGAAATGGCTGAAGCGAGACGGTGTGCACCGGCCCCTCGCCATCCGCGGGCCAGCCGTCGGCATCGTTGGCGCCGAGCAGGTATTCTCCGCCTGGGATAGCCCGCATGTCTTTCAACGAGCCGGTGTTTATTCGCCGGAACTCATGGCCAACTCCGGCATGGAGAGACAGGATTTCCGGTCCACGCGAAGGAGTGCAGCAGGAGTCGCCGTTCATGGGGATTGTCGAGCAAGAATAACTATTGCGCGGATTTGATGGGGCCGGGGATCTGGCCAATTCGCTTTGTGTCCAGGGCGATGTCGTCGTAATAAATATCGAAGGCTTGCGGTGCTGCGCCCCAGAGACGGAAACCGAGGGCTAATTCGCTGAAGTTGCCCACGAGATCCGTTGAGGCGCGGGTGATTCTGGAAACAAAGTTCGTTTCGTAAATGAGCTGCCCATCCACCCAGATGGTCGCGTGATTGGGGTGGTCGTTGAATTCCCATTCGAGACAAAACCAGCGGTTGAGCGGGGGAGTGCCGCCGCTGTGGTAGTCTTCATTGTTGCCGGCGGGATGGAGGTCAACATAGGTCAGTTGCCAGCGACCGTTGGCGGAGGCAACCTCCTGATACCGGTTGTACGGGAAGCCGGGAGTGCCACCCATGATAAAGATGGTGTGCCGGGCGGGCGGAGCGGGCGTAATGTACATGTAGGCCCGGCCAAAGACATGCTGCCGCAGCGCATCGGGCAGTTGCGATGCCATGATGAAGGCCCAAGTTTGGTTGCTTGGCGTCGGGCAGCGCACGCGCAGCGCAAAATTTCCATGGGCGACTTTTTCGCTCTCCACCTCGATGGTGTTGTTGCCGGTCACGTTCTGCACCCAAACGTCCGGGGAAAGTTTGCCGGACTCAAAGTCTTCGGAAAAGAGCGCCGCAGGAGCCGCAGGCGCAAGGTGCGTACATGAAATGAGAGTGAGCACGAACAGGCCGGCCAGCACCGTCGCCAGCAGGCGAGGGCGGGGAAGATTCAAACGATATGAATTCATGCGATAACTTTGGGGTGACCGGGGTATGGGTAAATGATGATGACGATGCACCGTCTGGCGAGTTCAAAGCCGCCTCGCCAAATCCTGTGTATTTTGGTAGACGTTATGAGGCGAACGCATCAGATTGATAAATTGAAACCACAGTCGCCGTGCTGCGGTTTACCCCCCCCAATGATTCCCCTCCGGCGGCAGAAGAGCCCGGGCGTGTTGGCCCTGCTGGCGATGCCATGTCTGGCCTTGAACATGTCCACCGCATCGGCAGCGGACACGGTTTTAACTATATCGGCACCCGCGGCGGCTCCAGCTCAAACACCTGCGGCAACCCCGGCTTTGGCCACGGCGAATGAAGAGTTTGCCAGTGTGATTCTCCCCTTCGTGCAACAGAATTGCTATCAGTGTCACGGCAAGGGCCAGCGAAAAGGCGGCTTGAGTCTGGATGCGTACCTTACCGCCGACAGCCTTTCCCAGCATCGCTCCACCTGGGAAAATATTTTGACGCGCGTGCAGGCCGGCGAAATGCCCCCGCAGGGCGCGACCAAGCCCGACCCGGCGAAGGCCAAGATTGCCCTCGCGGCGATTGACGACGTGCTCAGCGCCGGGGGCAATCCCGTCAAAGCGCCGGTGCACATGACCTTGCGCCGCCTAAACCGCTCGGAATACGTCAACACCGTGCGCGACCTGCTGATGCTGCCGGATTTTAACGCGGGCGAGGATTTCCCCAAGGACGAAAATGGCTACGGCTTTGATAACATCGCAGATTTGTTGACGGTATCGCCCCTGCTGTTTGAACAATACTTGAAGACGGCGGATGAGGCAGTGAACGAACTTCGCAATAACAAGAGTGTTTACACGGCTTTGATGATAACCGGTTACCCGGCGGAGGGATTTGACAACCGCTCGGAATATGCGCACCAGGTGCTGGGGGACTTGTTGAGGCGGGCCTGGCGCCGACCCGTGTCGAAGGATGAAATCGAACGGCTTTACAAATTCGTCGCCCTGTCTTTTGCGCAGAATGGTGAAGAAGCGAGAAACGGTCTTTACCTGGCGTTGCGGGCCATCCTGGTTTCGCCGGAATTTTTATTCCGCGTGGAACTGGGCGACGGGAACACGGGCCACGACGGTATCCCGGCGATTCCGGCCGACTACAAGCTTGCGAGCCGGCTCTCGTATTTTCTCTGGAGTTCGATGCCCGATGATCAGTTATTCCAACTGGCCGAGGCCAACAAACTACACCAGCCGGACGTGTTGAAGACGCAGGTGCTGCGCATGTTGAAAGACTCCAAGGCGCACGCGCTCTCGCTCAATTTTTCCGGGCAGTGGCTGCTTTTGCGCAATCTACAGCAGGCCTCGCCGGACCCGAAACTTTTCCCGCAATTCAACGACGGGCTGCGCCAGGCCATGTGGCAGGAAACGGAATGGTTTTTTGAAACGGTGGTCAACGAGGACCGCAGTATCATGGATTTTATTGATGGCAATTTCACCTTCGTCAACGGGCCGTTGGCCAAGCTGTATGGCATTCCCGGCGTGGAAGGACCGGACTTCCAGCGCGTCACCCTCACCGGCGACCAGCGTGGTGGCATCCTGACCCAGGCCAGTGTGCTCACGGTTACATCTTATGCCACCCGGACCTCGCCGGTGCAGCGCGGAAAATGGATTTTGGAAAACATATTGAACAAACCCCCGCCCCCGCCACCGGACAATGTCCCGGCGCTGGACGACCAGCATCGGCAGTTGACTGGAACCTTGCGCGAAAAGATGGAGCAGCACCGCAGCGACCCAACCTGCGCCTCCTGCCACCAGAACATGGACCCGCTCGGTTTTGCCTTGGAAAACTACGATGCGATTGGCGCGTGGCGCGACAACGACGGCCCGGATAAGATTGACGCCTCGGGCACGCTGCCGGACGGCAAAACCTTTCAAGGAGCCCCGGGGCTCAAACAAATTTTGCGGGCCCAGGAGGGGGATTTTCGGCGTTGTCTCGTCGAGAAAATGCTGATTTATGCTTTGGGAAGAGGATTGGACTATCATGACACCCGCGCCGTGGACCAAATCAGCGTTGCGGTGGCGCAAGGCCAGGACCATTTTTCCAGTCTGATTTTGGCCATTGCCTCGAGCGAATTGTTCCAA